>JACPEF010000098.1 GCA_016183675.1 Betaproteobacteria bacterium
ATTTCCTTGGCGGCTTGGCGCCTTGGCGGTTCAATTTTTAGCCCATGCCGAAAACCGTTTCCGCGAGACAACTCAAGGCGATGCTGCACGACGGGGCCGAGATTGCGCTGCTCGACGTGCGCGAGGCCGGCCAGTTCGGCGAATCGCACCTGCTTTTCAGCGTCTCCCTGCCGTACAGCCGCCTCGAGCTCGATGTCACGCGGCTCGTGCCGCGCCGCTCGACGCGCGTCGTGCTGTGTGACGACGGGGAGCTCGGGGTTGCTGGACCTGCCGCGCGTCGTCTCCGCGCCATCGGCTACCCCGATGTATCCGTCCTCGACGGGGGCACGCGCGCCTGGGCGGGCGCCGGTTACGCGCTGTTCGCCGGCGTCAACGTCCCGAGCAAGATGTTCGGCGAACTGGTCGAGCGCGCCTATCACACTCCGCGCATCACCGCCCAGGAACTGGCCCGGATGCAGGCGGCCGGCGAGGACGTCGTCGTCGTGGACGGGCGGCCGTATTCCGAATACCAGAAGATGAACATCCCCGGCGGAGTGTGCTGCCCGAACGCGGAACTCCCCTACCGCATCGGCGAAATCGCCAGGCGGCCGCAGACCAAGATCGTGATCAACTGCGCCGGCCGTACGCGCAGCATCATCGGGGCGCAGACGCTGATCAACTTCGGCATCCCCAATTCCGTCTATGCCCTCGAGAACGGCACGCAGGGCTGGTTCCTCGCCGGGCTGGAGCTCGAGCGCGGAAGCGCTCGGCGTTACCCGGATCATATCGACGAGAAGCAACTACCCGGACTCCGGAAACGCGCCCGCGCCCTCGCCGAGCGCTTTAACGTTCAGTTCATCGACGCGACCCTGGTTCAGAAATGGCTGGACGATCCAGAGCGCACGACCTACCTCTGCGACGTGCGCACGCCCGAGGAATTCGCCGCGGGCTCGCTGCCGGGCGCGATCCACGCGCCGGGCGGACAGCTGATCCAGGCCACCGACCAGTGGATCGGCGTGCGCGGCGCGCGCGTTGTCCTGACCGACTCCGAAGAGGTGCGCGCACCGACGGTGGCGTCCTGGCTCAAGCAGCTCGGTTGCGATGCCCATGTGCTCGAAGGCGGAGTCCGTTCGGCGGTGTCCGTGCCGGCACCGCGCCCGCCCGTCCTCCCACTTCCCGGAGCCATCTCTGCTGCCGAGCTCTTTGCGGCGTTGGCATCGTTGAAATACAGCGTCTTCGACCTGCGCGCCAGCATGAGCTTCCGCCAGGCGCATGTTCCCGGGAGCCGGTGGAGCATCCGGCCACGCCTGGCCGCTGCCGCCAGGGGCGGACCCGAATCTATCGTGCTGGTTGCCGACGAGCTTGGGGTGGCGCAGTTGGGGGCGGTGGAAGTCGCGGAGGCAGGCGTCTCAGACGTTCGCGTGCTTGAGGGAGGCTTCGCGTCGTGGACGAAGGCCGGTTTGCCAGTGGAATCCTCCCCCGGTTGGCCCGCCGACGCCGAGTGCATCGATTACCTCTTCTTCGTTCACGATCGCCACGCCGGCAACCGCAAGGCGGCCGAACAGTATCTTGCGTGGGAGACTGGGCTCATCACACAGCTGGATGAGCAGGATAAAGCGTCGTTCAGAATCGGCTCAGTGCGATAGTGAGCCGGTTCGCTAAGCACCACACAGGGGACAGCTCGTAAGGGCGTCAGCGCGCGAGGGCGTGAGAGGGTGAGAGCGACAAGTTCCGTGAGAGCGTCAGGGCGTGAGAGCGAAAGACCATGAACACGTGAGAGCGTGAGTGCGGGAGGGCGATACAAAGGCCTTTCTCGATCTCGCGATCTCCCGATTTGACGATCTCCCGGCTTTTCGGTCCCCCAACCTCCCGATCACACGATCTCCCGACTCCATGGGGCGTGACGGATGATCGGACTATCCGCGTGTTGAACGGCGATCGTTCCGTCCGTTCGAACACGGGTGGCCTCTGAAACTTCATCGGCAAGTATTGAAGGGAATCGCGTCGGCCACCTGCGAGCAACCTCCGAGGCGCAATCGGAAAGTTATTCACACCAAGGTGTCGGTTGCCTTGCACGCCTCAGCGGTCGCACCCGCAAGCGGGCACCCGCTCCACGCTTCGGCGTGCCCTCCTTGGTCACATCCCCGGTAAACCGGGGCCCCTGTTCCGCCCCCCGACGCGCTAGTCAAACCGGCGCGTGGCGTCCGCATTTAACGTCAGTTGACGTGCAGCTTGAGGTCGCGCACGATTTTGCCCCACTTGTCGTTCTCGGCCTGGACGAACCTGGCAAAAGCCTTCGGATCGGTGGCAATGATGTCCGTCCCCGCCCGCTGGAACGCGTTCCGCACCTCCGCCGTCTGGAGCAGCTTCGTGACTTCACGGTGGATGCGCTGGATGGCGACCGCCGGGGTTCCCCGCGGCCCGAGCAACCCCGTCCACAGCGACGCATCGTAGCCCGGCAGGGTTTCCGCGATGGAGGGAATGTCTGGCAGCTCCGGCGAGCGCTTGGCGGTCGTCACGGCGATGATGTTCAGCTGCCCCGCCCTGTGGTGGTGAATGATGCTCGAGAGGCCGAGGCAGCCGATCTTGATCTGGCCGCCCAGCAGGTCGGACCGCACCGGCCCGCTGCCCTTGTACGGGACGTGCACCACGTTGATGCCCGCCATGTTGACGAACAGCGCCTGGAACAGGTGCATCGCGCCACCCTGGCCCGAGGAAGCGTAGTCGAGCTTGCCAGGCTGCTTCTTCGCCAGCGCGATCAGGTCTTTCACCGACTTGACGCCGAGCGAGGGATGCACCACGAGCCCGTAGGGCTGGCTCGCGATCTGCATGATCGGCGCGAAGTCCTTCAGCGGATGGAACGGTGCGTTCTTGTACAGGTTCGGCACGATGGTGTGCGGCGTTCCCGTGGCAAGCAACGTGTAGCCGTCGGGATTCGACTTCGCCGCGATGTCCGTTCCGATCAAGCCGCCGGCTCCCGTGCGGTTGTCGATCACCACCTGCTGGCCCAGGGCTTCCGGCAGCCTCGTCGCGACGATGCGTATGAGCACGTCGGTCGAGCCGCCCGCGCCGAACGGAATGATCATGCGGACCGGCTTGTTGGGATAATCCTGCGCGGCGACCGCGCCAGCGACAAGCTGCAGGCAAAGTACGATGAGTACCGGCGAAATACGAACGCTTCTCTTCATGGTCCCTCCTCGTTGTTTCGTTTTATCATACGCGTCGTGTTGATCACGCGGGCGTGACGCGCACCCTCCGTTTCCACCACGGCCATGCGCTGGCCTGGCCGGAAATCACTCCACCCGCAGTCCCACCGTCTGGACGACCTTGCCCCATTTCGGCAGCTCCGACCTCACCAGCGCGCCAAATTCCTCGGGAGCGAGGTAGGCCGCCTGCGCGCCGATGTTCTGGAACTGCTTCTGCAGGGCGGACTGCGACAGCACCTTCTCGGCCGCCTCGTTGAGCTTCGCGATCGCCTCCTTCGGCGTCTTCGCGGGGGCGAGGAAACCGAGCCACTGGTCGGCCGCATAGCCCTTGACGCCGCCCTCGGCGATCGTCGGCACCTCGAGCAGCTGCGGCGAGCGCTTGGCGCTGGTCACCGCGAGCGCGCGCAGCCGGCCGCCTCTCACGTCGTTGATCACGCTCGCGATCCCCGGAACGCCGACCGGCACGTGACCGGCCAGCAGATCGGCCCTTGCCTGTCCGCTGCCCTTGTACGGAACGTGGTTCATCTTGACGCCGGCCAGCGAGGTGAACAGCGCCGTGAACAGATGCTGAGAGCTGCCGTTGCCGGAGGAAGCATAGTCGATCTGGCCGGGCTTCGCCTTCGCAAGCGCGACGAGCTCCTTCACGGACCTGACGGGAAGCGAGGGGTGAACCACCAGGACGTTGGGCGAAGTCGCGAATTGCAGCACGGGCGTGAAATCGTTGACCGGGTCGTAGGGCAGCTTCTTGTAGAGGCTGGCGTTGATCACGTGCGTGTTGGATACCAGCAGCACCGTGTATCCGTCCGGCGCGGATTTCGCCGCGACTTCCGTCCCGATGGTGCTGCCCGCGCCGGGGCGATTTTCGATCACCACCTGCTGGCCGAGCGCCTTCGACATCTCCGGTGCCATGATGCGCGCCGGGACGTCGGCCGCGCCGCCCGGCGAGAACGGAACGATGACCCGGACCGGCCGCGCGGGATAGGCCTGGGCTGCGGCTTCGACGGCCGCGAGCCCGATCCCCAGTGCGCCGAGCAGCAGGCAGCCTGTCCTGCGCGTCAGATGCTTCATCGACTCTCCTCCTGTCGCGTTCATTGCGTGCGCCGCGACGAACAGCGCGAATCATATCATCTGGCAGTGTGAGCATCGAGGCAGGGAGTTGGTTCCCGCGGGAGCGTGGAAAGCCCCGTGCTACCATCATCGGCGCTCATCGGAGGTTTCCCATGAACGACGATCCGAAGATGATTCGTTTTCCCGGCGCGCTCGGTTTGCAGCTCGCCGCCCGCCTCGACCTCCCGCCCCGAAAGCCCGCGGCTTTCGCGCTCTTCGCGCACTGCTTCACGTGCTCGAAGGACACGCTCGCGGCCTCGCGCATCAGCGCGGCACTCACGGCGCACGGTTTCGGCGTGCTCCGCTTCGACTTCACCGGGCTCGGCGGCAGCGAGGGCGATTTCGCCAACACCAACTTCTCTTCCAACGTCGCCGATCTGGTCGCCGCCGCGAACTGGCTCGGACAGAGCCACCAGGCACCGAAACTCCTCATCGGCCACAGCTTCGGCGGCGCGGCGGTGCTCGCTGCCGCCCGCGAGATCCCGGCGACGGTTGCAGTAGCCACCATCGGCGCTCCGTTCGATCCCGGTCACGTCCAGCACCTCCTCGCGCCCGCTGTGGCGGAGATTGAAGCCTCAGGCGAAGCAGAAGTGGACCTGGCCGGCCGTAAATTCCGCATCAAGAAGCAGTTCCTGCAGGACCTCGGCAGCCAGAACAGCCGCGATGCGATCGGCTCCCTGCGCAAGGCGTTGCTCATCTTCCACTCACCGCGCGACACCACGGTCAGCATAGAAAACGCGGCCCGGATCTTCATGGCGGCGAAGCACCCCAAGAGCTTCGTTTCGCTCGACGACGCCGACCACCTGCTGACGCGCAGGGAGGACGCCGCGTATGTCGCCGCAGTGCTCGCTGCATGGGCGGGGCGCTACCTCGGCGCGCCGGTGATGGAAGCGCGACCCATTGCGGCAGGGGATCCGGGGATCGTCACGGTGTCCGAAACGCGCGAAGGCAAATTCGCACAGGCGATCACCGTGGGCAAACACCGCCTGCGCGCGGACGAGCCACCGGGCGTGGGTGGAGCCGACACCGGACCGTCCCCCTACGATCTGCTGCTGGCGGGGCTCGGCGCCTGCACCTCGATGACGGTTCGCCTGTACGCGGATCTCAAGCAGCTGCCGCTCGAAAAGGTGACGGTGCGGCTCAGGCACGACAAGGTGCACGCCACCGACTGCTCCGAATGCGAGACCCGGGAAGGCAAGATTGACCGCATCGAGCGCGAGATCGAGCTCGAGGGCAGCCTGGATAATGCGCAACGCGCGCGCCTGCTCGAGATCGCCAACAAGTGCCCGGTGCACCGCACGCTGCACTCGGAGGTCTGGATTCCGACCCGGCTCGCGGGATAGCCGGGTACGTGCGGATCGGCCGGGCCTAGAATAGGCGTCGTGTTATCGATCCGGGGCCTTTCCAAGTCGTTCGGCGGCGCGCGGCCGCGCGAGGTGCTGCGCGACATTTCGCTCGATGTGCAACGCGGCGAGTACCTCGCGATCATGGGCGAGTCGGGCGTCGGCAAGTCCACCCTCCTCAACCTGATCGCCGGGCTCGACCTGCCCGACAGCGGCACCATCGTTTTCAACGGCGCAGAGCTCACCGCGCTCGGCGACACCGCCCGCACCGTGTTGCGGCGCAACCGTATGGGTTTCGTGTTCCAGGCGTTTCACCTGCTGCCGCATCTCACCGTGGCGCAAAATGTCGCCCTCCCTCTTTTCCTCAACAGCGCAGACACGGCGCAGGCATCGGAGCGCGTCGCCGCGATGCTTGCAGCGATCAGGCTCGCGGGCGCGGCCGACGCCTATCCGCGCGAGCTGGCGGGCGGCGAAATGCAGCGCGTCGCCATCGCCCGCGCGCTGGTGCACCGGCCGCTGCTGCTGCTCGCCGACGAGCCCACCGGCAATCTCGACCCGGAGACCGCGGCGCAGGTGCTCGCGCTGCTGCGCGAGCAGGTTAAGGGCGAAAGCGGCGCCGGCATCCTCGTGACGCATTCCGCGCTCGCCGCGGCGACCGCCGACCGGGTGCTGACGCTGACGGCCGACGGGCTCCGCCCGGCAAAGAAAGAAAAGCTTTAACGGAGAGGACGCAAAGGGTACGCCAAGGACGCGGAGGGAACACAGAAGTGATTCCTAAACTGAAAATTCTTGGCGGCTTGGCGCCTTGGTGGTTCATTCAAGTTTTTCGTTTTTCCTCGGCGTCCTCCGCGTCCTCTGCGGTTAGAGGTTGCCTCCGATGACCGCGTTTGCGCGCGCTTTCGCGACCGGCCGCTGGCTGCCGCTCTATGCGCTCGTCGTCGGACCGTTCCGCGAAAACCCGGGGCGCACCGTGCTCGCGATCGCCGCGATCGCGCTGGGCGTGGCGCTCGGCGTCGCCGTTCACCTTGTCAACTCCAGCGCGCTTAACGAATTCGAACTGGCCGCGCGGCACCTCGCCGGCGAGGCCGATCTCGTGGTGCGCGGCCCGCGCGCGGGTTTCGACGAAGCGCTCTACGCGCGGCTATCGCGGTTGCCCCAGGTCGAGGCGGCGAATCCCGCCCTGGAGCTGGACGTGCCGCTCGCCGGCCGCCAGGACAGCCTCAAGATCATCGGCTTTGATCCACTGCGCGCGGCGCAGGTGCAACCCGCCCTGTTGCCGGAACGGAGAGGCCTTGTCAGCGATCTCTTTGACGCCGATGCGATCCTGCTTTCGCCTGCCGCCACCGAATGGCTGGGACTGAAACCGGGCGACGAACTCAGGATCCATGTCGGCACGCGCACGCTCGCTCTCAACGTCGCTGGCGTGCTTCCGCAGGGCGCCTACCGCCAGCGCATCGGCGTGATGGACATTGCCTCCGCTCAATGGCGGCTCGAACGGCTCGGGCGTCTCAATCGCATAGACCTGCGCCTGAACTCCGGGACCGACCTCGAAGCCTTCCGCCGCGCGCTGCAGGCGATGCTCCCGCTCGGCGTGCACGCGGCGACGCCGGAAACGGAGGGTGAGCGGGGCGCGAACCTCACGCGCGCCTACCGCCTTAACCTCGACATGCTGGCGCTGATCGCGCTCTTTACGGGCGCGTTCCTCGTTTTCTCGTCGCAGGTGCTGGCGCTCCTGCGCCGGCGCACGCAGTTCGCGCTGCTGCGCACGATCGGCGTCACGCGGGGCGCGCTCGCCGCGCAGCTCGTCGCGGAAGGCGCGGTGATCGGGGTCGCCGGGGGTGCGCTCGGCGTGCTGCTCGGTTACGCCCTCGCCTATTACGCCCTGTCGCTGGTCGGCGCCGACCTCGGCGCGGGATACTTCCGCAGCATCGCCGCGAGCCTCCATGCCGAGCCGCAGGCGCTCGCCCTGTTCTTCGCGCTCGGCGTGCTCTATGCGGTCCTGGGCGCGGCGGCGCCCGCGTGGGAAGCCGCGCGCCGCGCCCCGGCGCCGGCGCTGCGCGCCGGGGACGAAGAGGAAGGGCTCAGGAACCTGCGCACGTTGTCGTGGGGCATCGCCGCGATCGCCGCCGGCCTGCTGCTCGCGCTCGCTCCCGCCATCAACGACCTGCCCATCGCCGGCTATGTCTCGATCGCGCTGATCCTGCTCGGAGCGGTGCTCGTCATGCCGCGGCTCGCGGAAGCATGTCTCGACCGGCTGCCCCTGCCCTCGCGCGCGCCGGCCGCGATCGCGATCGCGCAGTTGAAAGCCACCCCGCGCCAGGCGGCGATCAGCGTCGCCGCCATCGTCATCAGCGTGAGCCTCATGGTCTCCATGCTGATCATGGTGAGCTCGTTCCGCACATCGCTCGAAGCGTGGCTCGAGCGCATGCTTCCCGCCGACCTCTATCTGCGCGCGGCCCGCTTCGGCGAAACCGCCTTCCTCACACCCGAGGAGCAGGCCCGCATCGCCGCTACCCCCGGCGTCGAGCGCGCCGAGTTCATACGCAGCCAGAACCTGCTGCTCGCCCCGGAGCGCCCGCCGGTCACCCTCCTTGCCGGCCCGGTCGAAGCCGGCACGGTCGAGAAGTTGCTGCCGTTGACCGGTCCGTCCTACGTCCCGCGCGCGAACGAGCCGCCGCCGGTGTGGGTGTCGGAGGTCGCCGCCGATTTCTACCGCCTGCGCACGGGGGACCGCGTGCGGCTGCCGATCGGAGACACGCCGCTTCTCTACACCGTGGCCGGCATCTGGCGTGACTACGCGCGCCAGAACGGCGCCATCGCGATGAACCGCGGGCTGTACGTGCAGATCACCGGCGACCGGCTCGTCAACGACACCGCGCTGTGGCTCGCGAAGGGCACATCCCTCGCCGACGCGCAGCGCGCATTGCGCGGGCGGCTCCCGGAAGCCGCCATCGAGATCGCCACCACGCGCGAGGTGCGCGAGATATCGCTCAAGATCTTCGACCGCACCTTCGCCATCACCTACGCGCTGGAGATCGCCGCGGTCCTGATCGGGTTGTTCGGCGTGAGCGTCTCCTTCAGCGCGCAGGCGCTCGCGCGACGCCGCGAGTTCGGCGTGCTGCGCCACATCGGCATGACGCGGCTCGAAATCGGCGCAATGCTGGGCTGCGAGGGGGCGCTCTTGGCCGCACTCGGCACGGCGTTCGGTCTCGCCGTGGGATGGGTGGTGAGCCTCATCTTGATCCACGTCGTCAATCGCCAGTCCTTCCACTGGAGCATGGAGATGCAAATACCCTGGCTGCCACTCGCCGGGCTCGCCGCGATCATCGTCGCCGCGGCCGTTGCGACGGCGGTGTGCAGCGGGCGTGCGGCCATGCGCGAAGACGTGATTCGCGCCGTCCGCGAAGACTGGTGAAGAACATGAACCGCAAAGACGCAAAGACGCAAAGGAATTCGCGAAGAAAGCTATTAATCGCCCCTCTTTGTGTGGGATCTCTTTGCGCCTTCGCGCCTTTGCGGTTTGCTTTTGCTCAAACGGCGTTCGCGCCAGTGGTGCCGGGCTATCGCCTGCGCTTCCCGCATGACGAGGGCAGCCATCCGGACTTCCGTCTGGAATGGTGGTACGTCACCGGCTGGCTGAACGAGGCGTCCAAGCCGCTTGGCTTCCAAATCACCTTCTTCCGCGCGCGACCGGAACTGAACCACGACAACCCCAGCGCTTTTACGCCGCGCCAGATCATGATCGCGCATGCCGCGCTGTCCGACCCCTTTCGCGGCCGGCTGATCCACGCCCAGCGCGCGGCGCGCCAGGGTTTCGGACTGGCCGGCGCGGACCGTGGGCGCACAGGTGCCTGGATCTACGACTGGAGACTCGAGCAGGCGGGCGATTCCTACCATGCGCGCATAACGGGCCGCCAGCTCTCGATGGAGCTCGGCTTTGCCGTGACGCAGCCGCCGCTGAACCAGGGGCAGGAAGGCTACAGCCGCAAGGGGCCGGCGCCGGAACACGCGAGTTATTACTACAGCCTGCCCCATCTCAAGGTGAGCGGCACGATCGCGCGCGACGGGGCGCCCAAGGCCGTCACCGGCAGCGCCTGGCTCGACCACGAATGGTCCTCGAGCTACATGGCAGAACAAGCGGTCGGCTGGGACTGGATCGGCATCAACCTCGCGGACGGCGGCGCGCTGATGGCGTTCCGGATGCGCGACCAGCAAGGCGGCAGCTTCTGGGCCGGCGGCGCCCTCCGCCATCCCGATGGCCGCCTCAAGGTCTTTTTACCGGACGAAGTGCGTTTCGTCCCGCGCCGTGAATGGCGATCGGCGCGTACCGGTACAACTTACCCGGTATCGTTCCTGGTAAGAGCGGGCGATCGCGAGTTCGCGATCGAGCCGCTCTTCGACGACCAGGAACACGACACTCGTGCCTCTACCGGTACAATTTATTGGGAAGGCGCCGTTCGCGCGCTGCGCGACGGCAAGGCAGTCGGGCTCGGCTACCTCGAGCTCACAGGGTATTGGCGAAGAGTGGAGCTGTAACGGTCTGGCGCGGCAGACCGGTCAGTTCAGTTTCTTCGGGGAGCGGCTTGTGCCGCCGTGGCCTGCTGTGCGCCCCCGTGCAAACCGAGATTCACGTCCTAATCGGCGCGCTGCACCGCCTCGTGGAGCAGGCGCGAAAAGATATGCAGCAGCTTGGTGTCGAACGCCATGTCAATGCCTTGCCCTTCCTGCGGATGCAGGCTGAGCAAAAAGACAAGCCCCGCATCGCGGGGCTTGTCGGCGTCCGGATTATCCGGCGCAGTGCCGCCGTAGAGCGGCACACTCTTGCTGGCGGCATTCCACCGCCTCGGAGCGACGCGAGTCCCGGCGTACCGCCGGAACGGACCGCTTGATATCCGGACGGTCGCCCGGAATTTCAATTGCCCCGGACCTGGTACCCGATCGGGGGTGGTGCGCAACCCTGATCTTTTTTTACACGCGCCGCGCGGCTAAGTCAACGCTTGAATGCATCGCGGCACCGCAGCATGCGCGTGGCGACCTCAAGCATCGCCCCATGTTCCGGCGCAAACGCCCTGTTTTTGCTGTGTCCCCCTATCGGGACGGGCGCCGGTTCAGGCCGCGGCGGTGGCGGCGGCCGGGACTTTGTCGAAGGTGAAGCCGCCCTTTTTGTGATCCACGCGGATCGCGTCCTTGGGCGCGAAGCGACCCTCGAGGATCGCCTTGGCGAGCGGGTTCTCGAGCTTCTGCTGGATCAGGCGCTTGAGCGGGCGCGCGCCGTAAACCGGGTCGAAGCCGGTCGCGGCGAGCTCCTTCAGCGCCGCCTCGCTCACGTCGAGCCGGATCTCCATGCCCGCGAGCCGCTTCTCAAGGAAGGAGAGCTGGATCTTCGCGATTGCCTTGATGTGCTTCTCATCGAGCGCGTGGAACACGATGATCTCGTCAATGCGGTTCACGAACTCGGGCCGCATTTGGGCCTTCACCTCGCCCAGGACCGCGGTCTTGATGAGCTGGTAGTCGTCGCCCGCCATCTGCTGAATCATCTGGCTGCCGAGGTTGGAGGTCATCACGATGACCGTGTTCTTGAAATCCACGGTGCGCCCCTGCCCGTCCGTCATGCGGCCGTCGTCCAGCACCTGCAGCAGCACGTTGAAGACATCGTGGTGCGCCTTCTCGACCTCGTCGAGCAGGATCACCGAGTAGGGCTTCCTTCGCACGGCCTCGGTAAGGTAGCCGCCTTCTTCATAGCCCACGTATCCCGGCGGCGCGCCGATCAGCCGCGCCACGGAGTGCTTCTCCATGAACTCGGACATGTCGATCCGGACCATGTGGTCTTCCGAGTCGAACAGGAACTCGGCGAGCGCGCGGCACAATTCGGTCTTGCCGACGCCCGTGGGACCCAGGAACAGAAATGAGCCGTAGGGGCGCCTGGGATCGCCCAGACCGGCGCGCGAGCGGCGGATCGCGTCCGCAACCAGCTTCACCGCCTCGTCCTGCCCGACCACGCGCAGGCGAATCTTGTCCTCCATCTGCAAGAGCTTCTCGCGCTCGCCCTGCATCATCTTGGATACCGGGATGCCGGTCCAGCGGGACACCACTTCCGCAATCTCTTCGGCGCCCACCTGGGTGCGCAGCAGCCGCGGCTTGCCGCTCTTCGGCTTGTCGCCCTGCTTCAACTGCGACTCGAGCTGCGGGATCTTGCCGTACTGGATTTCGGAGACCGTCTGCCAATCGCCCTTGCGCTTGGCGGCTTCCATCTCGTTCTTCAGCCGGTCGAGCTCTTCCTTGGCGTGCTGCGAGCCCTGGACCTGGGCCTTCTCGGCCTTCCAGATTTCCTCAAGGTCGGCGTAATCTTTTTCCAGCCTTTCGATCTCTTCTCCCAGAAGCGCCAGGCGCTTTCGGGAGGCCTCGTCCTTTTCCTTCTTCACCGCCTCGCGCTCGATCTTCAACTGGATCAGGCGCCGGTCGAGCTTGTCCATCTCCTCGGGCTTGGAGTCGATCTCCATCTTGATGCGGGAAGCCGCCTCGTCAACGAGATCGATCGCCTTGTCGGGCAGGAAGCGGTCGGTGATGTAGCGGTGCGAGAGCTCCGCCGCGGCGACGATCGCCGGATCCGTGATGTCCACGCCGTGGTGGACCTCGTACTTCTCCTGAAGCCCGCGCAGGATGGCGATCGTGTCTTCCACCGTCGGCTCGTCCACCAGCACCTTCTGGAAGCGCCGTTCCAGCGCCGCGTCCTTCTCGACGTGCTTGCGGTATTCGTCGAGCGTGGTCGCGCCGACGCAGTGCAGCTCGCCGCGCGCAAGCGCGGGCTTGAGCATGTTGCCTGCGTCGATCGCGCCCTCGGCCCTGCCGGTGCCGACCATGGTGTGCAGCTCGTCGATGAAAACGATGGTCTGGCCGGCGTCCTGCGCGATTTCCTTCAGCACCGACTTCAGCCGTTCCTCGAACTCGCCGCGGTACTTGGTGCCCGCGAGCATCGCCGCCATGTCGAGGACCAGCACGCGCTTGCTCTTGAGGGATTCGGGAACCTCTCCGTTGACGATGCGCTGCGCGAGCCCCTCCACGATGGCGGTCTTGCCCACGCCGGGCTCGCCGATCAGCACCGGGTTGTTCTTGGTGCGCCGCTGCAGGATCTGGATCACGCGCCGGATCTCGTCATCGCGCCCGATCACCGGGTCGAGCTTGCCCTGGCGCGCGCGGTCGGTGAGCTCGAGGGTATAGCGCTTGAGCGCTTCGCGGCTTCCCTCGGCCTCCGGGTTCTGCACGGTCTCCCCGCCGCGCACGGCATTGACGGCCTTTTCGAGCGCGTCGCGGCTGCCGCCGTGCTGCCTCAGCAGCTTCCCGGCTTCGCCTTTATCGTTGACCGCCGCGAGCAGGAAGAGCTCGGACGCGATGAACTGGTCGCCGCGCTTCTGCGCTTCCTTGTCGGTGAGATTGAGGAGGTTCGAGAGCTCGCGCGAGACGTTGACTTCGCCGCCCGTTCCCTCGACCTTGGGCAGGCGGTCCATCGCGCTCTTCAGTGCCGAGCGCAGTCCGCCGACGTTGACGCCGGCGCGCGCGAGCAATGAGGTGGTGCCGCTTTCCTGCTGGTTGACCAACGCGGCGAGCAGGTGCTGGGGCTCGATGTACGGGTTATCATGGCCCACCGCCAGGCTCTGGGCGTCGGCAAAGGCCTGCTGAAACTTGGTCGTGAACTTTTCGAAGCGCATGCTGTTGTCGTAACGCTTTGACCAGCGCGCGTTGAACGGCAGTATCGCTGTCCGCTCGAACGCGCGCAATTAAACCGGCGCGAAGGCGTCCGGATTTAATGGATATTGGGCAGGTTATCCCGTTTTCAAGTGCCCGTTTTCAAATCGCTTTTCTGCTCCTGGCCGTCGCGCGCGCCCGGCATTGCCCGCATAGAGTGACGTCCCGGCAGCGTAAAATCGCCAGAGCCCCTTGAGGAGAACCGCCGTGCCCAGGCCCCGAAAATCGCGATCCGCACCGCGACGCGCGCTACCCGCAGCCCGCGCCAAGGTCACGTTGCTCGTCGGCACCCGTAAGGGCGCGTTCTTCCTGGAATCCTCGAAAGATCGCCGCCGCTGGCGGCTCGCCGGCCCGCACTTTCTCGGCAACATCGTCCATCACGTCGTGCTCGATCCGCGCGACCGCCGCACCCTGCTCCTGGCGGCGCGCACCGGACACCTCGGGCCGACCGTGTTCCGCTCGCTCGACTTCGGCCGGACGTGGCAGGAGGCGAAGCGCCCGCCCGCGTTCCCCAAGGCGCAGGCCGCGGAGGCCAAGCGCGAAGTGGATCACGTCTTCTGGCTCTCGCCCGGCCACGCATCGGAACCCGACGTGTGGTACGCGGGCACCTCGCCGCAGGGATTGTTCCGCTCCGGGGACGGCGGCATGACGTGGGAAGGTATCGCGGGCTTCAACGAGAACCCGATGCGCGAGAAGTGGACCGGCGGAGCGCAGGACGGCACGCCCGACGGTCCCAAAATGCATTCGATACTGATAGACCCGCGCGACGCGCGCCACCTGTACATCGGCATGTCGAGCGGCGGCGTGTTCGAGACGCGCGATCGGGGACACTCGTGGCAGCCGCTCAACCAGGGCTGCCGCGCCGATTTTCTGCCCGACCCCTACCCGGAGTACGGCCACGATCCGCATTGCGTGCGGCTGCACCCCCTTCGGCCCGACCGGCTCTACCAGCAGAACCACTGCGGCATCTACCGCATGGAGCGGGCCGAAGGCCGCTGGGTGCGCATCGGCGAAGCGATGCCGAAAACAGTCGGCGACATCGGTCTCCCGCTGGTGCTGCATCCCCGCGACCCGGATACGCTGTGGGTCTTCCCGATGGACGGTACCACGGTGTGGCCGCGTGTCAGTCCCGACGGCAAGCCCGCGGTTTACGTTACGCGCAACGGCGGCAGATCGTGGCAGCGGCTCGATCGCGGGCTGCCCCGCGCGCAGGCCTGGTGGACCGTCAAGCGCCAGGCGATGTCCGCCGACACGCGCGAGCCCGCCGGCATCTACTTCGGAACCACCGGTGGAGAGCTCTGGGGCAGCGTGGACGGAGGCAGGCGCTTCGCCTGCCTCGCGCGCCATCTGCCCGAGATCTACTCGATCGAGGCCGCCGGGTCATGACGGTGCCGGTCTATATTCCCTCGCCGCTCGCAAGCTATACCGGCAAGGCGAACCGGGTGCAGGCGGGCGGCGCGAGCGTCGGCGAGCTCCTTGCGGAACTCGACCGCCGTTATCCCGGCATCCGCTTCCGCATCGTCAACGAGCAGGACGAGATCCGCCGCCACATCAAGATCTTCGTCAATCGCGAGCAGATCCGGAATCTCGCGGTTCCGCTGCGCGCAGCCGACGAGGTGATGATCGTGTGCGCGCTGAGCGGCGGATGAGAGTAGAAGCCTCAAGAACACATTGAGCCGCCGATGAACGCAGATGAACGCAGATAACATCAAAAACAAAACGAAAAGCTCTTGCCACAGAGAGCACAGAGAACACAGAGGAAAATCAAAAATTCGATGCAGGATGCGTGATGCGGGATACGGGATGCAGGATGTTCGTTACCCATCGCGGATCGCGAATCACGGATCGCGGATCATACTCTGTGAACTTTGTGTCCTCCGTGGCCTGTTTTAAGGGTTTTATCGGCGTTAATCGGCGTTTATCTGCGGTTAAATGCTTCTTGGGTTTTTGAGACTGGTCTAGGCTATGGAAACGGGTGACGTCCTGCTGCTCGCCCGTGCGCAGTTCGGGCTGAACATCGCGTTTCACATCCTCTTCCCGAGTATCACCATCGCGCTCGCCTGGATCCTCGTTTATTTCCGTGTCCAGTACGCGCGCACCGGCGAGCCCGCGTGGCTCGAAACCTACAAGGTCTGGACCAAGGTTTTCGCGCTGACCTTCGCCATGGGTGTCGTCTCGGGCGTCGTGATGTCGTTCCAGTTCGGCACCAACTGGCCCGGCTTCATGAACCGGGTGGGCAACGTCGCGGGCCCGCTGCTCGCGTTCGAAGTGCTGACGGCCTTCTTTCTCGAAGCGACCTTCCTCGGCGTGATGCTCTTCGGCATGAACCGCGTCGCGGGCTGGATGCACCTCACCGCCACCGTGCTGGTCGCGGCGGGCACCACGCTCTCGGCGTTCTGGATCCTCGCGCTCAATTCCTGGATGCAGACGCCCGTCGGGCACGGCCTCGCCGACGGGCAGATCGTCGCCGCTGACTGGTGGCGCGTCATCTTCAATCCGTCGTTTCCCTACCGTTTCACGCACATGATGCTCGCGTCGGGGCTTACCGCCGCGTTCGTGATCGCGGGTCTTTCCGCGTGGCGCCTGCTCAAGGCGCCCCGCGACACGGCGGCGGCGCGAACGCTGCGCACGGGGATACTCATCGCGGCGGTGCTCGCTCCGGTCCAGGCGTTCGTCGGGGATCTTCACGGGCTCAACACGCTCGAGCACCAGCCGGCCAAGATCGCAGCGATGGAGGCGATCTGGAAGACCGAGAGGGGCGCGCCGCTGGTGCTGTTCGCGATCCCGAACGAAAAAGAGCGGCGCAACCATTTCGCGATCCAGATTCCCAAGGGCGCGAGCCTGATCCTCAGGCACGACGCCGACGCGGAGCTGAAGGGCATCGATGCCTTCGCCCCGGATGCGCCGCCCGTCGTCCCCCTGTTCTTCTCGGTCCGGCTGATGGTCGGCATGGGCGTGTTGATGATCGCGCTTGCGTGGTACGGCACCTGGCGGATGAGAAAAGGCGCGCCGCCGCCGAGATGGCTGTTGTGGACCTTCGCCGGGTTCACCTTCTCCGGCTGGATCGCCACGCTCGCTGGGTGGATGGTCACCGAAATCGGCCGGCAACCCTGGCTCGTCACGGGCGTGCTCCGCACGGCAGACGCAGCAGGGCCGGTCGGCGGGGCCGCCCTCGGGGCAAGCATCACCAGCTACGTCATCACCTACGGGCTCATGCTCGTCGCGTATATGGTGGTGCTGACCCACCTTGCCGGCAAGGGCGGGGGCGACGTCGGGTCCGGCGAAACCGCTCCCGTAACACAAGGAGCGCCCGCATGAGCCTCGATCTGCCCGTCCTATTCACGATACTCATGGGCGTGGCGATCCTCGCCTACGTGATCCTCGACGGCTACGACCTCGGGGTGGCCATGCTGATGCCGGCGGCGAGCGAGCCCGAGCAGGAGCGGATGGTGGCTTCGATCGGGCCGTTCTGGGACGCGAACCAGACGTGGCTCGTGCTCGGCGTCGGGCTGCTCCTCGTCGCCTTTCCCGCCGCGCACGGAATCGTCCTGACCGCGCTCTACCTGCCGGTCATCGCGATGCTGGTCGGGCTCATGCTGCGGGGCGTCTCGTTCGAGTTCAGGGTGAAGGCCGAAGGCTGGCACCGCGAAATGTGGAACGCGATGTTCTGGTTCGGCTCCTTTCTCGCGTCCGTCGCACAGGGGCTCATGCTGGCGAGCTACATCACGGGCTTCCAGCCGGGCTTCGGCTACTTTCTTTTCGGGCTGGTTGTTGCCGGCGGCGTCTGCGGCGGCTACGTGCTGCTCGGCGCGACCTGGCTTATCTGGCGCACGGATGGCGAGCTGCAAAGAAAGGCGGTCGCCTGGGCACACTGGGGATTGCTGTGGGTCGCGCTGGGCATCGCGCTGGTAAGCCTCGCCACTCCGCTCGTGAGCGAAACGGTTCGCAATAAATGGTTCGATTTCCCCCGCACGCTCGCGCTCATGTTGCTGCCGCTCGCAAGCGGGCTGGCGTGGCTCTGGACGTGGCACGCAGCGAGCCGGATCAGGAAAGGCGCCCCGCTGCCCCACTGGGCCCCGTTCGCGGGCGCCGTGGCGCTCTACGTGCTCGCGTTCGCGGGTCTCGCATACAGCCTGTTCCCGTACGTAATCATAGACCGCATGACGATCTGGGAGGCGGCCGCGCATCCTTCGTCGCTCAAGGTGGTGCTGGCCGGCGCGCTCATCGTGCTGCCGTTCATCATCGGCTACACCGTCTACGCCTACCGCGTGTTCCGCGGCAAGGCCCCGGAGAAGCTCTACGAGCATTGAGGAAACCGCATGGGCGCGGGGCCCGACGGGTTGGGCGCGGCGCCGCGCGCGGAGTCTGCCCGACTCACCGAGCCGCAGCGCCGGCTCGTCTGATTCCGGCCGGGCGGTATACTAGCGTTAAACCGGGAGCGGAGCCGCGTTGGAACGGACGGCAGGCCACCGCTCAACGCGCGACGGCTTCAACGGTCAATGCCGGGCCGCAGGACTCCTCGCGTCGGGAGAGCGGACCCGGAATCTTCCATCCACCACTCTGCAAAGAAAGGACGATCCATGATTTACGAAGTGAGAACCTACGATCTCAAGCCGCGCTCGGTGCCCGAGTTTGAAAAGCGTTTCGGAGAGGCCTACGAGAAGCGGAAGAAATATTCCGAGCTCGCCGCGTTCTGGCACACCGAGATCGGGCCGCTCAACCAGATCGTCCACGTCTGGCCGTACAAGGACCTGGAAGAGCGCAACCGCATCCGCGCCGCCGCCGTGAAGGACGGGGCCTGGCCGCCCAAGGCCGGCGAGTTCATCCTCAACATGCGCTCGGACATCTTTATCCCCTTTTCCATCTCGCCCGAGCTGAAGCCGGCGAAGGTAGGCCCGTACTTCGAGATGCGCACCTACACCTACGCCTCGGGCGAGCTGCCCGTCATCATCAAGAACTGGGAAAACGCGATCGAGGGGCGGCTGAAGTTCGGGCCGGTCACCGCGATCTGGTACTCGGATCTCGGCGGGCTCAACAAGTTCGTCCACATCTGGCCCTACAAGTCGCTCGACGAGCGCGTCGAGATCCGGAAAAAGACCCGGGCGACCGGCGCATGGCCGCCTTCGGAACTGGCGGAAAAACGGGGAGGCAGAGGCTACGTTCTCCTCGCCCAGGAAAACAAGATCCTGATGCCTGCCGCGTTCTCGCCATTGCAATAATGGCCTGCAACCTGCCGCAGGCCATTATTAGAAAAACGAAACCCGCCATTCAAGTTATTTATACTTCAGTGCGCCAAGGTCACGCCGGGGAGGCGCGAGCGTGAAACCGTGGGCCATACTTGACTTCCAGGGAGGGCCGACGAACACTAAGCGCGCTTGACTCTTGGAGGAGCAGGCCGGAGCGCCATGTCCGACCCGCGGCGGCTCCACTCCCCGGGAAATAAACGGGTTCGAGGTCGCCCGCGGCCCCCGCAGGGCACACCCGATTCAACGTAGCAGGCAGGGAGGAGCACATGATGTATCCGCAGAAAATCCCGTAGTTGCCCGTCTCCGGCGCGATATCGCTTTCGCCGCGAAGCGGTGCAAAGAATTCAAGAAGGAGGATCACACATGGCTGCAAGAGAATGGCGCACGGAAGACTGGGTAGCGGTTTATCTGGGCATTTTCATCATTGCAGCGACGCTCGCTGTCTTCAGCTGGAAGATCTTCGATCTGAGGAACGTCAGCATCTCGTTCCGATGGACGACCGATGCGCAGATCGCCTCGCGCACGCCCGGGTGGAACAGTTCGCTCGACGCGATCGTGAAGGAAGCCGAGGCGAAAGGCCAGAAGGAACTGGCCGCGAAGTCCAAGGCGATGAAGGACGCCCTGCAGAAGGGCGACCGGAAGGGCATCGAAAAGGCCGCCGCCGAGCTGCAGAAGACGGGCAAGCGCACGGTCCCCTCGGCGTTGGGCGGCGAGATCCGCGGGCAAGCGGCAGCCGATGCCGCGGCAAGAGTGTTCAGCGGGGCCAATCTTTCGAAGTCGCTCTACGTCGGGATTGCAGCGCTGATCGTCGCCGTGGTCGGGATCGCCGTGATCGGCGGCCCGGTGGGAGCATTCGTCATCGGCTTCCCCGTGGTCTTCGTGCTGGCGTGGCTGTCACGTTTCCTGGCCGGTAACGGCCTGGCAATCGACGGCGGCGTTGAGTACGTCATCTTCGCCCTGATCCTCGGCCTGCTGATCAGCAACACCATCGGCGTGCCGGAATGGCTCAAGCCGGCGGTCCAGACCGAGTTCTACATCAAGACGGGGCTGGTGATCCTGGGCGCAGGCCTGCTCTTCTACGAGATCCTGGAGGCGGGCGCGCTGGGGATCATCCAGGCGATTCTCGTGGTGGCGGTCGTCTGGTACGGCTGTTTCTGGCTCGCGAGGAAGCTCAAGGTGGATGACGACTTCGCTGCGATGCTCTCCTCGGGAGTGGCGATCTGCGGCGTATCGGCGGCGATCGCGACGTGCGGAGCGATCCAGGGGGACAAGAAGAAGCTCTCGTACGTGACCTCGCTCGTGCTGATCGTCGCGGTCCCCATGATGCTGCTCATGCCGTGGGCGGTGAAAACGTTCGGGATTCCCGACCTCGTGGGCGGCGCCTGGCTCGGCGGCACGCTGGATACGACCGCCACGGTGGTCGCGGCCGGCGCGCTCATCAGCGACGCGGCCATGAAGACCGGGGTGATCGTCAAGTTCTCGCAGAACGCGCTGATCGGCGTGGCCGCCTTCATCCTGGTCATCTGGTGGACCTTCAAGGCCGGCGCCAAGACCGGGGAAAAGCCGAGCGCGGTCATCATCTGGGACCGCTTCCCCAAGTTCATCCTGGGATTCCTGTTGGCATCGCTCGTGTTCTCCTTCCTCCTGCCCACCGGTCTGGTGGACGGCACCAAGGGAGCACTGGCGCAGTTCCGGACCTGGTGGTTCGCGCTCGCGTTCGTATCAATCGGGCTGGAGACGCGCTTCTGGGATCTGGCCAAGATGGAGGGCGGGCGACCGGCCCTCGCTTTCCTCGGGGCCCAGGCCTTCAACATCGTGTGGACGCTGATCCTCGCCTTCCTGCTGTTCGGCGGATACCTATTCGCGATCCCCGACATCAAGTAGGCGCGAGCAGCCTGACGAACTGGCGTCATGAACGGGCGTCCTAGGATTCCCTGATCGCTCTTGATGAACGCCACGGAGACAGGCTGCTTAACAGGGAAAGTGATTGACCTTGGGAGTCTGCCGGGCCCGATGCCCGACAGACGCCCGGGTGCGCAGCCCGCGATCGAGCCGATCACCGCGTAGGTTCAGCATCCCCGGCCCCGCGGCCCGCCGACCCTCGCGCCGGGCGCGCAGCGGGGCTTTTCTATTTATTGGCCCCGCCCATTGTGGCCGGGGAGGACCTGCCCGGCGTAGGATTCCCTCGATGCTGAGGGGATGGATGAGCTGGCTCGGTAAGCGCGAGACGGAACGGCCGTTCGAGGCGTTCACACTCGACCGGGTGCGCCAGCTGTTTTCGAACGAGAGGGACCTCCGGACGGTCTGGGAGGTCGAACAGCGCGGGCGGCGCTCGGTGCTCGTCGGCACCGCGCATTTCTTCCCCTACCGGTTCCATACCGCCCTGCGCGACGGCATCGGCGGCGCGGACACGGTGCTGCTCGAAGGCCCGCTCGACGAGGTCTCGAGGCGAAAAGTCATCGCGGCGGGATCGGCGAGGCGCGGCGCCTCCCTCTACGATGCGCTGGACGAGCAGACGCTTCGCAAGATCCATGATGCGCTCGCCGTCCGGTCTCCTTCCCTTGGCGCGAGCCGGCTCTACTGGCCGGAGTTACGCGGGGGCATGCAAGACGTCTTGGGCGCCGAGATCAGGCAGCTGGAACCGTGGATGGCCTTCTTCCACATCTGGACGGAGTTTCGCCGGCGCGACGGGTGGATCTACTCGGTGGATCTCGACGCCGCCCGGATCGCCTCCGCGATGAACAAGGACGTGCGCTACCTCGAAACGATCGAGGAACAGATCGAGACGCTGGGCCGCGTCCCTCTCGATCGCATGGTGAGCTTTCTGAAGAGCGTGGACTGGGAAGCCTACTGCCGGCAATACGTGCGGCATTATCTCGCGGGCGATCTCACCGCCTTCATGGCCGTGGCGCGCGCGTTCCCGACCTTCTGCGAGCCCGTCATAGAAGAACGGGACCCCATCCTGCTCGAGCGGATGACACCGGTCCTCGAACGCGGGAACGCGATCGCCTTCGTCGGGATCACGCACTGCCGCGGGCTTCTCGCGCTGCTGCGGGCGCGAGGGTACCAAGTGACCCCAGGATTTCATCGGACTGACGTCCGACGAAATCCTTAATGAAAACCCCTTTACACACCGCTCCAGCCAGGGTGTTTTCAGTTAAGGAGTCTGTCGCGGCGAACGCCTGACAGACTCCTTTCACGGTGTGCGTATCCCGGGGAAGGTGTCGGCGCACTCGTTGCGGTTGCCCTCGGCATCGTACCAGTAGAGCTTGTCGGCCTCTTCCGTGCGCGCCGTGGTCTTGTGGGTGCCGTCGCAGAACGGCTGGTTCCTGGACAGCCCGCAGCCGCAGATGACTTTCGTCTCTCCCCCGACCTCTATCCGGTATGGCCCGGTAGCGGTGCGTTTAACAAGCCGTGCCATGACGCCTCCTTTCGTTTTGCCGGGTTAGGTGGGACCCGCTCGAGCCCGCGCTCCCAGCGAACCCGACACGAGCGCTGCCATCCATCGATTTTGTGCCGCGCCGGCGAGGTTGGCAAGGCGCGCCGCTTGCCCGCCCGACCCGCTAGGAGTTTGCCGGACTTCGATCCGGCAAACTCCTGAGGCAAAACCGCCTGCAAGAAAACGGCAAAAAGGGACTTTAGAGACATGAGTTCGACCCCCGCTCGTGAATCCAACGATGGGCCAGGAGGGCTCATTTGGTTGAGCTTTATCGCAAACCCTCAGGCGGTTTTGCTTTTAGCAGCCTGTCGGACGCGCTGAGTCCGACAGGCTGCTAGCCTCATCGCGCTTTCTCGCGCGCCTTGGGATAGGGATAGAGCATGTTCATCGCGATGCTCTGGTTCGCGGTCTGCACGATGCGCACGTGCTCGCGTTTGAGCTCCCGCGCGTGCCGCAGCCCGCAGGAATAGGCGATCATGTCGATCTCCCTGTTCATCGCGATCGCGTAATTCGCCACCCGGCGATACTTGTCCGCCACCACCAGTCCGCGCTGCAGGCGCTTGTTGTGCGTGGTGATCCCGGTCGGACAGGTGTTAGTGTGACAACGCAGCGCCTGAATGCAGCCAAGGGAGAACATGAATCCGCGCGCGGTATTGACGAAGTCCGCACCGGTGCAAAGCGCCCATGCCGCCCTGGCTGACGTCACGAGCTTGCCGCCCGCGACCACCTTGATGCGTTCCTTCAGTCCGGACTCGAGCAACGAATCGATCACTCGCGGCAGGCCTTCGGCGATCGGCAGGCTCATGTAGTCGACCAGCGCCTGCGGCGCTGCGCCGGTACCCCCTTCCCCGCCGTCTATGGTCACAAAATCGGGCGCGTATTCGAGGCCGCGCCGCAACACCGCATCGCACAACTGGTTGATGAATGCCCACCCGCCGATCGCGGTCTTTACACCCACCGGCCTGCCGGTCAGCCCGCGAATATAGGCGACTTTGTCGAGCAGTTCGTCCACGTTGGCGATATCGCGATGACGGTTCGGGCTGATGGAATCCTGATGCAGCGGGATGCCGCGGATTGCCGCAATTTCGCGCGCCACCTTCTCCGCGAGCAGCAATCCGCCCTTCCCCGGCTTTGCGCCTTGCGACAGCTTGATTTCGAAGGCCTTGACTACTTTGGCCAGTTCTCTGGCGCGATCCGGGCAAAAGTTGCCGTGGAGGTCGCGGATGCCGTACTTGGCGGTCCCGATCTGCATGACGAGATCGCACTCCCCGGCGCGATGGTGCGATGACAGTCCGCCTTCACCCGTGTTGAGCCAGCAGCCGGCGAGCGCGGCGCCCCTGGCGAGCGCCTCGATCGCGGGAGCGGAAATCGCGCCG
>JACPEF010000022.1 GCA_016183675.1 Betaproteobacteria bacterium
CCGTGGCAGCGCCGGGGGCTGGGGCGCGAGCTGCTCAGCTTCGTGCAGAAGCTCGCGCGCGACTACGCGGCGCAGAAGATCCTGCTGGAGGTGCGGCCGTCGAACAAGGCGGCGCGTTCTCTCTACGCTGCCGCCGGTTTTTCCGAGATCGCTGTGCGGCAAAGCTACTATCCGGACGCCCCGGCCCGCGAGGATGCCGTGGTCATGCGGCTCGAACTGCAGTGATGCGTGATGCGTGATGCGTGATGCGTGATGGGAGATGGGTGAAAACGCGACGTGATCTCATGCTGGAGGAGATGGGCTTGACGCCCATTTGGCGCTTGCGCCAAACGGCGCCGGAGGCCCAGCAAGCGTTGGTCACCGAATCGGCGAAGGATCCCGGATCCCGAATCCCGAATCTCGAATCACCGCTGCCCGGCACGGACCACCGCCGTACCGCGATCATGCGCATGGAGTGGCCCGAACTCAAAGCGCGGGTGGCGGGCTGCACCGATTGCCCGCTGCACCAGAAGCGCAACCAGGCGGTGTTCGGCGTCGGCGACGAGAACGCCGGCTGGCTGTTCGTGGGCGAAGGCCCCGGCGCCGAGGAAGACGCACAGGGCGAGCCGTTCGTGGGGCAGGCGGGAAAGCTGCTCGACAGCATGCTCGCGGCGATCCAGCTCAAGCGCGGGCAGGATGTCTACATTGCCAACGTGATCAAATGCAGGGCTCCCGGCAACCGCAGTCCCGAGCCGTCCGAGGCGCTCGCCTGCGAGCCCTACCTCCACCGCCAGATCGAGCTGATCCGGCCGAGGCTCATCATCGCGCTCGGCAAGGTCGCGGCGGTCAATCTCCTCGCGACCGACGCCAGCATCGCCAGCCTGCGCGGCAGGATCCACCGGTATCGCGGCATCCCGCTGATCGTCACCTATCACCCCGCTTACCTGCTGCGCAACCTTCCCGACAAGGCAAAAGCGTGGGTGGATCTGTGCTTTGCGGTGCGCGTCATGCAGGACTTGCAAAAAGCGCCGCCGCCTCCACTTAACGGGAGAGCGTGAGAGCGGGAGGGCGTGAGAGCGAAAGACCATGAACACGTGAGAGCGTGAGTGCGGGAGGGCGATACAAAGGCCTTTCTCGATCTCCCGATTTGACGATCTCCCGGCTTTTCCAGCTCCCTATCTCCCGACTTCACGATCTCCCGGCTTCTCGGAGGACCGACCTCTCGACTTCCCGATCTCACGACTTCACGACTATCTATGCGGAGGGCAGACATGTTCAGGCGATTTATTGCGACGGCGTTAATTGGTGCGACGGTGTTGCTTGGTGGCTGCGGCTACAACACGCTGCAGTCCACGGACGAGCAGATCAAGGCCGGGTGGGCCGAAGTCATAAACCAGTACCAGCGCCGATTCGACCTCATCCCCAACCTGGTCGAGACGGTGAAGGCGTTCGCCGGGCAGGAACAGACGGTGCTGCTGGGGGTAACCAATGCGCGCGCCAGGGTGGGATCGATCCAGGCCACGCCCGAGCTCATCAATGATCCGCAGGCGTTTGCGAAGTTTCAGGCTGCGCAAGGGGAACTCTCTTCCGCGCTGGCACGGTTGCTGGTGGTGGTGGAGCGCTATCCCCAGCTCAAATCCGACGCCAATTTCCGCGACCTTCAGGCGCAGCTCGAAGGCACGGAGAACCGCATCGCGGTGGCGCGCAACCGCTACATCAAGGCGGTGCAGGAATACAACGTGGTGGTGCGGCAGTTCCCGAGCAATCTCACCGCCATGCTGTTCGGCTTCAAGGAGAAGCCGCAGTTCACCGTCGAGAGCGAGAAGGACATCGCCAAAGCGCCGAAAGTGGATTTCGGCAAGCTCACGCCCGGCGCGCCCCCTCCGGTTCCTGCAAAGTAAACTCCCATGATCGAAGGAACATTGCCGCGAGCGCTGCTCGCGGCAATGTTGTTATTTGCGCCTCAGGTCACGTTGGCGCAAATACCGGTGCCGCCGCTCAAGGCGCGCGTCACCGATCTCACCGCGACGCTTTCCCCGGGCGAGCGCGGCGCACTGGAGCAGAAGCTCGCCGCGTTCGAAGCGCGCAAGGGCAGCCAGGTCGCCGTGCTCCTGGTTCCGACGACCCAGCCCGAACCCGTCGAGCAGTATGCAGTCCGCGTGTTCGACCAGTGGAAACTCGGGCGCAAGGGGGTGGATGATGGTGCTCTGCTGCTGGTTGCCAAGAACGACCGCAGGCTCCACATCGAAGTCGGTTACGGGCTCGAGGGCGTGCTCCCCGACGCGATCGCGAAGCGCATCATCGAGGAGGAGATCGTTCCGCGCTTCAAGCAGGGCGATTTCCACGGCGGGATCGCTGCCGGCGTGGATCGCATGCTGCGCGTGATCGAGGGCGAGCCGTTGCCCCCGCCCCCGCGGCCGCAGCAGCGCGGGGCCTCGTTCTTCGATTACGCCGATTGGCTGATCATCGGGCTGGTGCTGGTGGTCGTTATCAGCCAGATCGCACGCGTGTTAGTCGGACGGCTGGCCGGCGCCGGCATCACGGGCGTTCTGGCCGGCTTCATCGCGTGGTTTGTGGTCGGCATCGCATTGGTCGCGGCAGTCGTCGGCGCTGTTGCCTTCGTCGTGAGCCTGGTCGACACGGGCCGTCACGGCTACCGCCGCGGTGGCTGGTCATCGGGCGACAGCTGGTCATCTGGCGGCAGCTGGAGCTCGGGCGGGGGCGGCTTCAGCGGCGGTGGCGGCAGCTCGGGTGGCGGCGGCGCATCGGGGAGCTGGTAAATGAGTGCAACGCGCATCCTGAAACATCTGTTCGCCCCGGACTGGATCGTGCGCCGTGCATTTCCGCGGGCCGTGCTCCGCCGCATCGAGGCGGCGATCAAGGAATCGGAGCGCGCGCACCGCGGCGAGCTGCGCTTCGCGGTCGAGGCCGCGCTCGACCTGCTGCCGCTGGTGAGGGGCGTCACGCCGCGCCGGCGCGCGCTCGATCTCTTCGCGCGGCTCAACGTGTGGGACACCGAGGAAAACAGCGGCGTGCTGATCTACCTCCAGCTCGTCGACCGCCGCATCGAGATCGTCGCCGACCGCGGAATCAGCGCGAAAGTGCCGCAGCAGGAGTGGGACGCGATCTGCCGGCGCATGGAAGCCGCATTCCGCGCGCGCCGCCACGAGGACGGGGCGCTGGACGGAATCCGCGAAATTACCGGACTGCTCGCGCGCCACTTCCCCGCGCGCGGCGCCGATGCCGACGAGCTGCCGGACAAGCCGGTGGTGCTTTGAATGCAAGAGTCGGGATTGGACATCGGCGAAGCCCGCTCTTGTCCGAATCTTGGGCCCGGAGTTGCTGTCCAAAGGACAGGGTCATCATCTCTTGCCCGCAGACGGTCCTGGATATAAGCTACCGATATTGAAGGACTTTCCGGGCACGCCACATTGCGCCGCGTGTTGAACGGCGGTCATCCGTCCGTTCGAACACGCGGAGTTAGCCCGGCGCTGAGCGTCCGGATTTGGCGGGAGTTTGAATGAAGACAGCAGTGAGCCGCATACGCGGCGTTGAACGCGACATCGTGCAGGCGCCGCAGCCGGGCGACGTCGCGCCGTACTATGAGTCGCAGGGCAACGAAATCGCGGTGTTCGAGGCCGCCTACAAGAAGCGCCTGCCGGTGATGCTGAAGGGCCCGACGGGGTGCGGCAAGACGCGCTTCCTCGAGTACATGGCGTTCCAGCTGAAGCGCCCGCTCGTCACCGTCTCCTGCCACGAGGACCTCACCAGCTCGGACCTCGTCCACGAGGACCTGACCAGCTCCGATCTGGTCGGCCGCTTCCTGCTGGAGGGCGCGGAAACCGTGTGGCAGGACGGGCCGCTCACCCGCGCGGTGAAGGCGGGCGCGATCTGCTACCTCGACGAGATCGTGGAGGCGCGCACCGATTCGACGGTGGTGATCCACTCGCTCACCGACCACCGGCGCCGGCTCACGATCGAGAAGAAGGGCCAGGAGATCGAGGCGCACGAGGACTTCATTCTGGTGGTGTCGTACAACCCCGGCTATCAGACGGTGCTGAAGGACTTGAAGCCTTCGACCAAGCAGCGCTTCATTGCCATCCATTTCGATTTCCCGCCGGAGGAGATCGAGCGCAAGGTCATCCTGAACGAGGTGCCGGGCATTGCCCCCGAGATCGCGTACCAGCTGGTGACCGCCGGTCGCAAGGCCAGGTTGCTGAAAGACCACGGCCTGGAGGAGGCCGCCTCCACCCGCGCGCTGGTGTACGCCGGCAACATGATCAACGCCGGGCTCGATCCCGTCGCCGCGTGCCAGGTCGCGATGGTCAATCCCATCACCGATGACGAGGAACTCGCCGAGGCGCTGATGGAAGTCGTGCACGCGCACTTCGGCGCCTGAAGTCTGTTGTGTAACCCGCAAGAGGAACCGCAGATAAACGCAGATGAACGCAGATAAGATCAACCCTGAAGCATCGATCGCCCGGTGCTTTATCGGCGTTTATCGGCGTCTACCCCGTTAGAGGCCCGGCCTCTAACGGGGTCCATCGGCGGTTAAGGACGTTCCTCTCCTGTAATGACCGGCTCTCAACAGCAGGCGATCAGCGAGCAGCTCACGCAGCTGCGCGACGCGAGCTTCGTCGCGCACCGCGAGGTCGAGCAGGCCCTGCCCGCGATCCGCCCCCACGGCGAAGACGTGACGCTCGCCTGGATCCTCGCGTGCCGCAAGCTCTTCGACTACGACCGCGAGGCGGGGAAGGCCTTCGTTCGCGGCAGCCGCGAGGCGGAGAAGGTGTCCGAGACGGTCCTGCCGTGGACCGAGCAGGCGCTCCACTTCACGCGCTGGCGCAACGCGTGGCGCTCGCTCGAGGGCTTCATGACAAACCTGCCGCGCGCCTACGGCTCGCTCGGCCACGCCGGGCAGCGGCGCTGGGCCAAGATCGGCTTCGTGTGGTGCGGGCGCCAGATCGACAGCGGGTGCGCGTACTTCACGACGCCGGTGGTCGACCTCTCCGGGCGCCAGGGAATCACCGGCATCGAGCAGCTGACGCAGCCCGCGGAAGAGCTGTTCGAATCGCGCAAGCTCCTGCTCGCCACCTATCTCGCCGGCGCGATCCGCGTGAGGAACCTCCTCGGCCCGCAGGCGATCCTGCCATGGGCTCTGCGCGGCGCCGACATCATGCAGTCGGCGCGCGCGCGCGGCGAGGCCTATTTCCGGCTCGAGTCCGAAGAGAGCCTTGCCCCCCTGCTGGAAAACCTGCCCGGCTTCCGGCTCGCCGAGCGCAACCGCCTGCTCTCGATGCTGCTCGATGTGTGGTACGGCCACGGCTTCGAGTTGCGGGAGAGCAGCTGGTCTCCGGAGAAAGGGCGCCCGTTCGTCGAGATCGACGGGCGGGCGATGTACTGCCCGGCGGTGATGCCGAACCGCGACGAGGCGGTGCTCGCGGCTCTGCACGCCGCGGGGCACATGCGCTTCGGGACCTTCGACCGGCTGGCGATGAAGGAGCTGTTCGGGATCGCGGGCGTGGAGTTCCCCGACGCGGGGCCGGTGTCGTGGGCGCCGCTCTACGCGCGCTACGGCGACGACGCGCTGCGTTTTCAGCTGATCTTCGACCTGTGCGAGGACTTGCGGGTCGACTGCCTTGTCCAGCAGCTCGTGCCGAACTATCTGCAGCGGCTGCTCGCCACGGCACGCTCCGGCGCGCGGCATCCCGAGACCGGCGTCTACTACGGGCTTGCGATGCAAAGCGTCGAGCAGGCGCTGGCGGCGAGCCGCCACGACGGCGTGCGCGACGAACGCTTCGCGCCTCTGCTCCATCCCGGGGCGACGGTAGCGGACGCGTGGCGGATCGCTGCCGCGATTTACGCGAACGACGACCTGCCGCGCGTGAGCGACCTCGAGGCCTTCCACGCCGCCTACCTTCCCGGGCGCGGGCCGAACGCGACGCGGCTGGTGCACCCGCAGCAGCGCCAGGAGCAGCAGCAGCAGACGCAGTCCGGCGCGGAAGGTGAGCAGCAGCCGCAGGAGAGCGGCGAAGAGCAGAATGAGGCGCCGCAGAACGCGGAGAGCGGCAACCAGCAAGACGGCGGCAAGAAGCAGGAGATCACCGCCTTCGGCGATTCGAGCGGTGCCTCCACGCAGTCCTCGGGACGTTCAGAGGAGAAGCGCCAGCGCCATCCCGCGGGCGAGAAGGGCACCCCGTATCCGGAATGGGACTATCGTGAGAGCCGCTACAAGCGCAACTGGAGCTGGGTGCAGGAGAAGAAGCTCGCGGAATCGAACATCACGGAGACGAACCGCCTGCTGAACCAGTACGCGGTGGCGCTCAAGCGCCTGAAGAAGGCGATCCAGGCGCAAAAGCCGACGCGGCTCGCTCCGCGACTGCGGCAGCTCGACGGCGAGGACATGGATCTCAACGCCGTGGTGGGCTACATCGTCGAGAAGCAGGCCGGGCGCTCGCCCAAGCCCGCGATCTACCGGCGGCGCGAGATGCGCCAGCGCGAAATCGCCGTGACGCTGCTCGCCGACATGTCCACTTCCATCATGCAGCACCTGCCGGAGGGCGGCGGGCGGCTGGTCGACCGCGTGCGTGCGGGCGTGTTGCTGTTCGCGGAGAGCATGGAGGAGGTGGGCGACGCGTACGCCATCGCCGGGTTCTGCTCCAAATACCGCGACAACGTGACCTACTACACCATCAAGGGTTTCGACGAGCCGCTCTCGCAGGAGGTCCGCAGCCAGATCGGCGGCATGTCGGGCCGGCTCGCCACGCGCATGGGCGCGGCGATCCGCCACGCCACCGCCTGCTTCGAGGGCATCGAGAGCCGCCGCCGCTTGTTGTTGATTCTCTCCGACGGCCGCCCCGAGGACTACGACGACGGCGGGGACCGGAGATACCTCCACGAGGACACGCGCATGGCGGTGAAGGAAGCCGTGAATAAAGGGGTCCATCCCTTCTGCATCACGGTGGACACCATGGCGAACCAGTACCTGCCGCAGATCTTCGGGCGCGGGCACTACCTCGTGCTCGACCACATCAACTCGCTGCCCAACAAATTGCCTGAGATTTACTTTCGTCTCAGGCGGTGACCCGGTGACTCGTGACTGGTGACGAAGTGACGGAGTGACGCAGTGACGCCCCGCGCCCACGTCCCACCGCGATCAACCAGGCTCGTCCCGATCCGGTAGCACCCCCGCATTGAGCCCAAAGGCTGCGATCGCAACCGCGCTCGCCCTGGGCCGCTACGTTGACCCGTTCGCAGGCATCTGCCATAGTCAGCCGCATCCCCCTCGGCCCGCCGACACCGATCCCAGCGCCCCATGCCCCGCCCGAGCCGCGTCTGCCCCTCGCTCTGCAGCAACCCGACGCCTCTCGGGCCGCATTCAAATTCCAAA
>JACPEF010000079.1 GCA_016183675.1 Betaproteobacteria bacterium
GCACCTCGCTTCGCGCCATCACCAATTCTGGCAGCAACGCACGTGTGTTTCATGGTGTTATAGACTCTAAGTCCGCCGATTCGAGGCGGACGGCAGGCCGCCGCTCAACCGGCGGCGGTGTTCCGGGAGTCGCAATTCCAAAGGAGGCCAACATGGCTACGAACATCCGCAAGACCGCCTACTTCAGCATGAGAACCCCGAACCGTTCCGGCCAGGGTGCGAGACTGCTCAACGGGCTCGCCGCTCACGGCGTTAACCTGCTCGCGTTCACTGGCTTCCCCAACGCGGGGCGCGCGCAGGTGGACTTCATCCCCTACGACGTCACCAAGTTCACGCGTGCCGCGCGCAAGCTCGGACTCAAGGTGAGCAAGAGGAAGACGGTCTTCCTCGCGCAGGGCGCCGACAAGGCCGGCGCGGTCGCCGGGATCTGCAGCAAGCTCGCCAGGGCCGGCATCAACATGGTGGCGATGGACGCGGTCGCGGCCGGCAAGGGACGCTACGGCGCGATCTTCTGGGTCAAGCCGCGCGACGTCGCGCGGGCGTCGCGGGTGCTGCGCGCCCGGTGAACTTTTAGCCGCCAAGACGCCAAGTAACGTTAAAGCCGGACGCGACGCGCCGGTTTAACTCCGCGTGTTCGAACGGACGAAACCATCGCCGTTCAACACGCGGGGCAATTAGACTGCGCCCCCTTGTGGGTGTCTAATATCCCGCAACATTGTGACGCGTAACAAAGTTGATGCCGTCATGAATAAGCAGAGGACAGGATCAGCAGAAGACGAGAGGACGTACTGAGATCCTATTCGATTTAAGTAAAGAATGCGGGGGCCCGCAGCGGCCCCCGTATTCTTCGGAAATGTGGTTTAATCACGCGCCCTAGTTTCCGTAACCAGGAGAACCCCGATGCCTTATGCGATGCGTGTTCATGAATACGGCGGACCCGAGAAACTGCGCTGGGAAGAGGTCCCGGTCGGCGATCCGGGACCCGGCCAGGTTCGGGTGCGCAATACCGCGGTGGGACTGAACTTCGTAGACACCTATCAGCGCAGCGGCCTCTATCCTACGCCGCTGCCCTTCACGCTCGGCTCGGAAGGCGCCGGCGTCGTGGAAGCGGTCGGCCCCAAGGTGAAGGAGCTCAAGGCCGGCGACCGGGTGGCGTACTCCGGGCCGATCGGCGCCTATGCTCAGGTGCTGCTGCGGCCCGCGGACCGGCTGGTGAGGATCCCCGCCGGCGTGGACGACAAGACGGCCGCGGCGATGATGCTGAAGGGCCTCACCTCCCAATACCTGATCCGCCGCATCTACCGCGCCAAGAAAGGCGACACGATCCTCATGCACGCGGCGGCGGGCGGTGTCGGCCAGATCCTGTGCCAGTGGGCAAGGGCGCTGGGAGCGACCGTGATCGGCACCGTCGGCAGCGACGAGAAGGCCGAGATCGCGAAGAAAGCCGGTTGCAAGCACGTCATCGTGACCTCGCGCGAGAAGTTCTCCGCTCGCGTCAAGGAGATCACCAAGGGCAAGGGCGTGCCGGTGGTCTACGACGGCGTGGGCAAGGACACCTTCATGGATTCGCTCGACTGCCTGCAGCCGCGGGGGCTCATGGTGAGCTTCGGTAACGCCTCGGGCGCGGTGCCGCCGTTCAACCTGGGCATCCTGGCGCAGAAGGGCTCGCTGTTCCTCACGCGCCCGACGCTGCTGCACTACGCCGCCTCGCGCGAGGACCTGGTGCGCGCGGCGAGCGAGCTGTTCGCGGTGGTGAAGAGCGGCGCGGTGAAGATCAGGATCAACCAGACCTATCCGCTGCGGGATGCCGCACAGGCCCAGCGCGATCTCGAGGCGCGCAAGACGACGGGATCAACCGTCCTGATTCCGTAGGTGACGCAGTGACGTAGTGAAGCAGTGACGGAGGAAACTTCCGCGCCGCGAGAAATTCGTCACTTCGTCACCTCGTCACTTCGTCACCGGGCGTGAGGCTCGCGCCCCGCGAGCGCGCATTCTAGCGGCGCGCCTTGAATCGCTCGGTCGCTTTCACCAGCGCGGCGCTGATCCCGGGCTCCCAGGCGGAATGCCCCGCGTCGGGCACCACGACGTACTCGGCCTCCGGCCAGGCGTGGTGCAGCTCATCCGCGGTCGCGATCGGGCAGACCGCGTCGTAGCGCCCCTGCACGATGGTGCAGGGGAGGTGGCGGATGCGCGCTACGTTCCCGAGCAGCGCGTTCTCCGGCAGGAAGATGTCGTGGCTGAAATAGTGCGCCTCGATGCGCGCGAGTCCCAGCGCCACCCCGTCCCCCGCGAAATAGGCCACCGTCTCCGGACTCGGCAGCAGCGTCGAGCACGCGCCCTCGTAGGTGCTCCAGGTGCGCGCCGCCGTCATGTGCACGGCCGGGTCGGGGTCGGTCAGCCGCTTGTAGTAGGCCGCGAGCAGGTCGCCGCGCTCGGCCTCGGGTACGAGGCCGGCGAACGCGTGCCACTGCTCCGGAAAGAAAGCGCGCAGGCCGTAGATGAACCACTCGATCTCGCTTCTCCGGCAGAGGAAAACGCCGCGCAGGATGAACCCGACGCAGCGCTCGGGATGCGCTTCGCCGTACGCCAGCGCGAGCGTGCTGCCCCACGAGCCGCCGAAGATGAGCCACCGTCCGATGGCGAGGTGCTGGCGCAGCCGCTCGATGTCGTTGACGAGCTGCCGAGTGGTGTTGTCCTTGAGCTCCCCCAACGGCGTCGAGCGCCCCGCGCCGCGCTGATCGAAAATGACGATGCGGTAATGCCCGGGATCGAAAAAGCGCCGGTGGGCGGGCGCCGCGCCCGCGCCGGGCCCGCCGTGCAGGAAGAGCACCGGCGCTCCCTTCGGATTGCCCGACTGCTCCCAGTACATGGTGTGCACCGCGTCGAGCTTGAGCATGCCGGCGCTGTAGGGCTCGATCTCCGGATAGAGCTCGGCGCGTGGCGTGAGGGAAATGTCGGCCATAAAGGGACGGAGTGAACGAGTGACAGCAAAAACATAGCACAAGCGCGCCGGAGCGTGGAGCAGGGGCCCCGGACGTTTTCGGGGATGCGACCAAGGAGGGCACGCCTGAGCGTGGAGCAGGTGCCCGCTTGCGGGTGCGACCGCGAAGGTGTGCAAGGTAGCCGACACAGAAGTACTGGATCCTTGCCGAACGCCAGTCGGAGGCTACGCGCAAGCGGCCGACGCGAGGTAGCTTGATGCTTGCTTTGTACGGTTCGGAGGCCGCGCGCGCCGGCGAGAAATGGGGCGGGGGGCATAAGGTATAATTTTGGTCAAACGGCAACGGTAGCCGCCGTTTGACTGCGCGCGTTCGAACGGACACGAGATGCCGCTCAACGCGCGCGCTCATCTTCGGGCTCTCGAATGGACAACGAACTTCGCAAGGCGGCGCTCGAATACCACCGCTTGCCCACGCCCGGCAAGATCTCGATTGCTCCCACCAAGGGCCTGATCAACCAGCGCGACCTCGCGCTCGCCTACACGCCCGGGGTGGCCGCCGCGTGCGAGGCGATCGCCGCGGACTCTCCCGAAGCCCTCAACCTTACCGCGCGGGGCAACCTGGTCGCGGTCATCACCAACGGCACTGCGGTGCTGGGGCTCGGTGCGATCGGCCCGCTCGCCTCCAAGCCCGTCATGGAAGGCAAGGGGGTGCTGTTCAAGAAGTTCGCGGGCATCGACGTCTTCGACATCGAGGTGAACGAGCGCGACCCGGACAAGCTGGTCGACATCATCGCCAGCCTCGAGCCCACTTTCGGGGGCATCAACCTCGAGGACATCAAGGCGCCCGAGTGCTTCACCGTCGAGCGCAAGCTCCGGGCGCGAATGAAGATCCCGGTGTTCCACGACGACCAGCACGGCACCGCGATCATCGTGGGCGCGGCGATCCTGAACGGGCTCAAGGTGGTCGGCAAGGAGATCGGGAGCGTGAAGCTCGTCGCCTCGGGCGCGGGCGCCGCGGCGCTCGCCTGTCTCAAACTTCTCGTGGACATGGGCCTGCCCAGGTCGAACATCGTCGTGACCGACATCAAGGGCGTGGTGTACAAGGGCCGCAAGGAGGAGATGGATCCCGAGAAGGAGCCCTTCGCCATCGACACCAGGGCGCGCACCTTGAACGACGTGATCGACGGCGCCGATGTCTTCCTCGGGCTCTCCGCGGGCGGCGTGCTCAAGCCCGGGATGGTGAAGCGCATGGCGGCACGGCCGCTGATTCTCGCGCTCGCCAATCCGGACCCCGAAATCCGGCCCGAGGAGGCCCGGGCGGCGAAGCCCGACGCGGTGATCGCCACCGGCCGCTCGGACTACCCGAACCAGGTGAACAACGTGCTGTGCTTCCCGTTCATCTTCCGCGGCGCGCTCGACGTGGGCGCGACCACCATCACGCGCGAGATGGAGCTCGCGGCAGTCAACGCGATCGCCGAGCTCGCGCAGGCCGAGCAGTCGGACATCGTCGCGATGGCCTACGGCGGGCAGAACCTGAAATTCGGGCCCGAGTACCTGCTCCCGCGGCCGTTCGACCCGCGGCTGATCGGCCGGATCGCGCCGGCGGTGGCGCGCGCCGCCATGGCGAGCCGCGTGGCAACGCGCCCCATCGCGGACTTCGACGCCTACCACGACCGGCTCAACCAGTTCGTCTACCAGTCCGGCCTGATCATGAAGCCGGTGTTCGACGCGGCAAAGGCCTCGCCGAAGCGGCTGGTCTACTGCGAAGGCGAGGACGAACGGGTGCTGCGCGCCGCCCAGGTAGTCGTGGACGAAGGCATGGCACGTCTGACGCTCGTCGGGCGGCCGGAAGTCGTCCAGATGCGCATCGAGCGGCTCGGCCTGCGGCTCAGGAGGGACCAGGACTTCGATCTCGTTGACCCCAACAGCGATCCGCGCTATCGGGAGTACTCGATGGCCTACCACAGGCTCGCCGAGCGCAAGGGCGTGACGCCCCAGATCGCAAGGCTCGAGATGCGCCGGCGCTCCACCCTGATCGGCGCAATGCTCATGTACATGGGAGCGGCTGATGCGATGCTGTGCGGCGTCGTCGGCCGCTATGAAAGCCATCTGCGCTTCATCGACCACGTGATCGGCCTGCGGCCCGGCGTGAAGAACTACGCGGCGATGAACATGCTGCTGCTGCCGAAGCGCACCGTGTTCATCTGCGACACCTACGTCAACTTCGATCCCACCGCCGAGCAGACCGCGGAGATGACCGTGCTCGCGGCGGAGGAGATCCGCCGCTTCGGCATCACGCCGAAGGTCGCGCTGCTGTCGCACTCGAGCTTCGGCACGGCGGACTCGCCGACCGCCTGGAAAATGCGCCGGGCGCTCGCGCTGATCGAGAGCCTCGCGCCCAACCTCGAGGTCGAGGGAGAGATGCACGGCGATGCCGCGCTCTCCGAGGAGATACGCAGGCAGGTCTTCCCCCATTCGCGGCTCAAGGGCGAGGCGAACCTCCTCGTCATGCCGACGCTCGACGCCGCTAACATCGCCTTCAATCTGCTCAAGACCGCGGCCGGCGACGGCATCACGGTGGGCCCGATCCTGCTCGGCGTCGCCCGTCCGGTGCACATCCTCACCCCCTCCGCCACCGTGCGCCGCATCGTCAACATGACCGCGCTCACCGTCGTGGACGCGGGCGCGCAGCGCGGCGAGCAGAACATACTGTTGTAATGAACCCCGGAAGGAACCGCAGATAAAAGCAGATATCGGCGGTTTCGTATGCTTTAAGCTTTTTGAAACGGGAGCCGCGATGGCGAAGAAAGTGCGCATCGAGCACGACACCATGGGCCCGGTCGCGGTGCCCGCCGAGCGGCTGTGGGGCGCCCAGACGCAGCGCAGCCTCGCCCACTTCCGCTTCCCCGGCGAGACGATGCCGCTGGAGGTGGTGCGCGCGCAGGTGCTGGTGAAGAAGGCCGCCGCCCTCGCAAACATGGCGTTGGGGGTTCTCGATGAAAGGAAGGGCAAGGCAATCGTAAAGGCGGCCGATGAGGCACTCAGCGGCCGCCTCGACGATCATTTCCCGCTCACCACGTGGCAGACCGGCTCCGGCACGCAGACCAACATGAACGTGAACGAGGTGCTGGCGAACCGCGCGTCCGAGATACTCGGCGGGGAGCGCGGCGGAAAGCGCCTCGTGCATCCCAACGACGACGTCAACCAGGGCCAGTCCTCCAACGACACCTTCCCCACCGCGATGCATGTCGCGGCGGTGGTCGCGCTCGAGCGCGGCGTCAAGCCGGCGGTCAGGAAGCTCCGCGACACGCTCGCCCGGAAGGCGAAGAAATTCGCGCGGATCGTCAAGATCGGCCGCACCCACCTGCAGGATGCCACCCCGCTCACGCTGGGGCAGGAGTTCTCGGGTTACGTGTCCCAGCTCGACCATGGGCTCGCACACGTGGACGCGGCTCTGCCGCACCTTTCCGAGCTCGCGCTCGGCGGCACCGCGGTCGGCACCGGGCTCAACGCCCATCCCGAATTCGCGGACAAGGTGGCGGCCGAGCTGGTGAAGCTCACCCGGATGCCGTTCGTCACGGCGCCCAACAAGTTCGAGGCGCTCGCATCCTGCGACGCGGTGGTGCACGCCCACGGCGCGCTGAAAACGCTCGCCGCCTCGCTCATGAAGATCGCGAATGACATCCGCTGGCTTGCTTCCGGCCCGCGCAGCGGCTTGGGCGAGCTCGTGGTTCCCGAGAACGAGCCGGGCAGCTCGATCATGCCGGGGAAGGTGAACCCCACGCAGTCGGAATCCATGACCATGGTGTGCTGCCAGGTGTTCGGCAACGATGTGGCGATCAACGCGGGCGGGGCCTCGGGCAACTTCGAGCTGAACGTCTTCCGGCCGATGGTCGTCCGCAACTTCCTGCACAGCGCGAAGCTCATCGCGCACGCGTGCGAGAACTTCAACGAGCACTGCGCGGTGGGGATCGAACCGAACCTCGAGCGCATCGATCGCCTCATGCGCGATTCCCTGATGCTGGTCACGGCGCTCAATCCACACCTGGGCTACGCGAGTCACTGATGCTGGTGACGGCGCTGAACCCCCACATCGGCTACGAGAAAGCGGCGGCGATCGCCAAGAAGGCCCACAGGGAGGGCACGACGCTGAAGGATGCCGCTGTCGCGCTCGGCTACGTCTCCGCGAAGCAGTTCGACGAGTGGGTACGGCCCGAAAAGAAGGTGGGCAAGATTTGAAACCCTTCACCACCGAGACACAGAGGCGCAGAGAAAAGCAGAAATTTCAATATGCAACGACACGAAGCGGGCAAGAGACTAGAACACACCGGTATCATTCTGGCGTCCGGTGTGTCTTTGCATTTCGTGTTTCTTGTTCAAGTCTATCTCCGTGTCTCTGTGCCTCTGTGGTTGAGTTAACTTGATGGAACAGCGGGTCGCCGTTGTCACGGGAGCCAACCGCGGCATCGGATTCGAGATCTGCCGCCAGCTCGCCCGCCGCGGCGGCATCCGGGTCGTGCTCACCGCGCGTGATGCCGCGAAAGGAAAAACGGCGGTCAGGAAGCTTGCTGACGAGGGGCTTGAGGTCGATTACCACCGCCTCGATGTCACCGAGGCGAAAAGCATCGCGGCCTTGGCTGCCTACCTGGAGAGCCGCTACGGACGCTGCGACGTGCTCGTCAACAACGCTGGAATCGCCCCCGACCCCCGCGGCTCGCGCGTGCTGGATTCGAAGATCGCGACCTACCGCGAGACGCTCGAGACCAATATGCTGGGCCCGTTGATGCTGTGCCAGGCGCTGGTGCCGCTCATGAAACAGAATCGCTACGGGCGCATCGTCAATGTCTCCAGCGGAATGGGGCAGTTGTCCGATATGGACGTCGGTTCGCCGGCCTACCGCGTCTCGAAGACCGCGCTGAACGCGCTGACGCGCACCCTTGCCGCCGAGGTCAGGGGAAGCGGTATCCTGGTGAACTCAATGTGCCCGGGGTGGGTGAAGACGGACATGGGAGGCCCGGGCGCGCCGCGCACGGTCGCGCAGGGGGCGGACACGGCGGTGTGGCTCGCGACGCTGCCCGACGACGGGCCGAGCGGCGGCT
>JACPEF010000080.1:0-14299 GCA_016183675.1 Betaproteobacteria bacterium
AGCGGTTCTCCACCACGTCGAGCCGGCCCACGCCGTGCCTGCCGCCCAGGCGGTTGAGTTCGGCAAGCGCCTGCGCCGGGGTCATCCTGCGGCCGTTGACCGCGACGATGTCGCCGCGTTCGTAGGCGAGCTTCACGTGCTCGGGCTTGCCGGGCGCCTTCTCGGGCGAGACCGTGATGCGCCACATGGACTCCTCGGGCTCGTAGTCCGGGTCCTCGAGGATGCCGCCCTCGTACGACACATGCAGCAGGTTGGCGTCCATGGAGTAGGGCGCGCCGCCGCCTTTTTTCCCGCCGCCCTCGACCGGGATGCCGTGCCTGCGCGCGTACTGCAGCAGCTTCGCGCGCGAGGTGAGGTTCCACTCGCGCCACGGCGCGATGACCCGGATGCCGGGCGCGAGCGCGTAGTAGCCGAGCTCGAAGCGCACTTGGTCGTTGCCCTTGCCGGTCGCGCCGTGCGCCACCGCGTCGGCGCGCACCTGGCGCGCGATCTCGATCTGGCGCCTGGCGATCAGCGGCCGCGCGATCGAGGTGCCGAGCAGGTACTCGCCTTCGTACTGGGCGTTCGCGCGGAACATCGGGAACACGAAGTCGCGCGCGAACTCCTCGCGCAGGTCGTCGACGAAGATTTCCTTCACGCCAAGTTGCCGCGCCTTGGCCCGCGCCGGCTCGACTTCCCTGCCCTGGCCGATGTCGGCGGTGAAGGTGACGACCTGGCACTGGTAGGTGTCCTGCAGCCACTTCAGGATCACCGAGGTGTCGAGCCCGCCGGAGTAGGCGAGCACCACTTTTTTGACTTCCGCCAAGATGCCATCAACGCCAAGGCCCTGTATCAGGTTGACCAAAGATCCCCTTGTGTCTTCACCCGGCCCAGCAGCAAGTATTCCATCAGCGCCTTCTGGGTGTGGAGCCGGTTCTCGGCCTCGTCCCAGACGACGCTCTGCGGGCCGTCGATCACCGAGGCGGCGACTTCCTCGCCGCGGTGCGCCGGCAGGCAGTGCATGAACAGCGCGTCCTTCTTCGCCGCTTTCATCATTTCCCTGTCCACCCGCCACGCCTCGAAGTCGCGCTTGCGCTTCGTCGCCTGGGCCTCGTCGCCCATGCTGGTCCAGACGTCGGTGGTGATGAGGTCCGCGCCCTTGGCCGCCCGCATCGGGTCCTCGAACACCTCGTAATGGTCGGTGCCGCAGAGCCCCGCGCGATCGGGCTCGACCTCGTAGCCCTTCGGGGTGGAGACGTGCACGTTGAAGTCGAACACTTCCGCCGCCTGTAGCCACGTGTTGCAGACGTTGTTGGAGTCCCCGATCCAGGCCACCGTCTTGCCCCGGATCGAGCCGCGGTGCTCGACGTAGGTGTAGATGTCGCCGAGGATCTGGCACGGGTGGTACTCGTTGGTGAGCCCGTTGATCACCGGCACCCGGGAGTACCGGGCAAAGCGCTCGATGATCGCCTGCTCGAAGGTGCGGATCATCACGATGTCCACGATGCGCGTCAGGACGCGCGCGACGTCCTCGATCGGCTCGCCGCGGCCCATCTGCGTATCGCGCGTCATCAGCGTGATCACCGTGCCGCCGAGCTGGTGCATGCCCGCCTCGAACGAGACCCGCGTGCGCGTGGAGTGCTTCTCGAACACCATGGCGAGCGTGCGGTCGCGCAGCGGCTGGTGCGGCACGTAACGCTTGAACACGTCCTTGATCCAGCGCGCGCGCTCGAACAGGTACTCGTACTCCTCGCGGGTGAAGTCCCTGAACTGCAGATAGTGCCGGGTTTCCATGAGGGGTCACCCCTGGCGGCGGCGCGGCGCTCAGGCCGTCTGGGCGGCGGCCTGCGGCGCGCTACTCTTGGCGAGGAAATCGGTGATGAGCGGAGCGAGCGTCGCGACCAGCAGCTCCGCCTCCTCGCGCTTCATGACGAGCGGCGGCAGCAGCCGGACCACGTTATCCGCGATGACGTTGACCAGCAATCCCTTATCGAGCGCCTGCTGGACGATCTCGCCGCAGGGATGCTCGAGCTCGATGCCGATCATCAGCCCTTTGCCCCGGATCTCCTTGAGGCCGCGCGCGCCCGCGAGGCGCTCGGCGAAGCTCGAGCGGATGAAATCGCCGATCGCAACGGCGTTTTCCATGAGCCGCTCGTCCTCGATGACGGCGAGGGTCGCGAGCGCGGCGGCGCAGGCGAGCGGGCTGCCGCCGAAGGTCGAGCCGTGGCTGCCGGGCTTGAACAGGTCCGCGGTGGGGCCCGCGGCGAGGCACGCGCCGATCGGCACGCCGTTGCCGAGCCCCTTGGCGAGCAGCACCACGTCGGGTGTCACGCCGGAGTGCTGATAGGCAAACCAGGCACCCGTGCGCCCCATGCCGCTCTGCACCTCATCCAGCATCAGCAGCCACTCGTTGGCGTTGCAGATCTCGCGCAGCCCGTGCAGGTAGTCGTCGTGGCAGACGATCACCCCCCCTTCGCCCTGCAGCAGTTCCACCAGCACCGCCACCACGCTGCGGTTGCTCTCGGCAACGCGCTTCACCGCCGCAAGATCGTCGAACGGCACGCGCACGAAACCCGCCACCAGCGGTTCGAACCCGGCCTGCACCTTGCGGCTGCCGGTCGCGGAGAGCGTGGCGATCGTGCGGCCGTGGAAGGCCTTCTCCATCACCACGATGGCGGGCGCCTCGATGTTTTTCTTATGGCCGTAGAGGCGCGCGAGCTTGATCGCCGCCTCGTTCGCTTCGCAGCCGGAGTTGCAGAAGAACACGTTGTCCATGCCCGATATCCCGGCGAGCCGGTCGGCGAGCTTCTCCTGCAGCGTGACTTCGTAGAGATTGGAGGTGTGGACAAGCTTGCCCGCCTGCTCGCGCAGCGCCGCCACGTACCGGGGATGGCCGTGTCCGAGCCCGCACACCGCGATCCCGGCCATTGCGTCGAGGTAACGCCGACCCTCGGTGTCCCACAGCCAGCAGCCCTCGCCGCGCACGAAGGCGGCGGGCAGCCTGGCATAAGTGTTCATCACGTGCGACATGATGTCATAGGCTCCAAAGCACGCACGGCGGCAGGTGCCGCCGTGCGTGTCGTGCCGATAATTCTGTCCGATAAGCTCTTGCCGCGCAAGCGAACAGGAATTTGTCGGGCCAGAGCCCGACAAATTCCTAAACTGAGAGCCCCTACGAGAAAACGACAAGAAAGGGACCAGGGACACGGGAACTGCGGAAATGGCTCGTCAACCATTTCCGCAACGATCAATAAGAGCCCCTACGAGAAAACGACAAGAAAGGGACCAGGGAAACGGGAACTTGACCCGGGTTCGTGTCCCGTACGGCGGGTTAGGGGCGCCGCTTTATGAGATTCATGCCCAATTCTCAGGCGGTCTTCCGTAAGGAATTTGCCGCACCCATGTGTGGCAAATTCCTAGGCCATCGCTTTGATCAGGCCCGAGAGCCGGCTCTTGTGACGCGCCGCAGTGTTCTTGTGAATGATGTTCTTGTCGGCGATGGAGTCGATCACGCCCGCCGCGCGCTGAAACACGGTCCGCGCCGCGCTCTTGTTGCCGGCTGCGATCGCTTTTCTCACGTTCCGAACCGCGCTGCGCAGCTCCGAGCGCAGGGCGGCGTTGCGCTGGCGGCGCTTCTCGGCCTGGCGGGCGCGCTTTCTCGCCGATGCGATATTGGCCATGTGCGGTAAACTCCGGAATTGAATCGGAAAAAGGGCGTTATGATACGGATACTCGGGCGATTTGGCAAGGCGGCCCAACGGAGTTGGACGTTCAACGTTCAAAGTTCAACGTTCAAAGTTCAACGTTCAAAGTTCGAGATCGGCGGCCTGAGACCATTGATCGTGGCAGCAAACCTTGAACTCGGAACTCGGAACCTTGAACTCGTAACACGCGCGGAGCGGGCGGGAGGCCGCGCGGGATGAACCTGCTGAAGGCGTTGGCGACGGTGAGCAGCATGACGCTCGTCTCGCGCATCCTCGGCTTGATCCGGGACCTCGTCATCGCCCGCGTCTTCGGCGCGGGGTTTTTTACCGACGCCTTTTTCGTCGCGTTCAAGATTCCCAACCTGCTGCGGCGCCTGTTCGCGGAAGGCGCGTTCTCGCAGGCGTTCGTCCCCATCCTCGGCGAGTACAAGAACCGCCGCGGCGAGCGGGAAACGCGGCTGTTGGTGGACCACGTCGCCGCAGGCCTCGCGGCGGCGCTCTTCGTCGCCACGCTGATCGGCGTGCTCGCCGCCCCGCTCATCATCTACGTCAGCGCGCCGGGGTTCACCGCCACCCCCGGCAAGTTCGAGCTGACGGTCGGGCTCCTGCGCATCACGTTTCCCTACATCTTCTTCATCTCGCTCACCGCGCTGGCGGGCGGGATCCTCAATACCTACAGCCGCTTCTCGGTGCCGGCGTTGACCCCGGTGCTGCTCAATCTGTCGTTCATCGGCTTCGCGCTGTGGGGCGCGCCGTACTTCGACCCGCCCGTGAAGGCGCTCGCGTGGGCGGTGTTCGCGGGGGGCGTGGCGCAGCTCCTGCTCCAGCTGCCGTTCCTCGCGAAGCTGAAGCTGCTGCCGCGTTTCAGGCTCGAACTGAAGGACGAAGGCATGTGGCGCGTGCTGCGGCAGATGGGACCGGCGATCTTCGGCGTCTCCATCGGCCAGGTGAGCCTCGTCATCAACGTGATCTTCGCCTCGTTTCTCGTCACCGGCAGCGTCTCCTGGCTCTACTACGCCGACCGCCTGATGGAATTCCCGACCGGGCTGCTGGGAGTCGCGCTCGGCACCATACTGCTGCCGAGCCTGTCGCGGCATCACGCCGAGAACGCCGCCGGGAGCTACTCGGAGCTGCTCGATTGGGGGCTGCGCCTCACGCTGCTGCTCGCCGCGCCCGCCGCCGCGGCGCTGGCGCTTCTCGCCGTGCCGCTGGTGGCGACGCTGTTCCATTACGGCGCCTTCAGCGCGGAGGACGTCTTCGCAACGCAGCGCGCGGTGATCGCCTACAGCATCGGGCTGATCGGGCTCATCATGGTGAAAGTGCTCGCGCCGGGCTTCTACGCGCGCCAGGACATCAGGACGCCGGTCAGGATGGCGCTGGTGACGCTCGCCGTGACCCAGCTCATGAACTTCGCCTTCGTCTGGCCGCTCAAGCACGCCGGGCTCGCGCTGGCGATCGGTCTCGGGGCCTGCTTGAACGCGGCGCTGCTCCTCGATGGGTTGCGACGGCGCAACATCTACTCGCCGCGGCCCGGCTGGGGGGGATTCGTGTTCAAGCTCGCGATCGCGGTCTACGCCATGACCGCGGTGCTGTGGATCGCCGCCGGCGCCGGCGCCTCCTGGCTCGCCATGAGCGCCGCCGCGCGCGCGGCGCACCTGACCTGGGTGGTTGCGCTCGGCGCGGCGACGTATTTCGCGGCGCTGTGGCTGCTCGGCTTCCGGCTGAGCGATTTCGCGAAGCGCGTCTAGTGCCGTTCCAACTATTTGTGCCAAGCCGGCTATTTCTCCAGGGGCCGACTGTCCGCGGCAGGCGAGCTGCCGACATTTGGAGGAACAAGTTGGAACGGCACTAGCAGCCTGTCCGACTCAGAGCCCCTAACATAATGAAACACACGCTGCGCTGTCACGATTTTGGCTGGGACCGTGCAGCAGAGGCTGGGGCAGAGGAATTCAGGGTTCGTCGGTGGGTGCGCCGTGGGCCAAAATCGCGCCAGCCCTCAAGGGTTGCGGCCAGAATCGCCGCTAGCTTTGTCGCGCGGCTTGCCCATATAGCGAATATGGGCTGCACCGCGCTTCGCGCTATCGACGATTCTGGCTCGCACCGCACGCGCGTTTCATTATATGTTAGGGGCTCTTAGGAGTTTGTCAGGGCTAAGTCCGACAAACTCCTAGCAGTAATCAAGTTATCAATTGAATCTTTGCGCGGACGGGATGCCCCGCGTTGTGGATCCATTCAGACCGCGCCGCCGTAATCCCTGTGGCGAGCGTGGAAATAAGTCAGTTACGATTCTTACTCACGTTTCGAAATCTGTCGGCGTTCCCGTCCGCGCCGCATGTCCCAACAAGAACAAGGCTCGCCGACTCGAAAGGGGCAATCATGCTCAAGCGTTTCATGATGGTGCTGTGCGGCGTCTTCCTGTCCGCGACGGTTTTTGCCCAGTCCGCGTTACGCGTTTCCGCGATCCCCGACGAAGCGCCCACCGAGCTGCAGCGCAAGTTCGCCCCTCTCGGCAAGTATCTCGAGCAGCAAATCGGCATGAAGGTGGAGTTCATCGCCGTGACCGATTACGCCGCGGTGGTCGAGGGACTCGCTTCCAACAAGCTCGATCTGGCCTGGCTTGGCGGTTTCACGTTCGTCCAGGCGCGGCTCAGAACGGGAAACGCGATTCCGATCGCGCAGCGCGAAGAGGACCAGGCATTTACCAGCAAATTCATCGCCAACGCGGCGAGCGGCATCAAAGGTCTCGCCGATCTCAAGGGCAAGAACTTCAGTTTCGGCTCGGTCTCTTCCACCTCCGGACACCTCATGCCGCGCTACTTCCTCCAGCAGCAGAAGCTCAACCCCGAAAAGGACTTCAGGCGATTCGCGTTCTCCAGTGCGCATGATGCGACCGCGCTCCAGGTCGAGTCCGGAAAGGTGGAAGCCGGCGTGCTCAACGCCTCGGTATGGGACAGACTGGTGCAGGAGAAGAAGGTGGATACGGGCAAGGTCAAGGTGATCTGGACCACGCCGCCCTATTTCGACTACAACTGGACGGTGCGTGGAAACCTGGATCCGGCGATCGTCAAGAAGCTGACCGACGCCTTCCTCAAGCTCGATCCCAAGGTGAGGCTGCACAAGGACATTCTCGACCTGCAGCGCGCGACGCGCTTTATCGCGACCAGCCCCGAGAACTATAAGGGCATCGAGCAAGCGGCGCGCTCGGCCGGGCTGCTCAAGTCCGTTGCTGAACAAGGCCTCGCGTCGCGGCCATGAGCCTCAAGCTGGACCGGATCAGCCTGGCGTATCCCAACGGCTATCCCGCCGTCAACGCCGTGAGCTGCGAGATCGGCCGCGGCGAGCGCGTGGCGATCATCGGTCCCTCTGGCGCGGGGAAAACCACGCTGCTGCGGCTGCTCGCCACCGCCCTGCGCCCGTCGGCGGGATCACTCGGCGTGCTCGGCGCGGATCCCTGGCGTCTCGACCGCGTGACGCTGCGGCAATTGCGGAGCCGCATCGGCATGGTGCACCAGGCGCCGCCGATCCCCCCACGCCAGCGCGTGGTGACGGCGGTGCTCGCCGGGCGGCTCGGGCAGTGGCCGGCGTGGAAGGGCTTGCTATCCCTCGTTTATCCGGTCGACATCGGCGGCGCGGAGCAGATGCTCTCGCGCATGGAGATTGCGGACAAGCTGTTCGAGCGCTGCGACCGGCTCTCCGGCGGCCAGCTGCAGCGCGTGGGCGTGGCGCGCGTGCTCTACCAGCAGCCTGAGCTGATCTTGACCGACGAGCCGGTGTCGGCGGTGGACCCGGCGCTGTCCGATCGCATCGTCGGAGAGCTGAACCGCGAGGCGATCGCGCGCAGCGTGACCCTGGTGGCGAGCCTGCACGCTGTGGATCTCGCGCTGCACTGGTTCCCGCGCATCATCGGCCTCAGGGCGGGAGAGATCCTGTTCGATCTGCCGCCGGTGCGGGTGAGCGATGCCATGCTGAAAGAGCTCTACGCCTCGGAATCGGCCCAGGTTCCGACGCAGGACAACCGGCCGCTCGAGATCGTCCCGACCGGCATACGCCGCAAGCCGATGTATTCCTGAGCGTTGGGGGTGAGGCGTGAGTGGCGAGACGTCAGCAATCGGGCTGCGTGATCCGGCGGCGCGACCACGACTCGCGCTCACCGCGCTGATCGTCGTCCTGCTGTGGCCGGGGTTCAACCTCACCGAGTTCGATCCGAGCGTGTTGTTCGATGCGCGCAGCCGCGAGACCATGGGCAAATTCGTCGCGACGTTTTTCCCGCTCGCGACCTCAGCCGGGTTTCTGCAGCTCGTTATCAAATCCACGCTGGAAACGCTCGCCATCGCGACGGCCGGCATGGCGCTCGCGATGCTGGTCGCGTGGCCGCTCGCGCTCGTCATTACGCGCAGCCTGTCGGTTTCGCGCATCGGTCCCGGCCCGGGATACGCGCTGGGCCGAATCATGCGGCTGCCGGCGCGCTTCGCGCTTACGTTCTTTCGCAGCATTCCCGAGATCGTGTGGGCGTTGCTGTTCGTGCGGGCGGTGGGCTTGGGCCCGGCGGCGGGCGTGCTGGCAATCGGCGTCACCTACGGCGGCATGTTGGGAAAGGTTTACTCCGAGATCCTGGAGTCGAACGACACGCGCCCGACGACGGTGCTGCTGGAAGCCGGTGGCGGGCGTCTCGCGGCGTTTTTCTACGGCATGTGGCCGGTGGCGCTGCCCGAACTCGTCTCATACACCGTGTACCGCTGGGAATGCGCAGTGCGCGCGTCGGTGATCATGGGCTTCGTTGGCGCTGGCGGACTCGGGCAGCAGATGGAGCTCTCGATGCGCATGCTCGCCGGAGGGGAGGTCGCCACGATACTCTTCGTTTTCCTGCTGCTCGTCTTCCTGGCTGATGGCGTCAGCGCGTATCTGCGCAAGGTGACCGCGTGAGGCTCATGCACTGGGTGGTGGTGATTGCGCTTGTCGCCGTGACGTGGGCGAGCTTCGCCTATCTGTCGCTCGACCTTGGCCACCTGTTGACGATGGAAGCGCAGGTCCAGATGTGGAAATACGTGGTGTCGTTCTTTCCGCCGGACCTCTCCGCGGACTATCTGGAGCAGATCGGACAAGGCACGCTTGAAACCATCGCGATCTCGGCCGTCAGCACCGCGCTCGCGGCGGTGCTCGGGCTGCTGCTTGCGCTCCCCGCAGCGGGCCGCTTCGGCCCGGTGCTGCGCGTCATCGCGCGCTTCGTGCTCAACTTCCTACGCTCGATTCCGGAACTGGTGTGGGCAGCACTGATGGTGATGGCGGCGGGGCTGGGCCCGTTCGCGGGAACGCTCGCCCTGGCCTGGCACACCTCGGGCGTGATCGGGCGTCTGTTCGCCGAAACGCTCGAGAACACGCCGCTGGAGCCGGCGCAGTCGCTGCGGCTTGCCGGTGGCCGTCCCGCGCTCGCTTTCCTCTACGGCACCCTGCCCAACGTGGTGCCGCAGTTGATCGCCTACTCGCTCTATCGCTGGGAGATCAACATCCGGATGGCGGCCATCCTCGGCATCGTCGGCGCCGGAGGGCTCGGCCAGATGCTCTATTTCAGCCTGTCGCTGTTTCAGCAACCGCAGGCGATGACGGTGATCATCGCGATGCTGGTGCTGGTGGCGGTGGTGGACAGCGCGAGCGCCTGGCTTCGCCAACGTCTCGCGAACTGAGTTCTGAGTTCCGGGTTCCGAGTTCCGGATTGGACCTTGAACCTTGAACTTTGAACGTGGAACTTTGAACCTTGAACCTTGAACCTTGAACTTTGAACCCACTTACAGCTCGTAGCTTGATCCCTCGCCCTTGAGAGTCGCGTCCACCACTGCGCGCTTGAGGTGCGGTGCGAAGAGCTCGATGAAGTCGTAGGCGAACCCGCGCAGCGCGCTACCGCGCCGCACGGCGATGCGCGTGGTCATGGTCCCGAACAGGTGCCCGATCTCGACCGCGCGCAAGTGTCGGTCTCGCTTTTCATCGAAAGCCACCATGGCGATGATGCCGATGCCGAGGCCCAGTTCCACGTAGGTCTTAATCACGTCGGAGTCGACCGCAGAGAGCACGATATTGGGCACAAGCTCCTGCGCCCGGAACGCATCGTCGATGCGGGTGCGCCCGGCAAAAGCGGGATCGTAGGTGATGATCGGGTACTGCGTGAGCATCTCGAGCGTGATGCGTTTTTCCTTCAGGAGAGGATGCTGCTCCGGCACGACCACGCAATGCCGCCATTGATAGCCGGCCAGCGCGAGCAGCTTCGGATACTGGTCGAGCGCCTCGGTGGCAATCGCGATATCGGCCTCTCCCGCAATCACCATCTCCGCGAGCTGCGGCGGGCTGCCCTGCTTGAGTGTCAGGCGCACTTTCGGATAGCGCCGCTTGAACGCGCTCACCACCCTGGGCAGCGAGTAGCGCGCTTGAGTATGCGTGGTGGCGATCGTGAGCGTGCCCGCGGCCTGGTCCCGGAACTCACGCCCGACCTGCTTCAGGTTATCGGTGTCCTGCAGGATGCGTTCGGCGATGCCGAGGATGACGCGACCGGGCTCGGTCAGATCCACGACCCGCTTTCCGTTCCGGACCAGGATATCCACGCCAAGCTCCTCCTCCAGCTGGCGGATCTGCTTGCTGATCCCCGGTTGCGAGGTATGCAGCGTTTCCGCGGCTTCCGAGAGGTTGAGCCCACGGCGCGCAACCTCGGACAGGTACCTAAGTTGTTGGAGCTTCATGCTTTCTCACTAATTCTCAGTGGTTATAACATCATAGCATATTATTCGTTTACGGCATAAGACGGGCCGGCTAACATCCGCCAAGTACCCGGATTCAGAGGAAATACCGTATGACCGAGCCCGTCTTTGATCTCGTCGATGGCGACGAAATCGAGCGCTACGCCGAGGCCCTCAGCACCTATCGGGAAGGGGCAATCGACGCGGACCGCTTTACCGCGATCCGGCTGCAGCAGGGCGTCTATGGCCAGCGCCAGGACGGGGTCAACATGGTGCGCATCAAGATCCCCGGCGGCCGGCTTACCGGCGCGCAGCTCGAGGCGATCGCTGCGGCGCTCGAAACCTATGCGCGGCACGACGTGGTGCATATCACCACGCGCCAGGACATCCAGATGCACTACGTGCCGCTGGAAGACACGCCGACGGTGCTGCGCGATCTCGCGCGCGCCGGGCTCACCACGCGCGAAGCCTGCGGCAACACCATCCGCAACGTGACCGCTTGCCCGCTCGCCGGCGTGTGCCCGCGCGAGCATGTGGATGTGACGCGCCATCTCGACGGCGCGGTGCAGCACTTCCTGCGAAACCCGCTCAACCAGCAGCTGCCGCGCAAGTTCAAGATCAGCTTCTCGGCCTGCGAGGCCGACTGCGCGCAGGGCCTGATGCACGACATGGGCATCGTCGCGGTCAGGCAGGATGGACGCTTCGGCTTCAAGGTGATGGCGGGAGGCGGCCTCGGGCACAAGCCGCACCACGCGATCGTGGTCGAGCCGTTCATCGAGGAGCGCGAACTCATTCCTGTGATGGAAGCGATCGTCGCGCTGCATAATCGCTACTCCGACCGCACCAAGCGCGCCAAGTCGCGCATCAAGTTCCTGGTGGACCGCTTCGGCGCGGAGGGCTTCATCGAGAAGTACCGCGAGGAACTCGCGCGCACCAGGGCCGCCCACGAAGGGCGCCAGGATTATCCACGCGGCGAATGGGCCGAGGGAACCTACGGTGCCATCCCCGGCGCCGGCGCTCCGCGCCAGGTGTTCGCCCAGAAACAGCCTGGGCTGGTCGTGGTACCCATCGCGGTGCCGATCGGCAACCTCAACGCGGCTCAACTGCGTGGCGTGGCGCAAATCCTAACTCGCCTTGGCCTCGCCGAGGTTCGCACCACCCAGGACCAGAACCTCATGCTGCCCAACGTGCGGAAAGAGGATGTCGCGGCGATTTACACAGGGCTCGCGCCGCTCAAGCTCACCGCGCCGCAGCGCGGCGACAACGTGGTGGCCTGCCCCGGCACTTCGACCTGCCGCCTCGGCATTACCTCGAGTACCATCCTCGGACCCAAGCTCGACGGGGGCGAGGAGGATCTGCGCGTCCGCGTGAGCGGCTGCCACAACGGCTGCGCCCAACCGGAGACCGGCGACATCGGGGTCTACGGCGAAGGCAAGCGCCTGCACGGCAAGCTGATCCCGCACTATCAGACCTACTTCGGCGGCAACGGCATGGCGGGCGGCGGGCTCGCGATCAAGGGTCCTTCCATTCCTGCGGCGCGCATCGAGACCGCGATCGCGCGCGTCAAGCATGCCTATGCGGAGACGCGCGAGACCTCGGAATCGTTCTTCTCGTGGACTCGGCGCAAGGGCATCGCCCATCTTGGCGAGCTGCTGGCCGACCTCACCGAAGTAAAGCCGGAGGATGCTGCGGCGCTTGCGCGCGACCACGGCGACAAAGGCGACTTCCGGGTGCTGCAACTGGGCGGCGGCGAATGCGCGGGCGCGAGCCAGGTGAAGATCGGTTCGAGCTTCTTCGACGCCGCGCACGAGCGCGCCTACCGCGACGCGTTCAAGTTCCAGCGCAAGTACGCCGAGGCGCTTGCCTGCGCGGAGCAGATGGCGCGGCTCGTGGGGCAGGGCTTGTCGCAACTTGTCGGTGGACAGGCACCGGCCGCCCTTGCCGATTTGGCGCAGGAGATCGCGCGCGTGCTGCCGGGCGAGGCCCACCTGAGCACCGAGCTCGGACGGCTCGCGCAGGAGCTCGCGCGCCCCGCCGCCGAGTGGAGCGAGCCGGCGGTGGTCGAACTGTTCCGCGATCTCGACCGCTGGACCGTGGAAGTCGCGCGCTTCTGCGTCGGTTTCGACCGCCAGCTCGATCTCACCGAGGCGTTGCCGCGCGGATTCGAGGTGAAGCCGGTCACGTTCCAACGCAAGCCGGCGCCGACGGCGGTCGCTGCAGCATAGGGAGCGTCAGCGTGACGTACGTGGTGACCGGAGCGTGCATCAAGTGCAAGTACACCGACTGCGTTGAGGTGTGCCCCGTGGACTGCTTCGTGGAAGGCCCGAACTTTCTCGCGATCGATCCCGAGACCTGCATCGACTGCACGCTGTGCGTCGCCGAGTGCCCGGTGGAGGCGATCTACCCCGAGCCGGACGTGCCGCCCGATCAAGCCGAATTCATCGCGTTGAACGCCGGGCTGGCGAAGAAGTGGCGCGCGATCACCGAACGAAAAGACCCGCCGCCCGACGCCGATGCATGGACGAAGGTGCGCGACAAGCGCCAGTATCTGGAGATGTGAGGCGAGGGCGCGGGGACGAGGCACTGTCTATCTGAACGGCGCGAGGGCGAGGAGGAGCACTTCGTCGACGTCGTGTGGCGCATCGGCACTGAACCCTTCAAGGAGCACGTGTATGGCGGTCATCATCAAAGACAGGAAGGTCGTCAGCGATCCCTGGCAGCGGCTCGAGTTGAACGCGGACGGCAGCTTTCCGGCGATCCCGCCGGCGGGCGACCTCATCGTGCCGCTCGCCATGTGGCAGCGCCTGCGCGACGAGCTGCGGTTCCGACCCGGGCGGCTGGGGGTCTGGCTCGACGGTGGTGATGACCCGGCGCTGATCGCCGACGATCTGCGGCTCTTCGGCGTGGTGGCGGTGAACTTCCCGAAGGTCACCGACGGGCGCGGCTATTCCATTGCGCGGCTGCTCCGGGAGGGCTACGGCTACAAGGGCGAGCTGCGCGCCATCGGCGAGGTGCAGCGCGACCGGCTCTTCTTCCTCTCGCGATGCGGCATCGATGCCTTCGCCCTGCGGGATGACCAGGATCCGCAGGAGGCGCTCGCCGCGTTCGACGATTTCGGCGAGGCGTACGAGGACTCGGTCGAGCGCCCGCTGCCGCTGTTCCGCGGCCGCCATCCGGCCTCTCCGGATGGAAGGGAATGGTCGTGAAGCCATGAAGCGGGCTTTGGGCAAGGTCTATCTCGTCGGCGCCGGGCCGGGCGCGCCGGACCTCGTCACGCTGCGCGGCGCGGAGGTACTCAGGCGCGCCGACATCGTGTTTCACGACGCCCTGGTGCATCCGGAAACGCTCGCGCTCGCCGCGCGCGCGGAGAGATTCGCGGTGGGCAAGCGCTGCGGGAAGTTCGCCACGGCGCAGCAGTTCATCAACAAGCGGCTGGTGGACGCCGCGCGCAAGCATGGGGTCGTGGTACGGCTCAAGGGCGGCGACCCGATGCTCTTCGGGCGCGCGCAGGAAGAGATCGCCGCGCTCGAGGCGGCGGGGGTGCCGTACGAGGTCGTGCCCGGCGTCACATCGGCGCTCGCGGCGGCCGCTGAGGCAGGCATTTCGCTCACGCAGCGGGGCGCCGCGCGCAGCGTCGCCTTCGTCACGGCCCGGGTTGGCGAGGGCGCAGCGCCCAGCGCCTGGGCGAAAAGCGCCGCCGCCGCCGACACCGCCGTCATGTACATGGGAGCGGGGCAGGCCGAGGCCGTCGCCGCGGCGCTGATCGCCGCCGGTGCGCCGGGCGACCTCCCGGTGCTGGTCGTGGAGAACGCGACGCTGCCGAAAGCGCGCCGCTTCGCGCTCACGCTCAAGCAACTCCCCCGGATCTCGCAGCACGGGCTCACCGGACCGACG
>JACPEF010000080.1:14336-14780 GCA_016183675.1 Betaproteobacteria bacterium
CCGTGTGTATGCGGCGGCACTTGCGGCCGCGGCCCAACCTGCTGCCCTGCCGGCGTGTAGAACGGCGTGACGGCCGCCGCCTCGCGCGGACCGGCCGCATGCCCGAAATCCGATCGTAGTGGATACCGCAGAGAAATTGCGTTTATGACAGACGGTTTGCGAAGCAAAATCGACATCGCACTGGCGCTGCTGCACCGGGCCGGACGGGAATTTGCGCCGGCGGCATTCGCCAACAGCCTCGGGGCCGAAGACATGGTGCTCACCGACCTGATTTTCACAAATGAGCTGCCGATCGAGGTGTTCACGCTGGACACGGGACGCCTGCCGATCGAAACCTATACGCTGATCGACACCATTGCCGTGCGCTATGGCACGCGGCTGCGGGTGCTGTTCCCCCGTCCCGAAGCGGTGGAGTCCTACGTGAAAAACCACGGTATAAATGGC
>JACPEF010000081.1 GCA_016183675.1 Betaproteobacteria bacterium
ACATGCCGTTCGCCTTGACGGAAGGTCGAAGGATCGGCTCTAGTCCTCTCTTCGGTTTCCACTTCCAGATGGTATCGCCGATGATGTCGGTGAAAAAAAACTGCTTGTTGCGCGCGTCCCATACCGGTCCTTCGCCGAAGATGATGTTGCGGGCAATGATGTCGAGCGGCGGACTCTTGCCGACGATCCGCTCCGCCCCACGCGCGAGCATGTCCACTTCGATTTTCAGATGATCCGGCGATCCGTGCATCGGTTTGGCCTGTTCCCGTTCTTGTTTTCCGCGAAGGCGCGCGGCAATGGAAGATTGTCGAGCGACCGCCCGGTCGGCCTTCAGGACTTCTGGTAGGTGCCGATCAGCTCGGCCTTTTCGAGGACGTGTCCCTTCATCGCCTGCTCGAGGTCGGCCTTGGTGGGCTGCTCGAGATCCGTGAGAACCGTGTCGAGCGCGTAGAGCTTGTGGAAATAGCGGTGGCGCCCGATCGGCGGGCACGGGCCGCCGTAGCCGGCGCGCTTCCAGTCGTTCAGGCCCTGCCGCGTTCCTGCCGGCAACTCGTTCGCCTGGATGCCTTCCTTCAACGCGCTGGCCGTGGCGGGGAGGTTGTACAGCACCCAGTGCACCCACGTCATGCGCGGCGCCTTCGGGTCGGGCGCGTCCGGGTCGTCAACAATCAGCACGAAGCTCTTGGTGCCTGCCGGCGCGCCGCTCCATGCGAGCGGCACCGACACGTCCTCGCCCTGGCAGGTGAAACGCCTGGGGATCGGCCCGTTGTGCGCAAAAGCGGAAGACGTGAGCGTGAGTCCCATGCCCTACCCTCCATTTGCTGCGTCATCCCCGCCTGCGCGGGAATGACAAAGCCGGCTACAGCTGCTCCAGCAGCTTCTCGGCGCTGCTGGCCTCGAATTGGCCCGGCTTTTCAACATTCAACGCCTTAACCACGCCGTTCTCCACCAGCATCGAGAAGCGCTGCGAGCGCACGCCGAAGCCGCGCTCGGTCAAGTCGGTTTCGAGTCCCAGCGCCTTGGTGAAGGTCGCGGAGCCGTCGGCCATCATGCGGACCTTGTTACCAACCCTCTGGTCCTTGCCCCACGCCGCCATCACCATCGCGTCGTTCACCGCCAGGCACCAGATCTCGTCCACCTTCTTCGCCTTGATCTTTTCGGCAAGCTCGACGTAGCCGGGCAGGTGCTTGCCGGAGCAGGTGCGCGTGAACGCACCCGGCAGTCCGAAGATCGCTATGCGCTTGCCCTTGATGAGATCCGAAACCTTGAAGGCTTCGGGGCCGGTCGGACATCCCTGCGTGTATTCGACGGTAAGTTGATGCAGCGTGCCTTCGGGCAGCTTGTCTCCCACTTTGATCATCGCTCTCTCCTGGTTTATTTCCGGCGCGGGATCGGGCGTGTGATAGTATAGCTCGCCATAGGATTTTGCCGGATTTGGCCGAGAAAATCCTTATCCGGCAGGCTGCTAGCCGGCGAAACAAAGACCGGGGCATTCCGCGACGCGCTCCTCCCTCTTGCCTACCGCAGCGACCGAGGAAATTTCCGGTGCCGATCCACTACGAGAAGCTCGTCAACTGGAGCATCCCGGAGGTCGAGCAGCGCCTCACGCGGCGCGACACCCTATGCTATGCGCTGGGCGTCGGGCTCGGCTCCGACCCCTGCGACACCGACCAGCTCAAATTCGTCTACGAAGAGAACCTGCAGGCGCTGCCGACGATGGCGATCATCCTGGGTTACCCGGGCCCGTGGCACGCGCACCCCGGCACCGGCATCACGCGCAGCCACGTGGTCCACGGCGAGCAGGGCTTCAGGATCCGCCGTCCGTTGCCGGTCGAGGGCACCATCGTCGGGCATACGCGCGTGACCGGCGTAGTGGACAAGGGCAAGGACAAGGGCGCGCTGGTGATGACCGAGTGCACGGTGCGCGACAAGCCAGGCGGAGGGGTCATCTGCACCCTCACCTCCACGACCTTCTGCCGGGCGGACGGCGGTTTCGGCGGGCCCGACGGGCCGGTAAAGACGCCGCATGCCCTGCCCGAGACGCCGCCGCAGCACGTGTGCGATCTGCCGACGCCGCCGCAGGCCGCGCTCATCTACCGCCTGTCCGGCGATTACAATCCGCTGCATGCCGATCCGGCCTATGCGCGGAAGGCCGGTTTCACGAAGCCGATTCTGCACGGGCGCTGCACCTTCAGCGTCGCCGGGCACGCGATACTGAAAACCCTGTGCGGCTACGACCCGGCGCGCCTCATCGCGATGGAGGGACGGTTCTCCTCTCCCGTGTACCCCGGGGAAACGATACGGACCGAGATGTGGCGGGAGGCGAACGTGGTGTCGTTCCGTGCCACCGTTCCCGCGCGCGGCGTGACGGTGATCGACAACGGCCGCGCTGAAATCGCGTCGTGAACGACAAACTTTACCGCCAAGACGCCAAGGCGCAGAGGGCTCGCAAAGAACCTCTTCAAGAACTGGTTCGCACCACATTCCGTATGGGACAGACGCTCGTTTCCCTTTGCGTGAGCTTTGCGCCTTTGCGCCTCTGCGGTGAAGGTTTTCCTGATCGGGGCGCTAGGTGAAACCGGAGAAAATGGTTGAAGGCAAGGTGGTCGTCGTCACCGGCGCGGGGCGCGGGATCGGGCGCGCCGTTGCGCTCGCCATGGCGAAGCACGGCGCGCGGGTCGTGGTGAACGACCTCGGCGCTGCGCTTTCCGGCGAAGGCAGCGACAAGTCGCCCGCCGGCCAGGTTGTCGCGGAAATCAAGCAGGCGGGCGGCGAAGCGGTCGCGAGCTTCGACAGCGTCGCGCAGTTCGGTTCGGCGACCAAGATCATCCAGTGCGCGGTTGATTCCTTCGGGCGCATCGACTGTGTGGTGAACAACGCGGGAATACTCCGCGACGTCATCTTCCACAAGATGACGGAGCAGGACTGGGACGCGGTCGTGAACGTGATGCTCAAGGGCGCCTTCAACTGCAGCCGCAACGCCGCCGAATACTTTCGCAAGCAGGAGTCCGGTTGCTTCGTGCACATGACCTCGACCTCGGGGCTGATCGGCGCGATGGGCCAGGCCAATTACAGCGCGGCCAAGCTCGGCCTGGTGGCGCTTTCCACTTCCATCGCGATCGACATGCAGCGTTTCAACGTCCGCTCCAACTGCATCGCGCCGGTGGCGTGGACGCGCATGACCGCCTCGATCCCGGCCAAGGACGCGGCCGCGCAGAAGCGCATCGAGCAGCGCATGCAGGTCACCGCCGAGCACAACGCGCCGCTCGCCGTGTTCCTGGCGAGCGACGCCGCGAAGGACGTCAACGCGCAGGTTTTTTCGGTGCGCAAGAACGAGATTTTCCTCATGAGCCAGTCGCGGCCGCTGCGCGGCGTCCACCGCGCGGAAGGGTGGACGCCGGAGACCTGCGCCGAGCACATGCTGCCGGCGTTCAAGACCTGGTTCTGCCCCCTGGAGCGCACGGCGGACGTGTTTTCCTGGGATTCGATCTAGTGTGCTGTCCCGCAAACAACCTGCGAAAGTCCACGCGAGAATCGGCACCATACTTTGTCGCAAATCCTCGCCAGGTGTCCAACCTGGCTGTGGTTTGCTTCGCGTCTGGCGCCGATTTCGCGGGACTTTCAAATCGAACGGAGGAACGAATGTTGCAGACGCACTTGGCAGCTGCTCCCGACCTTCGCGCGGTGTTTACGGGACAGCACACTAGAACCTCTCAACGCAAAGGACGCCAAGAGCGCCAAGGAAAATCGAGATCTCATCCTTCGTTCCCTTCATGTTAGCG
>JACPEF010000099.1 GCA_016183675.1 Betaproteobacteria bacterium
GAGCACGCGCCAGCTCAAGTGTATCGGATGCCCTTCGTGATCGATCACCTCCATGCGGCGCCCGAGCAGCACGACGCCGACGGCCGTCAGCGCGCCGATGGTCACGAGAAACAGCGTGAAGTAACCGGAGAGGAGCAGCCAAAAGACGAACAGAACGAGCGCCGAGCTCAGCGTATAAGGCATCGGTCATTCCTTGTTTTCGGCAACGCACGACGTGACGGACTTGCAGTGCGCTGCGTTGTTCTTTGGTGCATTCCGAATTCTACGTAGCCGCTCCGCCGGAAACAAGGCGCGCTACACTGCCGGCGCGGGCGCCGCTGCACAACGAATGACGGCCTTCTCCAGCTCGACCAGCACGAATATCGCCGCCGCGCACGCCGGTATGCCCAGCCAAGCGGCGAGGTCGATGCCGGCGGCGCCGAACCAGCCGTTCAGGAGCGGCGTGTACGTGAACACGACCTGGATTGCCGCGAGCAGCGCAACGGCGAGCAGCATGTTGACCGCGACCGTGCGTGCAGCCTCGAGCGGACGGACTCTCTCTGGATCGGCGAATAGCGGTGCTGCTGGAGCGAGGCAGGAATGCCGAAAACGACGAGCGCGGCGGCGGCGGCCAGCCCGGTGAGCGCGGGGAAGGACAAGAACGCAAGCGCGCCCGCGCCCCCACAGCGCGCCAGCGCGCGGCGCATGAGAGAGAAAGAATTCATGATTGTTGTCGTGGGCGGCCGGAAAGCCGCGCAATTCTACCGCAGCGCGCGGTCCGAACCTGAATTCCCGCCACCGGTGCGCGTCCTCACGCGGGCACCTTCGAACGCCCCATCCACAGCTCGCTCTGCAGGCGCGCCACCTCGTTCAGCGATCCGCGTTCGCGATGCATCTGTCGCAGCCAGCCCGCGTCCGTGCGGCCCGCCTCGACGTCGGCCGCGAGACTCGCCAGCGCATGGCCATTGCCGAGCGCCGCGGCATGCGGCGCCAGTACTTTCAGCGTATCGAGCACCGCTTCGCGCAGGCTAACCGGGCGCCGCGCGTAGGCGTCCACCAGCTTCGCCTCGATTCCATAGCGGCAGGCCTGGAACCGGTTGTAGTTGTAGAGCGTGTAGACGTCCCGCTCGGGGGCGAGCGGACGGTCCGCCAGGATCTGGCGGGCGAGCGTCTGGGCGTAGGCCGCGAGCGCGGCCGCGCGCTCCACCGTGAGCGGGGTGTCAAACACGCGAATTTCCACCGTTCCGTACTCGGGCTTCGGCCGGATGTCCCAGTAGAAGTCCTTCATGCTCTCGACGATGCCGTAGCCGCGCATCATCTCGAAGTACTCGAGGAACTCCCTCCACGATTGCACGAACGGCATCTGGCCCGACAGCGGAAACGCGGTCACTGTGTTGAGCCGCGAGGACTGGTACGAGGTGTCCTCGCCCTGCTGGAACGGCGACGACGCCGAGAGCGCGATGAAGTGCGGCACGTAGCGCGACAGGATGTGGGTCAGGTAGATCGCCGCATCGCCGTCCGGGCAGCCCACGTGTACATGCTGCCCGAAGATCGTGAATTGCTTCGCGAGGTAGCCGTACACCGAGAGCAGGTGCTGGAAGCGCTCCGTGGGATAGATGCGCCGGTCCGCCCACATGTGGAAGGCGTGTGAGCCGCCGCCCGCGATGCGGACATTGAGCTTCTGCGCAGCCTGGACCACCGTGTCGCGGATCGCCTTCAGCTCCGCGGCGAGCGTATCGTGGCCCTGGTGAATCGAGCTGTTCAGCTCGACCATGCTCTCCGTGATCTCCGGCTTGACCGCCCCCGCATGGGGGGCCTTCTCGACTAATCCGATCAAATCGGCGGCATCGCGCGCGAGGTCAAAATCGCGCGAATTGAGAATCTGGAGCTCGAGCTCGACCCCGACCGTGAGGCCCTTCGAACCTGGGAACTCCATGTCGGCGCCGCTCACGCCGCCGCCTCTTCCCGCGCCTCGCCCGCGCGGCGAAGCGCGAACTGAACCGCAATCGGGCCGACCAGCTCCAGGATCAGCACCGCGGACAGCACGATCGCCGCGAGCTTCGTGCCGAAATCCGGATAGAGCTGGCCCGTCCGGTGCATCATACCGATCGCCGTGGCGGACATGGGCACGAGCGCAAGGCACAGCAGCCCCGCCGCCCCGCGGCGCACGCCGCTCAGGTAGGTGAGGCTCATCACCCCGAGCGACTTGCCCGCGAAGCGGGCAAGCACATAGACAATGGCGAGCACGCCGCCGGCCGCGAATTCGTCTGCCCTGAGGCTCGCGCCGCTCACCACGAAAAGGACCACGACGAAGAGTTGCCCGACCGGGCCCACGTCCACCGGCATCAGGTCGTGCCGCTTGTCGAGGTTTTTCGAGAGCGTGCCGAAAGCCAACAGCGCCAGCACGACCGAAAGCTCGAGCATGCGCGCCGCGCCGACCGTCACGACGATCAGCGCGAGCGACATCACCAGATGGCCGCGCTCGCTCTTGCCGAGCCAGCGCGCGAGCGTCATGGCGACGAAGCTCGCGCCGTAGCCCAGCAGCGCGGAGCCCGCCAGCAGATAGAGCGGATGCAGGACGACCGTGGCCAGGCTGGCGCGGTACTCATGGTGCAGCCACGCGAGCAGCATGGCGGAGGTCACGAACGCGATCACGCTGTTCATAGCGGTCAGATTGAGAGCCCGTTCGGTGACTTGCCCCTCGGCCCTCATTTCCTGCGCCACCACCAGCACCACCGTGGGCGAGGTAGCGATCGCGATCGACGCCGCCACGGCCGCGTAGAGCGGCTGCACGTCGAAAAACAGCAGCGCCAGAAACACGCACCCGAACGCGAGCGCGCTTTCGAGCACGGCGGTCGCAGCGAGCCACGGCTCGCGCCGCAACCATGCGAAGTCGAGGCGCCTTCCGAGCTCGAACAGGATCAGGCCGAGAGCGATGTCGACGAAAATCCAGGCTTCCTTCAGGAGCGCGCTGTCCAGCCAGTTGAGGCCGCTCGCGCCGAGCAGCAGCCCGATCAGGACGTAGCCGACGATGCGCGGCAGTCCCAGCGTGCGCCGCGCGAGCTCGCCACCGATGACGCCGGCAAGCAGCAGCAGGCCGAACAACAGAACGGGATTCGCGGCTGGCGGCAAGGAAGGCAGGAAACTAACCGCGTTCATGAACCGTCCATTTCCGCTACTCTCATCTTACAAGAGCCTCCCCCATAGCGGTTCTTCCATCCCGTGAAGGAACGTGGTGAGCGCAATCGGCGCGAAGCCGCTTCGTTGAACAACGCTCGCAACGGTCATGCCGACGATCAACCAGCTTCGCCGAACAGGGCCGGCGACCAATTCACTACCTTGCGTCGCAATGAATCAACTTCCACCGGCGTAAGCCTGCTGCGCGCTGATTCCAGGATCCGCCGCGCTTCCGCCTGGACGTTTTCATCGAGGCCGTACGATCTGACAGCAAGTAACGCCCAGAAGAACGCCGCATCGAATCCGCTCGGCGGAGTCGATTCGTCCGCGTAAATCCGCGCCAGCGCGAGCTGCACCCGCGCATGGCCCTGCTCTGCCGCGCGCTCATACCAGTCGGCCGCACTCTCGGGATCACGCTCAGTGCCAATGCCGTCCTCGTTCATCCGGCCAAGCTCGAACTGGGACTCGGCATAGCCGAGCTTGTAACGATTCCGGTAAAGAACACTCTCGCCCGCCATCTCGAACATGGCATGCGCCTGCGCCGAATCGCGCTGGACATGACGTCCCTCCAGGTACATCGAGCCGAGCTCATGAGCAGCCTTTAGATTACCGTGCAGTACCTGGCGTGTGAGCGCGGCGACGATTTCCGTCGATTCCTCCAGCTCCAGCGCAGCCTGCACGCGATTGTCCATGTCATCGGCGAGCGCATCAACTCCACCGAGCAGCAAAATGAATGTCAATAAACGTTTCATGCGTAAAGCTTGGACTGTAATTCGACAACGGTGGCAAACGAAGCGTTCCGCGGAACCCTACCGCGGCACGTACCCTCGATCATCCGTTCCTGCCGCGCATTCACCGATCCTCCGTCATTGCGTCGCCGCGCCCGGGGCCGTGTACACGTGCAGCGTGCGCGTCGGGTAGGCGAACTCGACGCCCTCGCGCGCGAAGCGCTCGAAGATGACGAGGTTGATCGCCTGCTGCACGTCCATATGGAGATTGTAGTCGCGGTCGAGCACGTAGTAGACGATCTCGAACACCAGCGCGGAATCGCCGTACTCCTTGAAGTGCGCGCGGTCGAACCGCGTCCGCGGCTGCGCCTCCACCGCCTCGCGCAGCCACTGCGGAACCGCCTTCAGCTTATCCGGCGGGGTCTGATAGGTCACGCCGATCGTGAACTCGACGCGCCGCTCCAGCATACGCTGGAAGTTGCGAATGCGGCTCTTCAGCAGGTCGGCGTTGGAAAACACCAGCAGCTCCCCGTCGAGGCTGCGCACGCGGGTGGTCTTGATGCCGACGCGCTCGACCGTGCCGCGCAGGCCGTCCACCACGATGAAGTCGCCCACCTCGAAGGGCTTGTCGAGCACGATGGAGAGCGATGCGAACAGATCGCCGAGGATGTTCTGCACCGCGAGCGCCACCGCCACTCCACCGATACCGAGACCGGCGACCAGCGCGGTAATGTCGAAGTCGAGCTGGTCGAGCGTCAGCAGGAGCACCAGCGACCACACCGCGATCCGGGCAGCGAACCCGAGCAGGGTGAGAGCCGTTGCCTCCCTCGGCTCGCGCTCGCGACTGAGTTCCGCCTTGCGCGCGGCCCAGCGTGCGAGGAAGCGGCTCGCCCACAGCCCCGCTTGCAGCAGCAGCCCGACCACGGCCGCGAGTTGAAGGAAGCGCTCGAAGCGAACCGGAATGTCGAGCGCGGACGCGCCCGCGTAGAGCGCGACAGGCAGCAGGAGCAGCAGGCTCGTCGCACGCACGGTTTCGGCGAGCAGCTCGTCCCAACGCGCCTGCGTGCGCGGCGCAAACCGCGCAAGCGCGCGCGCTCCGTAATGCCTGGCGAGCGCAAGCGTGAACCACACGGCGAGCACGATGACAAGCGCGGCCAGGAAGTCGACCGGCTCGTTGGCCTTCACGAGCTGCGTCCACCATCTCATCGCTCCCCTCCGAAGGTAAACGACGAACCTTATTCGTGAATCGGACAGCGGGACCTCGAAAAGTTCCCGAGGCCGGTAGGAACCGTGATCTTTAAGCTGGGGGACCCGATGCGCGCGCGAGAATGCCCGCGCACTGCGCCAGCCTGACTTGACGCCCGCGAGGGCGTATCCTTAAGCTCGAGTCATGCGGATGGGTCCGCCCTCGAGTGCGGGCCTCTACTCCACACAAGGAGACGCCAGGCATGCGGATTTCCCTGCGCTTCATTCTCCCTCTCGCGGTGGCCCTCACGGCCATTGCGTACGCGGTCGTGCCGCTCGTGGACCGGCTCACCCTGAACTGGTTCGTGCGCGACCTGGAAATGCGCGCCAAGCTGATCACCAGCGCGACGCAGGAGCCGCTCGGCGCCCTCGTGCGCGAGCCGCGCGCGAAGCAGAAGATCATGCGGTTTTTCGAGCGCCTCGTTCAGGACGAGCGCGTCTACGCGCTCGGTTTCTGCGACCACGCGGGCAAGCTCGCCTACGCCACGCGGGGGTTCCCTGAAACGGTGCGATGCCCGGCCCCAGACGCGCCCGGGCAAACCGAGTTGCTGCAGCGTCCCGATGGCCCGCTGCACGTATCGGCCCATCCGGTAGCGCTCGAGGGCGAGACGCTCGGCGAGCTGGTGATCGTGCACGACATGAGCTTCGTGCAGCGGCGCAGCGAGGACACGAAGAAGTATGTGTTTTACCTGTTCGCGACGATCGCGGCCGTGGTCGCGCTGATCACCGTGGTGATCGCCGAGATCAGCTGGCGCGGCTGGGTGGCCGGCATCAAGGCGTTGATATCGGGCGAAGGGCTGCTGCGCTCGTCGGGGGAGGTGCGCGCACCCGAATTGCGGCCGATCGCGAAGGACCTGCAGGCGCTCGTGCGCGACCTGGAGGCCGAGCGGCGCAGCCGCGACGAAAGCCAGGTCGTCTGGGGCCCGGAAGCGCTGCGCCGGATCCTGCGGGAAGACCTGAAGGGCGATGAGGTGTTGATCGTGTCCAACCGCGAGCCGTACATCCACGTCCGCAAGCAGAACGTGATCGAGATCCAGCGCCCGGCGAGCGGGCTTGTGACCGCCCTCGAGCCGGTCATGCGCGCGTGCTCGGGGACGTGGATCGCGCACGGCAGCGGCTCCGCAGACCGCGAGGCGGTGGATCCGGGCGACCACGTAATGGTGCCGCCGGAGCGGCCCGCATACCGCATTCGGCGCGTCTGGCTCACCAAGGAGGAGGAGCAGGGCTACTACTACGGATTCGCCAACGAGGGCTTGTGGCCGTTGTGCCACATCGCGCATGTGCGGCCGGTCTTCCGGGCCCCGGACTGGGAGCATTACCGTGCGGTGAACCGGCGCTTCGCCGACGTGGTCGTGGACGAGGCGCGCACCGAGGACCCGATCGTGCTGGTGCAGGACTACCACCTCGCCCTGCTCGGAGGGATGCTCGATGATCGCCGGCCCGACGTGCGCGCCGTGTTCTTCCAACACACCCCGTTCTGCGGCCCGAACTCGATTCGCGGAGGCCGTGCTCGAAGGGCTGCTCGGCTCGAGCATCCTGGGTTTTCACACGCAGTTCCACTGCAACAACTTCTTCGACACTGTGGACCGGTTCCTCGAGGCGCGCGTCAACCGCGAGACTTTCACGATCTCCTACAGCGGCGAGCCGACGGAGGTGCAGCGCTACCCGATTTCGATCGAATGGCCGCCGGAGGCCCTGGGCGGGGAACCCCCGGTGGAGGAATGTCGCAGCCAGATCCGCGCGCGCCTCGGCGTTTCGCCGGAACTGCGCCTGGGCATCGGCGTGGACCGCCTCGACTACACCAAGGGAATCCTCGAGCGTTTCATGGCGGTCGAGCGCCTGCTCGAGCTCGAGCCGCACTGGATCGGGAAGTTCTCTTTCGTGCAGATCGCGGCGCCCTCACGCTCATCCATAGACGAGTATCAGGGTTTCGAGGTCAAAGTGAGGGCGCTGGCGACGCAGATCAACCGCCGCTTCGGGCGTGAGGGATACGAGCCCATCATCCTCATTGTCGAGCACCACGACGCGAAGGAGGTCTACGCCTACTACCGCGCCGCCGACCTGTGCTACGTGTCGAGCCTGCACGACGGCATGAACCTGGTGGCGAAGGAATTCGTCGCGGCGCGCGAGGACGAGCGCGGAGTGCTCGTCCTGTCGCAGTTCACCGGCGCCGCACGCGAGCTGACCGAAGCGCTGATCGTCAACCCCTACGACATCGAGCAGTGCGCGGCGGCGTTGAACCTGGCGCTCACCATGCCGCCCGAAGAGCAGCGCGCCCGCATGCGCAGCATGAGAAATCTCGTGCAGGAGTTCAACGTGTACCGCTGGGCGGGGCGCATGCTGATCGATGCGGCGCGCATGCGCCACCGGCACCGCGTGCTCGCGCGGGCCCGCGTCGCGCGGCTGCGCACTGTTCCTCGCTAGTGCCGTTCCAACTATTCATGCTAATCCGTCGGTTTCTCCTTGGACCGATCGTCGCCAGGAAGCGATGCACCGGAATTCGGAGAAACAAGTTGGAACGGCACTAGCCGATGCAGCATCGGCTGCAGCAACCCGGAAGTGCGGACGCCGCGGACAATCGCTTGCCGGCATACTCGCCCGACTGGGCGCTCTTCCTGGACATAGACGGCACGCTGCTCGAGCACGCCGAGCGGCCCGACGCGGTCCGCGCCGACGCGGCGCTTGGGAAGCTGCTGGTCGAGTTGCATGAAGCAACCGGCGGCGCGTTCGCGCTGATCAGCGGCCGTCCGATCGCCGAGCTGGACGTGCTGTTCGCGCCGCTGCGCCTTCCGGCCGCGGGGCAGCACGGTGTCGAGCGCCGCGATGCAGGCAGAAAAGTGCACCAGCACGCGTTTCCTGTCGAGCCGCTGCGGCGCGCGACGCGCCAGCTCGGCGAGTTCGCTGCCCGCCACGCCGGGCTGCTGCTCGAGGACAAGGGCCACAGTCTGGCGCTGCATTTCCGGCTTGCGCCGGAGCTTGCCGGCGCGGCGCGCGAAGCGGTAGCCAACGCGCTGTCGGCGCTCGGCCCGGATTTCGAGATGCAGGCCGGCAAGCTGGTGTTCGAGATCAAGCCCGGCGGGCGCGACAAGGGCACGGCGATCGAGGAGTTCATGGCCGAAGTGCCGTTCGCGGGCCGGCTCCCGGTGTTCGTCGGAGACGACACGTCTGACGAGTACGGTTTCGCGAATGTGAACCGGATGGGCGGCCACTCCATCAAGGTCGGTCCCGGCCCCTCGACTGCGCGCTGGCGGGTTGCCGATGCGGCGGCCGTACGGAAGTGGCTCGGCGCCTACGTCAGTTACGCTGCATCACGCGCAGGCGGACAGTGACCGCGACCCTCGATCTTGCCATCGTCGGCAACTGCGGCGTCGCGGCGCTCGTCGATGCGACGGGCGAGATCGTATGGGGCTGCATGCCGCAGCCCGACAGCGATCCGGTCTTCTGCTCGTTGTTGCGCACCCGGCGCGCCGACGGCGACTTCGGCTTTTTTGCGGTCGAACTCGCCGATCTCGCGCACAGCGAGCAGGAATACCTCGCCAACACCCCGATCCTGGCGACGCGCCTCTACGACCGGCGCGGCGGCGCGATCGAGATCACGGACTTCGCGCCGCGCTTCCTGCAGTTCGGGCGCATGTTCTGCCCGATGACGCTGGTGCGCCAGGTGCGCCGCCTCGCCGGCAGCCCGCGGGTCACGATGCGACTGCGGCCGGCGACCGGCTACGGCGCCGCGCCAGCGCGCGTCACGTTCGGCAGCAACCACGTGCGCTATGAGTGCGCCGACGTCGTGCTGCGCGCCACGACCAATTGCTCGATCACGGCGCTGCTGGAGGAAATCCCGTTCGTGCTGCAAGGAACGGTCACGTTCGTGCTCGGGTCCGACGAGACGCTGCAGGGGTCCGTTCTCGACGTTGCGCGCCGGTTTCTCGAGGAAACGACCGATTATTGGCGCGACTGGGTCCGCGACCTCAGCATCCCCTACGAGTGGCAGGACGAGATCATTCGCGCGGCGATCTCGCTCAAGCTTGCGGCGGTGGACGACACCGGGGCGGTCCTCGCCGCCTTCACGAGCTCGATCCCGGAGGCCGCGGACAGCGGCCGCAACTGGGATTACCGTTTCTGCTGGCTGCGCGACGCGTATTTCACGGTCAATGCGCTCAACCGGCTGAACGCGACCAAGACCATGGAGCGCTACCTCGGTTACATCATCAACGTCGCCGCCAGCGCTGAAGACGCGCGTTTACAGCCGGTGTACCGCATCAACGGACGTGGCGAAATGCCGGAGCGCGTGGTCGCGGCGCTGCCGGGCTACCGCGACCTGGGACCGGTCCGCGTCGGAAACGAGGCCTACCGGCAGGTACAGAATGACGCCTACGGGTCGGCGATCCTCGCCGCGACGCACGCCTTCTTCGACAGCCGCCTGCTGCGACCCGGAAACGAGGGGCTGTTCGCGCAACTCGAGACGCTCGGCGAGCACGCCGCGCAGATCTGGGCACAGCCGGATGCGGGCCTGTGGGAGTTGCGCGGCGCAACGCGGGTGCACACATCCTCAAGCATCATGTGCTGGGCTGCATGCGAACGCCTGGCGAAGATCGCCGCGCGACTCCGGCTCGCCGAACGCGCGCAATACTGGCGCCACCATGCCGAAACCATTCATCGCGGGGTGTGCGAGCGTGCCTGGAGCTCGTCGCGCGGGAGCTTCGCCTCGACGCTCGACGGCGACGGCCTCGACGCGAGCCTGCTGCTGCTCGCGGAACTGGGCTTCCTCCCGGCGGAAGATCCGCGTTTTGCCTCGACCGTCGCCGCGATCGAGCGCGAGCTGCGCCGCGGCGATTTCGTGTTCCGCTACACCGAGGCGGACGACTTCGGGACGCCACAAAACGCGTTTCTGGCGTGCACTTGCTGGTACATCGACGCAATCGCCGCGCTCGGGCGGCGGGAGGAAGCAAGAGCGCTGTTCGAAAACCTGCTTGCCTGCCGCAACCGCCACGGCCTGCTCGCCGAGCATATTGATCCGGCGACACGCGAGCTCTGGGGCAACTTTCCGCAGACCTACAGCATGGTGGGGCTCATCAACTCCGCGACGCGGCTCTCGATTCCCTGGGACGAGGCGTTTTGATTCCCGGGCAGTTGGAACCGCGATGTGCGCGGCGCCGCACGTGGCTAGCGCGGCGATGCTTTGGCCGTGATTACCCTGCAATCACGATGTGGACACGATAGGGCCCGTGCGCGCCGAGCGTGACCGTCTGCTCGATGTCGGCGGTGCGCGACGGGCCGGAGATAAAGGTGACGGCGCGCGGCGGCCGCCCGAGCTCCGCGCGCGCGAGCTGCCACGCCTCCTCCATCCCGCGCACGATGCGGCTCGAGGAAACGACCGTGATGTGCGTCTCGGGTAGCAGGCTCACTGCCGCCGGCGTGTCCGGCCCCGACACCGTCATGAGCGTGCCGGTCTCGGCGATGGCGCAGAAGGCGCCGGTGATGCCCACGAGATCGTCGCCGCGCGCCGCACGCGCCGCGACCTCCACGCCCGCGGCACGCCAGTCCAGCTTGGCAAGCTCCGGCCAGCACACCGCCTGCCGCGTCAGGCGCTCGCGCTCGAGATAGCGCGCGACCGCCGCGGGAACAGCCGCGAGCGTCGCGACCTGGTCCACGGTGCTGGCGAGCTTGAGCGCCTGCTCGCGAAAGCGTGCGATCAGCTCCCAGTCCGCGCACGGCCGCGGGCTTACCGGATGCGTGCGCAGGTGCGACTGCACCGCTTCGCGCTCCGCGATTGATGGCTCCGTGCCCTTCCCCTGCCGCGCGCGGATCCGCGCAAGAATGTTTTCGCGGGCACTCATGCCGCGAAAACATTCTTAATAAGTGAGAATTCGAATGGCAGCAATGCGAGCAACCGGTTACGCTGCATAAGTGACATTCTATCAGTCACGCCTCATCAGTCACGCTTCATCAGTCACGCATCATCCGAGAGTAGGCATGTTCAAACCCGGCGCCGGCGTGTCCTGATGCGGCCAGCGGCTGGTGATGGCCTTGGTCCGGGTGTAGAACTTCACCCCCTCCGCGCCGTGCAGGTGCAGGTCACCGAATAGCGAGGATTTCCAGCCGCCGAAAGAATAGAACGCGACCGGCACCGGTATCGGGACGTTGACACCGACCATGCCCACCTGGATCTCGTTCTCAAAGCGGCGTGCTGCGCCCCCGGATTCGGTGAAGATCGCCGTGCCGTTGGCGTAGGGATTGCGGTTGACGAGTGCGATCGCGTCCTCGAGGGTTTTCGCGCGCAGCACGACGAGCACCGGCCCGAAGATCTCGTCCTGGTAGATCTTCATCTCGGGTGTGACGTGATCGAAGAGCGACGTGCCGAGGAAAAAGCCGCCTTCGTGCCCCGGGACCTTGCAGTTGCGCCCGTCCACGACGAGCTTCGCGCCCTCCTTCACGCCGTGGTCGATGTAGCCCGCCACCTTGTCGCGGTGCTGGCGCGTGACGAGCGGCCCCATGTCCACGCCCTCCTTCTCTCCCGGGCCGACCATGATCGCCTCGGCCTTTTTCTTGAGCAGCTTCACCAGCGGCTCCGCGGCCTCACCGACCGCGACCACCGCCGAGATCGCCATGCAGCGCTCGCCTGCGGAGCCGTAGGCCGCGCCCATCAGGGCATCGGCCGCGAATTCGAGGTCCGCGTCCGGCAGCACCACCGCGTGGTTCTTGGCTCCGCCCAGCGCTTGGACGCGCTTCGCGTTTTTCGCGCACGTCTCATAGATGTACTTGGCGATCGGGGTGGAGCCGACAAAGGAGACCGCGTTGACACCGGGATGGTTGAGGATCGCATCCACCGCCTCCTTGTCGCCGTGCACGACATTCAACACGCCGTCGGGCAGGCCCGCTTCCTTGGCGAGCTCGGCCATGCGCATCGAGGCCGAGGGCACCTTCTCCGAAGGCTTCAGCACGAAAGCATTGCCGCAGGCGATCGCGACCGGGAACATCCACAGCGGCACCATCACCGGAAAGTTGAACGGCGTGATGCCGGCGCATACGCCGACCGGCTGGCGCACCGTGTGGCAGTCCACGCCGGAGCCGACGTTCTCGGAGTGCTCGCCCTTGAGCAGGTGCGGGATGCCGCAGGCGAACTCGACTACTTCGATGCCGCGCTGCACCGAGCCCATCGCGTCGGGCAAGGTTTTCCCGTGCTCCTCCGTGACGAGCCCCGCAAGCTCCTTCTGGTTCGCCTGGAGGAGCAGGAGGAACTTTTGCATCACGCGCGCGCGCCTGAGCGGCGGCGTGTCGCGCCAAGCCGGAAACGCGCGCTGCGCCGACCGGACCGCGGCGTCAATGTCGGCCGCGTTGCAGAACGAAACTTTGCGCGCGACCCGCCCGGTCGCGGGATTGGTCACCTCCCCGGCGCGCGTGCTCGAGGCGGGCTGTGGCTTGCCGCCCACCCACATCGGCACTGTCGTCAATGGGGTGCGTTCTCGCGGGTCGTTCATCCTCGGCTCCTTGCTGGAGATCGCCGGTCGCAGCGCGCTGGGCTGCGCGCGTTGATGACTCCCGGCCGGAGTGGGGGAGTCTACCACAAGGCGGCGCCTGGCCGCCCGCCTGCGGCGGGATACTAAGAGCCCGCAACAAAATCGAAAATATCAGCCGCAGATGAACGACAACAAACGCCGACGAAAACCAAAAAATCAAGCCAAAGAGGACACGGAGTTCGCAGTGCGTGATCCGGGATACGCGATTCGCGATTGCTAGCGGGGGTTCCCATCCCGCATCACGTATCCCGCATCGACTCTTTGGTTTTCCTCTGTGTTCTCCGTGATCTCTGTGGCTAATCGGTGTTTCTCCGATTCTTGAGATCACCTATTGAGCGTCCGGTAGCGGGCGACCGCCTCGGCGTTCCAAGCGAGGCCGTTGCCCGGCTTTTCGGGGATGACTGCCGCGCCATCCACTATGCGCAGCGGCTCGGCAAGAACGGGCGCCGCCCAGTCGACGTACTCGAGCCAATGACAGGTGGGAGTGATCGCAAGCAGATGCGCGCTCACTTCCGGGAACAGGTGCGAGGACATCTCGATCCCGGTCGCCGCCGCGAGACCGGAGGCGCGTTGCCAGCCGCTGACGCCGCCGATCCGCTCGAGATCGGGCATCACGTAATCACAGGCGCGCGCGGCGAGCGCCGCGGCCATCGCCTGCGGGCCCGAAAAGTTCTCCCCGATCTGTACCGGAGTGACGAGCTTGCGCGCCACCCTGGCGCAGCCGGCGTAATCATCGTGCCGGATCGGCTCCTCGATCCAGTAGACGCCTTCGCCATCGAGCGCATGGCCGCGCCGCACGGCTTCGGCGACGCTCAAAGCCTGGTTGAAGTCGACCATCAGCGCAACGCCGTCGGGCAGGCGCCGCCGCACGGCGCGCGCCACGGCGAGGTCGCCCTTCAAGTCCGGGCGCCCGAGCCTCAGCTTCACGCCGCGGAATCCGCCCGCGAGCAGCGCCTCGGCCTCGTCCGCCGCCGCTTCCGGCGTCAACGTGAGGCCGAGACCGTTGCTGTTGTAGGCGCGCACCGGCGTGGGCACGCCGCCGAGAAAGGTGACAAGGGGCACGCCGGCGGCGATCGCCAGCGCATCCCAGCAGGCGATGTCGAGCCCGGCGATCGCCATGCGCACGATGCCCTGCACGCCGATCAAGAAGAAGTGGCGCGCGAGCTTCGCGCCAATCTTGACCGGCGCGACCCGATCGCCCCTGACCACCCGCGACACCTCTTCCAGCATATGCGCGATCGCGGGAGCGGCGGCCGGCAGATAGCAAAACAGGTACGATCGGCCCGTCACGCCCTCCTCGGTCTCGAGGTCGATCAGCAGCAGCGGCGCGGTCAAAAGCGTCCCCCGGCTCGTGCCGAGCGACCGCGCCATCGGCGCGTCGACCGCCACCACGCGCAACGCGCGGATGGTGAGCTTAGGCGGCGTCATGAGTTCATCTCAACAAAAAATCAGAATTAACCGCCAAGACGCCAAGAGAAGCGAAAATGAAAAGCGAAAATGAAAAGCGAAAACACGACGGACACCAGAATTCATCTCAAGAATCCCCTCGCCCAGAATTCATCTCAAGAATCCCCCCGCCCCCTCTTTAGGGGGAGAGGGAGAGTTTTTGAGCCCGCCATTATTGATCGTTGCGGAAATGGTTGACACACCATTTCCGCACTGGACATTTCCCCTCGCCCTCTGGGAGAGGGGGAAGGGGCGAGGGTCGAGCGGCGTAAAGCATTTACGCAAAGCTCGATAGTTGTTATGTCTTGTCCTTCCTTGGCGTCTTGGCGCCTTGGCGGTTCAGTCGTTGATCTTATCGGCGTCCATCCCGTTCCAATGTCCGTTTTCCAAGCGCGTCGCGAACCATCAATCATAAGGCGCTGCCGGAGGTCATTGGAACGGGATCCATCGGCGGCTCAAAGGTTTTCCTTCGTGTCCTTTGTGTCCTTTGTGGTTCGGCTTTTTTGTTCCTTGGCGGCCTTGGCGGCGAAAATTAAGGGATGAGGGAGGAGGGTTGAGGGATGAGGAATCAGTTTTCGTTTTCATCCGCGTTTATCTGCGTTTATCTGCGGTTCCACTTGATCTTCTTGGCGGCCTTGGCGTCTTGGCGGCTATTTTTTGCCGCCGGCGTGCAGCACCAGGATGTCCCGCACCGCGCGGTGGATGGGTGTCGCCACGCCGACGGCCTTGCCCAGCTCGACCACGGCGCCGGAGAGCCACTCCACTTCGAGGCGGTTGCCGCGCTCGAGATCGTGGTGCAGCGAGGCGGTCATCGTCCCCGGGAGCGTGTCGGTGAACGCGAGGCGCTCCTCGGCAAAGTTCTCCGGGAGGCGGACCCCGTGCGCTCTTCCCACGGCGACCACCTCCCGCATCGCGTCGAGGTAGAACGCGCGGGTCAGCGGGTTCTCGCGGATCGGCCCGATCGGCAGCCGCACGGTGGCGGTGACGGCGGCCATTCCTACCAGGAACACGAATTTCTCCCAGATCGAGCGGCGGATATCGTCGGAGAGCTTGGCGTCGAAGCCCGCCTTGAGGCAGAACTCGAGCAACGTCTCGGCCCGCTTCGAGCGCCGCCCATCGTACTCGCCGAACACCACGCGCTGCATCGTCCCGGTGTGCTGGATCACGCCGGGGCGGGAGATCGTGGTGGCCATGTACGCGACGCCTCCCATCAACGCCTTCTCGCCGACGATGGGCCGCAGGATTTCGTCCTTCACGACGCCGTTCTGCAGCGACAGCACGCCGGTTTCGGGGCCGACGAGCGGCAGGATCGTGCGCGCCGCGGCCTCGGTATCCCAGAGCTTGACGGCAAACACGACGAGATCGGCCGGTCCGAGGGAGCCGGGGTCATCCGTCACCCGCACCTTTGGCAGGTGCACGTTGCCGAGCGGGCTTTCCAGCGTGAGCCCGTGCTCGCGCATGGCTGCAAGGTGCGCCCCCCGGGCGACGAATGACACGTCGCACCCGACTTGCGCGAGGCGGGCGCCGACCAGGCCGCCCACCCCGCCGGATCCCATCATGACTATTCTCATTCTTCCACTCTTCTCGAACAAAAGAATTCAGCCACAGAGGACACCGAGTTCACAGAGCGTGATCCGCGATGCGCGATCCGCGATGGACAACGGGTGTTCGTATCCCGTATCCCGTATCCCGCATCCCGAATCCTGAATTCTCATTCTCTGTGTTCTCTGTGCTCTCTGTGGCTAATGTTTCAGGTTACAAGCTAGCGCCGGGTTGCGCGGCGATGAAGTTCCCTGAAAGTCCTGCCGTGCGGCGCCGGGAGGTCCCGGCCATCGGTCCAGCCGCCGCCGAACGGCAGCCGGTGGATGAGGCCGTTCTTTCCGCCTATCCAAGCGAGCGCGCGCGCACCGATTGTCGAAATCATCGCATAAATCGCCGGGTGCCGAGCGGCCCAGCTCCACAATGTGAGCCCCGCTCTTTCCGTCCAGGGCTTCAATTTGCGCTCGAACTGCTGCTCGCGCAGTTTCCGCATCAGATCCGGCAGCGGGATCTTGACCGGGCACACCACGCCGCACTGATTGCAGAACGTGGCGGCATTGGGCAGATCGAGCGCATTCTCCAGGCCGATATAGATCGGCGTGAGGACCGAGCCCATCGGCCCCGGATAGACCCAGCCGTAGGCGTGTCCGCCGACGCTCTGGTACACGGGGCAGTGGTTCATGCACGCGCCGCAGCGGATACAGCGCAGCATCGGCTGCAGGTCGCCGCCGATCAGTTTGGTGCGACCGGCGTCCACCAGGACGACGTGGAAATGCTCCGGCCCGTCACGGTCGCCCTCGCCCTTCACGCCGGTTGTGACCGAGATGTAGTTGGAGATGGTCTGGCCCGTGCCGTGCGGCGGTAGCAGCCGCATGAGCGTCGCCACGTCCTCAAGCGTCGGCACTACCTTCTCGATGCCGGTGATCGCGACGTGCACGCGCGGCAGCGTGGTGACCATCCGTCCGTTGCCCTCGTTGGTGACGATCAGCGTGGAGCCGGTCTCCGCGACGACGAAGTTCGCTCCCGTGATCCCCATGCCGGCGGACAGGAAATGGCTCCTCAGCATCTCGCGCGCTTCGCGCGTGAGCTCGCCGATGTCGGTCTTGCGCGGCCTGTGGTGCTTTTCCTCGAAGAGATCCGAGACCTCGTCCCGCGTCTTGTGCACGACCGGCGCCACGATGTGCGAGGGGGGTTCCCTGGCGAGCTGCAGGATGTACTCACCGAGGTCGGTCTCGACGACCTCGATGCCCGCGGCCTCCAGCGCTTCGTTCAGCGCGCATTCCTCGCTCACCATGGACTTCGACTTGACAGCCTTGCGCACGCCGTGCCGGCGGGCGATCTCGCAGACGATACGGGTGACCTCTTCGGGCGTCTCGGCCCAGTGCACCACCGCGCCGCGCTCGACGGCGTTCCGCTCGAATTCCTCCAGATACACATCGAGATGCTCGAGGGCGTGGTCGCGGATCGCGGCCGCCGCGTCGCGGATCGCCTCGAAGTTGTCCATCTCGCGCACGCGCTCGGCGCGCCCGCGCACGAAGTTGCCCTGGAGCTTCTTGAGCGCCGCCTGCAGCTTGGCGTCCCTGAGCTTCTCGCTCGCGCGGGTTTTGAAATGCATCGAGGTAACTTGCATACGCGTGACCAGAATCTGGAAGCAGGGAGGGAATACAGCGCGTGCGATTATAGCGCGAGCCGCGCGGCGCTCCTCCCGGCGCGGCGCATCATCAGCCCTTCGCCACGCCGCGACGGATCATGTAGATGCCGCTGGCGACCACGACCGCCGCGCCCGCGAGCATCCAGGAGTCCGGCAACTCGTTCCATACCAGGAACCCGACGAGCATCGCCCACAGCAGCCCGGAATACCGGAACGGCGCCACCACCGCCGCGCGCCCCATGCGCAAGGCCTCGATCACCATGAAATGGGCGCTGGCGTTGAAAAAGCCCGCGGCCAGGAACCAGGCGGCCCCGCGCGCATCGAGGGGTTGCCAGCCCAACGGGATCGTGAGCAGTCCGGCCACCATAACCATGGCGCCGGACCAGAACAGCACCGAGACCGAATTCTCGGTGCGCGACAGCCGCCGGGTGAAGGCGTCGCGCAAGCCGTTCGTGAACGCGGCGCAGACGGGCAACAGGACCACCCACTCGGATCCGCCGCCGGCGGGCCGCACGATGAGCAGAACGCCGGCGAAGCCGGCCGCGATTGCAGCCCATTGCCGGCCGTGCACCCGCTCGCCCAGCAATGGCGCCGACCAAAGGGCAATAAAAATGGGGCTGGAGAACAGAACCGCGATAACAAACGACAGGGGCAGCAGGCTCAGGCTCCACAGGACCAGCCCCGTGCCGGAGACAAACAGCAGCGCGCGCAGGAACTGCCCGCCCCGGTTGACGGCGCGCAATGCGCCCAGACCGGTCACGGACATCGCATAGGGCAGGATGAACAGGAACGCGGCGATCTGGCGCAGGCAGATGACCTGGCCGATGGGATAATTCTCGGTCAGGTGCTTGGAAACGGCGTCATTCAGCGTGAGCAGTCCCGCCCCCACCACCATCGCGACTATCCCGCGCAACGGGGACGGCCCGGTCATCACGTGTTTTCGCCCGCAAGCACCTCGGCAACGTGCAGGACTCTGGTTTTCATGTCTCCCCGGCGGCGCAGGCGTCCCTCGATATTCAACATGCAGCCCAGGTCCCCCAGCACTACCGCGTCTGCACCGCTGGCGGCGATGTTGGCGCACTTGCGCTCGGCAATGTGGGTGGAGATCTCGCCGAACTTGACAGCGAAGGTCCCGCCGAAGCCGCAGCAGGTCTCGGCCTCCTCCATCTCAATAAGCTTCAGTCCAGGCACTTTAGCGAGGAGCTGACGCGGCTGAGCCTTGATTGACAATTCTCGCAAACCCGCGCAAGAGTCATGATAAGTAATGGTTTTATATAGATTTCCTGGGACGGCGCCCGGCCTGGCGACGTTCACCAGGAAATCTGTGAGCTCGTAGGTGCGGTCGCACAGCCGTTTCACGCGCTCCAGCTCCGCTGGCTCGTCGGCGAACAGTTCCGGATAGTGGGTGCGGATCATGCCGGCGCACGAGCCCGAGGGCGCAACGACGTACTCGAACTGCGAGAACTCATCGAGCACCTTGCGCGCGAGCGTCTTCGCCGCCGCCCGCGCGCCCGAGTTGTAGCCCGGCTGCCCGCAGCAGGTCTGCGTGTCCGGCACCACCACTTCGCAGCCAGCGGCCTCGAGCAGCTTCAGCGCCGCAAAACCAATCCGCGGTCGCATCAGGTCCACCAGGCAAGTGACGAAGAGACCGACACGCACGACTTAAACGATGAACGATGAATGATGAATGATGAATGAAGGGCCCATTGTGACAACCAGTTCCGCGTTCATCGTTCCGCGTTCCTCGTTGTCCTTAGATGCGCCACGGCAGCAGGTATTCCATGCGGTCTGCCGAGTGCACGCTCAACTGCCGGACCGCCTTTTTGTGCAGCACGTGCAGCACCACCGACGCTCCGGCCTCTCCGCTCGCCCACAGCCTCTGGTAGAACTCGCTCTGGTGCCCGATCGCCTCGCCGCCCACGCCGAGGATGATGTCCCCGCGGAAGAGCCCCGCCTTGTCCGCCGGCGAATCAGCCAGCACGCGCGTCACCACCACGTGCCCTTCGATCTCCTCGGAGTACACGCCCAGCCACGGGCGCGGCGGCTCGCGGCGGCGCCCGGTCGCAAGCAGGTCGTCGAGCAAGGGCTTCAACAGGTCGATGGGAACGAACATGTTGCCGGGGAAGGCGGCGCCGACCTCGAGCGCGTCGCTCACCCACAGCGAGCCCACGCCCACCAGCCTGCCTTCCGCGTCGAGCAGCGCGGCGCCGCTGTGCTCGAAGCGCGGCGGCGCGGTGAAGATCCCGCCTTCGATCATGTACTCCCACCAGCCGGTGAAACGGCGCTGTGACACCACGCAGGCGCGGGATGCGCCGCCGGCGGCGCCGTGGGCGGCTACCAGCACCGTGGCGAGCTCCCTTACATCGGCCGAGTTCCCCACCTCGACCGGCCGGCAGCTCAATCCTGCACGCACCAGCCCGAAGCCGGTGGCATGGTCGTAGCCCACCACGCTCGCGGGAAATACGCGCCCATCGCCGGTCATCACCAGTATGGAGCCCGCTTCGAGTATCAGGTAGCCGATGGTGAGTATGAGGCCCCTGTCGTCGAGGACGACCCCGCTGCCTTCGCGCTCGGCCCCGAGGTTCTCGGCGGTGCGCGCTTCGGGGAGGGCCTTGATGCTCAGCTTCACCACCGCGTCGAGCGGGAGCGTGTCGGTGCGCACGTCGGGTACGGCGACATGGGCTGCGCGCCAGGCGGAAAGGGCCGCTGTGAAAAACGAAACGGTCACGGGGGCGTGCGTGCGAGGACGCCTTCGCTAATGCCACGGTTGCTTGCGGCGACCGCCGCCAGCAACAAGCCGCGTGTTGCACGGCAATAATCTTGCCCGTTCGAACACGCGGAGTTAAACCGGCGCTCTGCCTCTGGATTTGGCCGCGTGTTGAACGGCAGCAATCCTGTCCGTTCGAACACGCGGAGTTAAACCGGCGCTCTGCGTCCGGATTTAACTAATGTTATCGGGGCACCCGCCGCGCGGCAACGGGTACCGGCGGGAACGTCGTTACCCCGCGGTCGGGTAACGGACGGTGATGATCTCGATCTCGGCCTCGCCGGCCGGGGTAGCGAGCGTCACGACGTCGCCGGAGCGCTTCTTCAGGAGCGCGCGGGCGATGGGCGAGAGCCAGCTGACCTGGCCGCGTTTCACGTCCACTTCGTCCATGCCGACGATGGTGATGGTGCGCTGCTCGCGCCCGCCCCGCACGTAGGCATAGGTCACGGCCGCGCCGAAGAAGATCTGGGAGCTGTCGCCGCGCCGCGCCGGATCCACCACCTCCGCGCTATCGAGGCGCTTGGTGAGGTAGTGGATGCGACGGTCGATCTCGCGCAAGCGCTTCTTGCCGTAGATATAGTCACCGTTCTCGGAGCGGTCGCCGTTCGAGGCTGCCCACGCGATGACCTTCACGAGTTCCGGACGCTCGACATCGAGCAGGCGCGCGAGTTCGGCCTTAAGGCGCGCGTAACCTTGCGGCGTAATGTAATTTTTTACGTCGTGCGCAACATGCGCGAGCGCAGCTGCGTTGCGGCCGTTGCGAGTGCGTGAGAGTGTCACTGACTTTCCCATAGAGAGGCACCAGCAGAAACGCGAGCCTTATATTATAGCAAAAACAACGCATTACTGGCGATATCTGCAAGCAGGGTCAGATTGCACTGCAACGCGGCCATTTTAGTTGTCGCTGCGGATTTCATATTATAAAATCGCCCCTCAGATTTCGCGATTGGCGCCCCGCCCGTGGCACAGCAGGAAGCCAAGTCCTCGATCCAGGTCATCGAACGCATGATGAGCCTGCTCGGGTCGCTCGCCCGGCAGTCTGCGCCGGTCAACCTCAAACACCTCGCCACCGAAACCAGGCTCCACCCCTCAACCGCACACCGGATCCTGTCGGTCATGGTGGAAAACCGCCTGGTGGACCGCATCGAGCCGGGCACCTACCGCCTCGGGATCCGGCTGCTCGAGCTGGGGAACCTCGTGAAATCGCGCATCAGCGTGCGCCAGGAGGCCCTGCCCCACATGCAGGCCCTGCACCACGAGCTGGGAGAGACGGTCAACCTCTCGGTACGCAACGACGACGAGGTCGTTTACATCGAGCGCACCTCGGACAGCCGTTCGATGATGCGGGTCGTCCAGATCATCGGGGCGCGCGCGCCCCTGCACATCACGGCCGTGGGGAAGATCTTTCTCGCGGAGGACAGTCCGGAGCAGTGCGCCGTGTATGCGCGCCGCACCGGGCTGCCCCGGTACACGGACAACACGCTCACCGACCCGGACAGCCTGGCGAGGGAGCTGGAGAAGATCCGCCGGCAGGGCTACGCCTTCGACAACGAAGAGGCGGAGAAAGGCGTCTCCTGCATCGGCGCCGGCATCTTCAACGACGAGGGCAGGCTCGTCGCCGGACTTTCGGTGTCGGCCCCTTCCGACCGGCTGAACAAGGCGTGGGCCGCCCAGGTGCGCCAGACCGCCCAAAAGATTTCACACGCGATCGGCCACCAAACCCGGTGATGAGTGATGGGTGACGCTAATCCTGTTCAAAGTTCCAAGTTCCAAGTTCCAAGTTCAACTTCCATGTTGCACGACAAACCTTGAACCTGGAACCTGGAACCTGGAACAGCACCTCGCCCTCCTCCCTCTTGCTTGACCAGCCCCTCGTCATACTCGACGTCGAGACCACCGGCGCCCATCCCGCCTACGACCGCATCACCGAAGTGGGGCTCATCGAGGTCGAGCGCGGCCGCTGCATCGGCGAGTGGTCCACGCTCGTCAACCCTGGCGAGAGCATCCCGCCCGCGATCCAGGGGTTGACCGGCATCACCAACGAGATGGTGGCGCTTGCTCCGTCCTTCGCCGAGATCGCGCCGCGGCTGCTCGCACGGCTCGAGGGAAAGTTGCTGGTCGCGCACAACGCCCGGTTCGATTACGGATTGCTCAGGAACGAATTCCGCCGCGCCGGGCTGCGCTATTCAAGCCGGGTGCTATGCACGGTCAAGCTCTCACGCCGGCTCTTCCCTGCGGAGACACGCCACAATCTCGATGCGCTGATGGCGCGCCATGACGTAGCGTGCGATGCCCGCCACCGCGCGCTCGGCGACGCGCGCGCGGTGTGGCTGCTCGTGAGCCAGTGGCGGCGCGAGCTCTACCCGGCGGTGCTCGCCGCGGCGGTGGAGCGTCTCCTCAAGGCGCCCGCCGTCCCCGCCGGGCTGCCCGAGGGCGCCCTCGACGAGGTCCCCGAGGCGCCGGGCGTCTATCTCTTCCACGGCGAGAACGACGTCGCGCTCTACGTTGGCAAGAGCATCAACTTGCGCGCGCGCGTGATGGCGCATTTCGCCGGCGACCACCGCGACTCCCGGGACATGAAGATCGCGCAGCAGGTCAAGCGCATCGACTGGATCGAGACCGCCGGCGAGCTGGGGGCCCTCATCGAGGAGGCGCGGCTGGTGAAGGCGCTCGCACCGGTCCACAACCGGCGGCTGCGCCGGACGAACGAGCTGTGCGCGTGGCGCTGGCGGGCAGAAGGGGAGAAAGGCGCACGACCGGCCGATAAGACAAAGTCTCATTCCCGCGACTCCGCGCTCGGGGGCGGCACGCCCCGGCTGGTGAGCGCGCGCGAGCTCGACCCCGCGCAGCTCGGCGATCTCTACGGCTTGTTCCGCTCGCGCAGCGCGGCGCTCGAGGCGTTGCGCGGGCTCGCCGCCGAGCACGAGCTCTGCCCGATAATGCTCGGGCTGGAAAAAGGCCGGGGGCCCTGCTTCGCCTACCAGATCAAACGCTGCCGCGGCGCCTGCGCGGGCAAGGAAAGCCGCGCCGTCCACGGGCTGCGGCTGGGACAGGCGCTCGCGCGCCTCAAGATGCGGCCGTGGCCGTTCAAGGGCCGCGTGGGCGTGCGCGAGGCGGGCGATGCAGGCGAGCAGCTCATCGTGCTCGATCGCTGGTGCTATCTCGGCACGGTGCGCTCGGAGGCGGAACTGCACGAATGGACGGAGCGCCGCCTGCAGCCGGTGTTCGACCTCGACACCTACCGCATTCTCTCGCGTTTTCTGTCGAGTTCGCGTCAGAATTACACGGTGGTCGAGCTGGCCACCTGAAAGGCCGTGAGTCGTGAGGTCGTGAGTTCGGAAGTGGAACGTAAAGGCCGTCAGTCGTAAGTGGAAAGGGAATCCCGCTCTCACGCTCTCCCGCTCTCCCGCCGGTAACCGGCGTTGTGCGTTGAGGCATAATCTCGGTACAACGACGCCAACAGAGGGAACTTGCCATGAACATCGCCGTCCGTTACGCGCTGGCACTTGTTTTCGTGATCCTGCCTGCAACCGCTGTGCTCGCGCAGGCCTATCCTGCGAAGCCGGTGCGCATCATCATCCCCTTCCCGCCGGGCGGGCCGACCGACCTCATGGGGCGCCTCGCCGCCGATCGTCTGACCAGGGCGTGGGGCGTGCAGGTCGTGGCCGACAACCGGCCCGGCGCCGGCGGCAACATCGGCACGGAGCTGTGCGCCAAGTCGCCGCCCGACGGCTACACCCTCTGCATGTTGACGGTGGCGCAAAGCATTTCGCCCGGCATCTACAAGAAGCTCGGCTTCGATCCGATCAGGGATTTCGCGCATGTGACACTGATGGCGATCCTGCCGAGCCTCCTCACCACCCACCCGGCGCTGCCGGTAAAAAACGTGAAGGAATTGGTCGCGCTGGCGAAGGCGCGTCCCGGGCAGCTCATTTACGCCTCCACCGGCAATGGCACGAGCCCTCACATGCTGATGGAAATGTTCAAGTGGATGGCGGGCGTGAACATGGTGCACGTCCCGTACAGGGGTCAGGCGCCCTCCGTGATAGACCAGATCTCGGGCCAGATCGAGCTCGCCTTCAATACCGCGATCACCGTGATGCCGCATGTCAATCAGGGCAAACTGCGCCCGATCGCGGTGTCCACCGTGGATCGCTTCCCGCCGCTGCCCCACCTGCCGACCGTGAACGAGTCCGGCGTCAAGGGCTTTGATGGCAGCTCGTGGCAGTCGGTGGTGATGCCGGCGGGCACCTCGCGCGACATCGTGGCGAAGGTCTATCTGGAGCTTTCCGCCATGTTGAAATCCGCCGATACCCGCGAGAAATTCCTGGCGCAGGGGGCGCTCGCCTCCGGCATCGAGCCGGACCAGTTCGCGGCCTTCGTCAAGCGCGAGACCGAGAAGTGGGCGCGCGTCGCGAAGGCCGCCAACGTCAAGGTCGACTGAGCGGGTGAGCGGGACCGAGGCAGCTGCCGGCACGGCGCTGCCGGCCGATATCGTCCGGCTGACCCGCTTCCATCAGGGCATCGATCTCTACTTCCCGCCGTTGCGCACTCCCGGGGTCGCGCTGGCGCTGGCTTTGTTCGGTGCGGCGTGCCTCGCGCCGGGCCTGCTCGCCGCGGCGGCGGTAGCGCCCGCCTCCGGGTCCGATTCCGCCGGTCTGATCGCCTTCTGGCTGATGAGCATCTTCATCCTGCCCTTCGTCGTGTTCGGCGTGGCGTTCATCGCACCCGCCGTCTATCTGCTCGCCAACTCGCTCAGCGTGCGGGTCACCGAGTCCGGGATCGTGAGCGCGCGCCGCGTTTTCGGGCTGCCGCTCGGCGAGCGCCGGGTCGCGCGCGCCGATATCGCCATGCTCGAGGCAGCGACGCCGCTGCGCTATCGCGAGCTGCGCGCGGAGGCCCCGTACTACAGTTTGGTCATCAAGACAAAAAGCGGAATGGGGCTCACGCTGCGCGAGGCCTACCGCACCGGCCGGCTCGACCACTACCGCAACCGCATCGTCACGGTGGCGGAGAGCCTGCGCGGCGAGGCGCTGATGGAGCGCGTGAGATCGGAAATCCTCAAGGCAGGGCGGCTTGCGCACCTCGCGTCGCGCGCCTCCGCGCAGGAGCCACACGAGGCCCCGTAAGAAGGAGGTCGAGGCGCGCCTCGACCGCGCCGATCAGTGGTAGACGAGAGGCAGGTTCATCAGGACGTCGAAATTGCCGAGGAATTCGTCGACGTGCTCGACCGAGGCGTTTTCCGAGACCGCGTTCCGCATCGACTGGGCGAACCGGTCCGCGACATCCCCCTGGAAGAACGTCCCGCGCTGGGTGCGCTTGTCCACCAGCTCGTAGCCGTGCTGCGCGGGGTATTCCACCACGTAGTAGTTGTCGCTGTTGTAGAGGATGTTCATAGAGCGCCTTGGGCGCGTCGCCCCAGTCCTGTTAACGCATCGGCCCGCGCCGGGGCTGACACACCGTCCCCGGTAGGGCCCCGCGAGAAATCCGTCACGAACGCCATCATCCATTCCGTCACGGAATCCCGTGCTTGACCATAATTTTGGGTTTCCGAGCGGGATTTTCAAGGGATCGTCCGGGCGGGGCGCACTGTCGTAGGTGTTATATTGGCCGAAACGGCTCGCAAGCCGGTTCCCCGCCGGAATGAATCGTAGAATCGTCTCCCGCGCCCTCCTCGCGGCCCTGCTCGCGCTCCCGCCGCTCGTCTCGCAGCCGGGATACGAGCACGGAAAGGAGGCCTTGAAACGCGGCGAATTCGGCACCGCTGCACAGCAGTTCGCCGAGGATGCGCGCGCGGGCCATTCGAGGGCGCAGCTCGCGCTCGGGCTCCTCCACGCGGCGGGGCTTGGCGTCGCGCAAAGCAACGCGGAAGCGACGACGTGGTTCGCCCGCGCGGCGGAACAGGGCAACGCTCACGCCCAGTACAACCTGGGCCTGATGCGCCTCGTCGGCATCGGCGTCGCGCGGAACGAGACGGAGGCCGTCCGGTGGTTCCGTGAAGCCGCCAGGATGGGCCTTCCACAGGCGCAGTCCGACCTCGGGGCCCTCCATTTCTACGGCCAGCACGGTGAGATCGCGTATCCGGAAGCCCTGTCGTGGCTGCGCGCCGCCGCGGAGCGGGGCCATCCGCTCGCACAGGTGAATCTCGCCAGTGCATACCTGACCGGCGGAGCCGCGTCGCGGCCGGGCTTCGGGGGCGCGCCGTTTTCGCGCCCGCCGGGCGTCACGGGCGACCTCATTCCGAAGGACGAGCGCGAAGCCGCGCGCTGGTTTCAGATGGCGGCGGCGCAAGGGGTCGTCGTGGCGCAGTTCAATCTCGGCCTGCTCCATGAAAAAGGCCGGGGCGTGGAGCTCAATCCATCCGAGGCGATGAAGTGGTATGCGAGAGCGGTCGACGCGGAGTTCGTCCCGGCCTTCCTCAATCTTGCGAGACTGTACGAATCCGGACCCGAGGCGGCGCGCGACCGCGCGGCAGCCATCCAGTTGAGGATCCGGTCCTGGCAGAGTGGCTTGCACCGGACGCAGCAGCATCCGATCGTCGTGATGCACTTCGGAATCCGCACCCTGCGGCACCTCGACGGGCGCAAGATCTGGGCCGATCGCCGGCAAATCGGGACCGACGACCCGCGCGGGGGCACCCTGTTTTTTCTGTTCGAACCCGATTTCCTGATCGATCCCGACCTCGGATTCGATCTCCCGCACGCCTTCCGTCCCGTCGGGCTCGGCCCGCAGCCGCGGTGATCTCTGTGGCTAATTTCGCTTCTGCGCGCGGCGCAGCTGGCTCAGGGCGATGCCGGTAAGAATCAGCAGAAGCCCGGTGTAAGCGTTGGCGCCGGGCTCCTCCCCCAGGATCGCCACGCCCACGAACAGGGCGACGACCGGGATGCAGTAATTCGCCAGGGACATGAAGGTGGGGCCGGCCGAGCCGATGAGCTTCAGGTACGCCAGGGTCGCGATCGCGGTCGGGCCGATGCCGATCCAGATCACGGCGGAAACTGAGAGTCCGCTCGGCGCAAGCCGCCACGGCTGGTCCACCACGAGCGCGATCGGCACGCTGATCACCGCTGCCACGGCGATGATCGCGGCGGAGGCGACCATCACGTCACCCTTGAGGGTCCGGCGCACGAGCACGGTGTTCGTCGCGTAACAGAGCGCGCCTGAGAGCACCGCGAGCTGGGCGAGGATTTCGATCAGCGCCCCGCCCAGGCCGGCGAGCGCGGCCGGCCCCATCAGCACCACGATCCCCCCGAAGCCCGACAGGAAACCGGCGACGCGGTTGCGGGTCATGTGCTCGCCGGCGACCCAGACGTGCGCGAGCACCATCGTCGCGAGCGGCATGATCGCCATGAGAATGCCGGCGAGCGCGCTGTCAATGTGCTGCTGTCCCCAGGTGATGAACCAGAACGGCAGGCAGTTTCCCACCAGCGCGAGCACGACGTACGGCGACCACGCCCGCCCGCTCCGCGGCAGGGTGTAGCCCCGCGCTCGAATCACCGCGACCAGGATCACGGCGCCGATCACCAGCCGCGAGGCCACCAGCGTCGCCGGCGGCACCGTTGCGACACCGAGCTTCACGAACATGAAGTTCGAGCCCCACAGCGCGACGAGGGTCGCGAGCAGGGCCCAGTCCTTGAGGGAGCGGCCGGGCATGTCAGGAAACCGCGGAATAATTAGCCACCAAGGCGCCAAGAAAAGTTCTCAACGCAGAATCGGGAGCCGTAGAATCGGGGAAGCGGGGGTTGATTTTTGAGAAAGGATACACGAATGACCCGTCCCTCCGTTGCGAAGGTTATGCTGCTGGCCGCGCTCCTTGTGTCGCCGGGAGTGGCGCAGCAACTTCAGTTTGAGGCCCCGCCGAAGGCCGCGGCCGGGCGCAGCGCGCTGCCGGCGAAGCCGATTCCGGGCACGGAACTTCTCGCCGAGCTGCGCAAAGGCGGCTATGTCATCTATTTCCGCCACGCCTCGACCGATTTCTCGCGCAACGATTCCCAGTCGAAGAGCGACGACGACTGCGAGAACCAGCGCCCGCTCACGGACAAGGGCCGTGAAGAGGCCCGGCAGATCGGGGCGGCGCTCCGCGAGCTGAAGATCCCGGTCGCAAAGGTGCTGTCGAGCCCGCGCTGCCGCACCATGGAGACCGCGATGCTCGCGTTCGGCCGCGCGGAGCAGGAGAGCGCGGTGCGCGGGGGGCCGGCCCGAACGGCCGATCCCCAGCGCTACGCCGGGCTGCGGCGCCTGCTTTCAACCCTTCCGGAGCCGGGGCAGAACGTGGTGATCTCAAGTCACGGCAATCCGTTCTACGGCGTCGCCGGCGCGCCGTACCTCGCCGAGGGCGAAGCGGCTATCGTGCGCCCGCTGGGGAAAGACTTCGAAATCATCGCGCGCGTCCGCCACGACGCCTGGCGTGCATACCTCTATAGCTGCTCGCGCAACGCCTTCGCAGCGGCGACCATATTGGCTAGCGCCACCCTGGTCTCCGGCCACCTTCGGGTCTTCAGGCCGCAGTCGGGATTGACCCAAAGGTTGCGGGGTGGAAGCACGGCCCGCGCCCTACGCAGCAGCGTGCACATTTCCTTTTCGGTAGGAACACGTGGCGAGTGGATGTCGTAGACGCCCGGGCCGATTTCATTCGGATAATGGAAACTCGCGAAGGCGTCGAGCAGCTCCATCTGCGACCGGGATGTTTCGATGGTGATGACATCGGCATCCATCTCGGCGACGGAATCGATGATGTCGTTGAACTCCGAGTAGCACATATGGGTATGGATCTGAGTCTCGTCAGCCACCCCGGAGGAGGCCAAGCGGAATACATCCACCGCCCAACGTAGATAATCCTTCCACTCCGCCTTGCGCAACGGCAGCCCCTCGCGGATGGCCGGCTCGTCGATCTGGATGATACGGATGCCGGCTTTTTCGAGGTCGCACACTTCATCACGGATCGCCAGAGCGATCTGTTTCGCCGTGATCGAACGCGGCTGATCGTCCCGTACAGATGACCACTGCAGGATCGTGACCGGCCCGGTGAGCATTCCTTTGACGGGCTTCGCGGTCAACGACTGCGCGTATTGCGACCATTTCACGGTCATCGGCGCTCGGCGTTCCACGTCGCCATAGATGATGGGCGGCTTGACGCAGCGTGAACCGTAGCTCTGCACCCAACCGTTTGCGGTGAACGCGAACCCCTCCAGAAGCTCGCCGAAGTATTCCACCATGTCGTTGCGCTCGAACTCGCCGTGCACCAGCACGTCCAGACCGACGTCCTCCTGCCAGCGGATGGCTTGCTCGGTCTCCCTGCGAATTGCCCCCTCGTACTGTTCTTGCGTCAATTCACCCTTGCGGAAGCGGAGCCTGAGTTTTCGTACTTCATCGGTTTGCGGGAAGGAGCCGATTGTGGTTGTGGGATATAAGGGCAAATTGAGGAGCGCGTGCTGTTTTGCCTGGCGCACGCTAAAAGGGCTTTGGCGGCTGAGATCGCCGGGAAGAACAGTTGCAAGACGCTGCTTCACGGCCGGCTTATGGATCAAAACCGACTGGCGGCGGCTTTCCATGTCGAGTAGGTTCTCCTTGAGCTCGTTCGAATGTTGTCTGTGAGAGTCGGACTGTGCCAGTTCCTTGAGAGTGACGACTTCATCCAGTTTTTGTCGGGCAAACGCCAGCCAACGCTTGATCTCGCCAGGCAGCGCTACCTCGTTGTTTTCGATGGTGAGGTCACAGGGCGCATGCAGCAGCGAACAGGAAGGCGCCAGCGCCACTCGCTCGCTGCCGAGCATTTCCACGGCCTTGGCGATCAGCGCCAAGGAATGGACGAAATCGTTTTTCCACACGTTGCGGCCATCCACGACCCCGAGCGAGAGGCCCAACTCGGGCGGAATTAAAGACAGCACGGCGTCCAGTTGCGCCGGCGCCCTGGCCAGGTCCAGATGCAGGAAGCTCACCGGAAGACTCGCGGCAAGCCTGGTGTTATCGTCGAGTCCCGCAAAATAGGTGGCAAGAATGATCTTGAGTTCAGGACACGCCTTTGCAATCTCGGCATAGGCCGATACGTAGCCGTGCTTAGCTTTGTCCTGCAAATCCAGCGCGAGAAAGGGTTCGTCGATCTGGACATATTTCGCGCCTAGATCTTGAAGTTCGCCGAGGATTTGCAAGTAAACCGGCAGAAGCCGGTCGAGCAAATCGAGGCGGTTGAAGCCCGGTTCTTTCTCCTTACCCAGAAGCAGATAACTCACCGGTCCGATCAAAACGGGTTTTGCATTAAAGCCAAGCGATCGTGCCTCCTGAAACTCATCCAAAGCCTTCCGTGAAGTGAGGCTGAATGTCTGATCTTTCGTGAACTCAGGGACCAAGTAGTGGTAGTTGGTGTCGAACCACTTGGTCATCTCCATGGCGATGAGATCGAGACCGTCTTTCTGATAGCCCCGCGCCATGGCGAAGTACAAATCCAACTCTGAACTATCGGATTTTTCAAGCAGCGGCCGGTAACGCGCGGGGATCGCGCCGACCATGAGCGAGAGATCGAGCACATGGTCATAAAACGGGAAATCGTTGCAGGGGATTAAATCGATGTCCGACTCGCGCTGGAGCTGCCAGTTATTCCGGCGGATGGCCCGGGCAGCCTCCAGGAGTTCATCACGGCTGATCCGGGAAGACCAGTAATCTTCGCAGGCTCTCTTGAGTTCTCTGTGGCTACCAATACGCGGATAGCCGAGGTTGTGCGTAAGCATGTGCACTTTTCCTTTCACAGGTTGACTCTATCGAGAACATAGCGATCCCGCCACGGAAAGAGGAAAGGCGAACACGCCCCGCGACCGCAGGCGCAAAGAGTCCACCCGACTGAGCCTCAGACCGCGGAAGCATCGCCGTGGTGGATAAGGTAGGTCTCCTGGCTTGTAACACTTTCGCCACCCTTCCCATTCCGTTGCCGAAACAGTGGGTATTGCCGGCGAAAGCTTATGTGTTACTCACAGTTGCGCGACAGCTCGTGATTTGCACACGATTCCCTGCTACTTCGCGTAAAGCCAAACCTTATCCGTGGATAAAAATCCAAGACGAAGAATAGCGGTTTATCGTGCTTGTGTATAGCTTTCGGTCGCCTGCAACCTAACCGGTCCCGGCCTTCTCCGCCCGGCTCGCGGAGGGCGTCGAGCACCGCGTTGTCAATGAAAATGGAAATGCGCGTTTTCCCTTTCTGGGGAATGACCGCGCCGCGTTTACCTTTCGATTTCTCTTGGTCTCTTGGGGTCGGAGTACTATTATTGGGCGCTAATGTCGAGCAGTAAATTCATCAGGCCATCCAGGAAATTTTTGCTTCATTTCGTCAACCAGTTGCCACAAGGATTGACGCAGGCTGCACGGAAAGGGCGAACCAAAGTAGAACTCAAGCCGTCTCCGACACTCCGTTTCATCATGAGACGTCGCATCCAGCAATGTGGACTCGTCCGAGAGAAAGATCGGTTGGTACTCGGGATCGGGCTCAACGATATTAAAGATCAAGCGGACCTCCCGTTCACGATCCTCAATCTCGGTGGTTTCCGCAAACTCAATTTTCTTCCGTCGTAAATCCATGTGGTCGCTTAAACGAACCTGCTCGATGCTGTCCGTGTTGTCGTTTCCTAATTGATTCGTTCAGGCGGTCAGCTGGCGCACCATCTGGTCCACGTATTTCAGCGTGAGCGCCCGCATCTCGTCGGGCGTGAGGTTGCTGACCGGATGCGGCAGCTCGATGTAAGGGTGCCCGTCCATGCCCTTGCTCCGGAACTGATGCACCGCCGCGTTCTTGAAGACCTGCGTAAGGAACACCGTGGCGGGGATGCCGCGCTTCTCGAATTCCACCGTGTCGTGCACACTGCACAACGTGCAGGACCCTCACCCGCCGAGGGCAGCCGCGGCCACCTGCACCTCCTTCGCCATCTCGTTCAGCAGCTCGTCGGTCGCCGGCCGCGAAAAGTATTCCTTGCGCCGGATGATGACTTTCGCGACCCCGTAGCGTTCGCGCAGGACGTCCGCGACGGTTTCCAGGATCACGTCGGCCTGCTCCTTGGTGTTGTCGAGCAATCCCACCACCTTGCCCGCGAGGTCCATGGGGCGCGGCGCCAGCACGATTTTTGCCCTCGCCCCGCCGGCGGTGGGATCGATGAATCCAATTTCGCTCGTCATGCTACCTCCCAAATAAAGTGACGAGGTGACGAAGTGACGAAAGACAAGCCGCTGCCCCGTCACTGCGTCACTGCTTCACTGCGTCACACCTCGTAAGTGCCATGGACGGCGCGGCTGGTCTCGTTCCAGCCGTGGCACACGGCGGTGATCGGTCCGATGCCCCCCGCGACGATGAGATGCAGGCGCTGCGGGTCCTTCACGGCCGCGATGAGGGCATTATCGTCGTCCGGGTCGATGCCCATCGCGCGTGCCCGCTCGCGACGCCAGTTGCCGCCGCGCTTCAGACTCGCCTGCCGGCGCACGGCAAGCTCGCTCAGGCGCTCGATCACATCCGCGCGGCTCATGCCCGCGGTTGCGCACAGCTTCGCATGCTGCGGGCTCATGGCGACCACCATGTCGGAGACGAACCACATGTTCCACGAGCCCGGCGCGGTCATGGCGTCGCCGATGCCGGTGAGCAGCCGCTCCGGGTCCGTGCTGGCGTCGTCGAAGTGCAGACGGGGGTTTTCGGCCATGGCGCAAGTGATCACGTTGTCCTGCGGCGCGTAGCCGCGCGAGATGGCGAGGCTTTCCCACGGGCTCGACGCCATGTTCTCGGTGAGGCAGGCGGTATAGCGTATGGGCGAGCTGAAAATCGTCGCAGAGGCGCGCCCCGAGATGCCGCCGCCGAGGTTGAGCAAGATCAGCCGGATCGCGCGGCCGATCGTGGCGTTGGCGCGGAATCCCGGCCCGAAGCAGCCATTGCCGCCGTGCAATCCGATTCTCTCCGCGTACGGACCGTTGACGATCATGAGCGGTGCGACGCCGTGCATCGTGCACTGCACGCCGCCCATGTTGAATTCCTCACGCAGGATGAGCTTCGCTCCGCCGAGCACCACTGGCAGATACTCGGGCTTGCATCCCGCCATCAGCGCGTGGATGGCAACGGTGCGCACGGTGGCGGCCTCCATGGCCGGAGGAATGGCACCCACCACCTCGTCAGGATCGCGGCGCGTGCCCCCGAGCATCCACCGCACGCGCGCCTCGGTCGGGGTGACGACAGGGAAGCCGTCCGTCCAGTCCTTCTCGAGAAAGAACTCGAACTCGTCAACCATCGCAGGCGATCCCGTCACTTCGTCACCTCGTCACTGCGTCACCTTCACAAGGCAAAATCGAGCGTGCTGAAATCCTCCACCTTCTCCACCTCCGCGAGCTGCGCGAACAGCCGCTCCGCCTTCGCGCGATCGCGGTGCGCAACCAGCTTCAGGAACTTCTCGCGAAGCTCTTCGCGGGTGAGCGGCTTGGCCGGCATGCCCTTGAAGTCCTGCGCTTCGACGCTCACTTCCCTCCCGTCCTTGAGGTTGAGCGTCACGCGGCTCGCCAGCGCGGTGTCGCCGGGTGCGGCCTTACGCAGTTCAACCCGCGCGCTCTTCGCCAGCGCCCGTATCTTCGGGTCTTTGAGGCTCGCCTCGGAGAATGAGCGCGGGTCCATGGGGTCGAGGTAGAGCGCGAGCGCGGTGCAGAAGGGCGTGCTGTACTGTGCCATCGCCAGGTCCTGCGGATCGTTGATCGCGTGGTGGCTCACCATTTTTTCGCCGCCTGCGATCCGAACCTGGGCGACGTCGTCGCCCGAAAGCCCGTGCCTGGCCTTGAGCTCGAGCGCCAGCGTGACGGGCACGTGCGCGGTGATGTGGCAGGCGTAGCGTTTGATCGTGGTCTTGAGCGCGTGCCACTCCGCGCCCAGCGCGCGCGTGAGACGGTCCGGCTCCGCGTCGCGGCAGAAGGCGTTGAGAAAGCCGAATTTCCCTTCCAGCACGCTGTCGGGCCCGGTGTAGCCGTCGCGCGCGAGCACCGCCGCCATGAATCCTCCCTCCGCGGCGCGCCCGAGATGCAGGCGCTTCACCATGCCGCCGCCGGAGCGCGAGAACTCGAGCAGGCCCGAGCAGAGGGACCCTGCGATGCCGAGCGCGTTAGCCATGCCCTTCGCGTCGAGCCCCATCAGCCTGCCCACCACGACCGCGCCCCCGAACACGCCCGTCAGCCCCGGCGCGTGGAAGCCGAGCTTCTCGCTGGAGTGGCGGCCCGCGTCTCCGATCCGGTACAGGACCTCGTAGCCCGCGACCATCGCCGTGATGAGATCCTTGCCGCTTTTCTTGCGGCCCTGTGAAACGGCGAGCCCCGGCACGACGAGCGAGGCGCCGGGATGGACCCCCACGCTGGGCTGGCACAGGCAGTCGAGCTCGAAGGCGTGCGCGAGCGCACCGTTGCACAGGGAGGCAAACGGGGCGCGCACCTTGATGTCCGTCCCCAGCACGCTGCACTCGCCCGGCGCGCTGTTGCGCTGCGCATAACCGATCACGATCCTGCTCCAGGGAAGCTCCGCGCCGAAGACGCAAGCCCCGACCGTATCAATCAGGCAGTCCTTCGCGCGCTCGAGGACCTTGGGCGGTATGCGGTCATAGTTCAGGCCGACGGCGAACTCAGCCAAAAGATGACTTGCGGTCCGCATTTTAGCGGTTGACCCCCAGTTTCGATTGCTTGATCACCTTGGACCATTTAGCAATTTCCAACTTGATCAATGCGCCGAACGCCTGCGACGTGCCGCCCACCGCCTCCGATCCGCCTGACAGGAAGAACTGCTTCGCCTTCGGCAGATCGAGAACGGCGTTGACGTCCCGGTTGACCCGCTCGATGCGTGCGCGCGGCACGCCACGTGGCGCAAGCATACCGCTCCATTGTATGACTTCATATTGTGGAACTCCGGCCTCCTGCATGGTCGGAACATCCGGCATGCCATCGGCGCGTTTGGCGGTGCTGACGGCCAATGGACGCAGCCGCCCCGCCCGGACGTCACTCGCCGCCGCCAGCATGTTGCCGAAATTGACCTGCACCTGTCCGCCGATCAGCGCGGTGCGCGCCGGGCCGCCGCCCCGGTACGGCACGTGGACCATGTCCGTTCCGGTGAGGAGCTTGAACAGCTCCCCGGCGAGATGACTGATCGTGCCTTCGCCCGACGAAGCGAAGTTGATCTTGCCCGGCTGCGCTTTCGCCAGGCTGATCAGGTCCTGAACCGATCTCGCCGGCACGGCGGGATGCACAACCAGGATCAACGGGACGTTCGCGATGTGGACCACGGCGTCGAAATCCCGGATCGGGTCAAAACGCACCTTGTTCACCAGCGGGTTGATCACGATCGTGCTGGCGGTCGCCATCAGCAGGGTATAGCCGTCCGGAGCCGCCTGGGCGGCGAGCTCGGTGCCGATTGCGCCCCCGGCGCCACCCCGGTTGTCGACGACCACCGCCTGGCCAAGACGCTCCGTAAGGATCTGGCCTACAAAGCGCGCCGCGACATCGGCGCCGCCGCCGGGAGGAAACGGCTGGATCAGGCGAATCGGACGATATGGGTAGCGCTCGGCCGGCGCCTGGCACCAGGCCGACGACGCCGCGACGCCCAGGATCGCGGCCGCGGCCATCGTTGCCGCCCCGTGCATTCTGCAGTCCATCTGTCACCTCCTCGCTAGCCGCTTACCGTGCGCCTTCCAGTTCCGCCATCAGATCCTTGACGCTTGCCACCGCATCGAGCCGTTTCATCAGACGTTCGAGCCGCCGCGCCTTCGCCTCCCCGAAGCGGGGTGTAACCAGGCCGTGAAACTTCGTGTCGAGCTCCGACGCGTCCATCGGCCGGTGCCGCACTTCCTCGGACAACGTATGTCCTGCGCGCGTCTTGATGGTCACGATCGCACGGTGGCCGGCCTGCAGATCCGTCCAGTCTTCGCGCCCGACGAACTTGACACGGCCCCGCATGTCGCGTGCCGCGGCATCCATGGCCCCTTCGGCATCGTGCAGGCGGTAAAAATCGAGTTTTCCGTGCGCCGCCGCGATGGCGCATACCGAAAGCGCCGAAATTGAGGCGTGGCGCGTCGTCGGGACCCGTTTCAGGCCGCGAGCCGGTATCTGCACCTCGATCTCGGCGATATCGTCGGGCCGCACCGTGTGTTTCTTCATCAGGCCGAAGAGGCCCTGCAGGTACGCCTGGTTCGGGCTGCCCGCCGGATAGCGCTTGTGCATCACATCGGTGATCGCGTAATAGCCGCCCAGGTCCTTCAGCATCTCAGCGCCGGCGTCGGGCTTCGCGACGAATGCGTCGAACAATCCCTGCTCCCCGTCGAGAATGTCGAGCGGCACGTAGCAACCCGTTTCGGCCAGCAAGGCCGCGGTCACGCCGTTGCGGTTCGCGGCGCCGACCTGGAAGGTCTTGCCCATATGGGCGGAGTCCTTGGTCATGTTGTCCGGGCCGGCCGCCTGATAGGCGGCGAGACCGAGCGCTGCCTGCATCTGGATGCGGTTAAGTCCGAGCAAGGCGCCTGCAGCAACCGCCGAGGTGATGTTCGCCGCGACGGCAGTATGGTAGAAGCGCCGCTGCGTGTAATCGCGCTCGCGGTAGAGGATCGTCATGAGCCTGCCGCCGACTTCGTACCCGAGGACGATTGCCCGCAGCACGTCCGCACCGCTTGAACCGAGCCACTCACCGACCGCGAGCGCCGTAGGCACAGGACCGGCGGCTACGTGCCCACCGGCCGAAGTCCGGTGCACCGGATCGACTTCGTCGCCGTGGGCCATGGCGCCGTTCGCCATCGCCGCGTTGACCACGCTCGTCAACTCGGAACGGCCGATGACGGTGCACTCCGGCGTTCCACCCATTCGCTGCACGAAGGCGACGATGGATGCCACCTCGGGCAGGGCCGAGCACGCGACCATCCCGCCCACCGAATCGAATGCGACATCGACGGCCTTCTGCTGCACCGGGCCGGGAAACCCGGCCCAACGCGCCTGGCACAGCCAGTCGGCGAGCGTCTCCGTGACCGTCATCGCCGTCCGTCGGAAGACATCACGCCCTGCCGCCCGCCTCCCCGAGCGCGGCGGAATCGACGAGGCAGGGGCGCACCGGAACTCCTCATTTCGCGAGTTTCAACTCGGCAAGAATTTTCCGGTACTCGGCGTGCCGCATTCCGAGGTACTGGAGGCTGTCGGCGCTGTTCAGGTAGGAGCCTTGCCATTCGTTCGCGGCCAGTTCCTTCTTCCACTCGTCGCTTTTCGCGAGCTTCCCGAACACGGCGTCCCAGTACCGCAACTGCTGCGCGCTCAGCCCCTTGGCGGCGATGAACATGCGGTAGCTCGGCATCACCGCGTCGTAACCCTGCTCCTTCCAGGTCGGCACGTCCGCGAATTTTCCGGTCACGCGTCTCGGCGCCGCGACGGCGATGAGGCGTATCCTTCCCGAATCCAGCACCGGCAGATAGGTGGACATCGGCGTCGCCACCACGTCCACGTGGCCACCCATGAGCGCGCTGGTAGCCTCGATCGACGCCTTGTAGATCACGACCTTGATCTTGCTCACATCGACGCCGGCCGCTTTCATCGCCAACGCGACGCCGATGTGGTTGGCGTTGCCGCGGCTGGTCCCGAACGCGAACGTAACCGACTCCGGCGCGCTCTTCACGCGGGCGACGAGATCGTTCCCGGTCCTGAACGGGCCGTCCGCCTGGGTGGCAAAGCCGATGTATTCCCCGTAGAGCACGCTCACCGCAGTGAAGTGGGTGTAATTGAGCGGGCTCACGCCCAGAATATGGTTGGTGAGCAGCGTCGCCGTGGCGGTCGCCAGATAGTGGCCGTCTCCCGGGAACTGGTTGAGATAGATATAGGCGATGTTGCCGCCGCCGCCCGGCTTGTTCAGGATCGTCACCGTCGTCGGCACCAGCCCGTCCTGCATGATTTTCTGGATGATCCTGGCGGTGCGGTCCTGCCCGCCGCCCACGCCTCCGGGAATGATGAGCTCGACGTTCTTCGCGGGCTTCCACCCTTGGGCAGCGGTAGGCGCCGCCGCGAGCGGCGCGATCGCGACCAACAGGACCAAGGCACGCCCTGCCGCGCGCACGAGCCTGTGCGCGCGCTCGGGACCGAAGACGACTGGCGGCCCGTTAGGGAAGATCACGGCCCGATTCTAGGCCGTGACGACAACGCGCACAACGGCGCGCCGCTGGGGTGCGCGCGTCCGTGGTACAATACGCGGCGTCTCGCAAGCAATCGTCATGGCGTACGGCCCGCTCACCGCGTTATCCCCCCTCGACGGCCGCTATCACAACAAACTTGCCGCGCTGCGCGACGGCTTGAGCGAGCTCGCGCTCATCCGGCTGCGGGTGCGGATCGAAATCGAATGGCTCAAGGCGCTCGCCGCCGAGCCGAACATCGCCGAAGTGCCGCCGTTCACGCCGCCGACGCTCGTGCAGCTCGATCAGGTGGTCGCCAATTTTTCGGAGGCCGACGGGGAAGCGGTCAAGGCGATCGAGGCGAAGATCAACCACGACGTCAAGGCGATCGAGTACTTCCTGCGCGACAAGCTCGCGGGAAACAAGGAAGTGATGAAGGTCGCCGAGTTCATCCACTTCGCCTGCACCTCCGAGGACATCAACAATCTCGCGCACGCCCTGATGCTCAACCGGGCCCGAGACGAGGTCCTGGTGCCGGCGCTCGAAAAGATCATCGAGAAGCTCGCCGCGCTCGCCCACGATCTGGCCGACGCCGCAATGCTCGCTCACACCCACGGCCAGCCGGCCTCTCCCACGACGCTGGGCAAGGAGATGGCCAACGTCGCCTACCGCCTCAACCGCGCACGCGAGCGCGTCGCGGGCGTGAAGCTCACCGGCAAGATGAATGGCGCGGTCGGCAACTACAACGCGCACGTCACCGCTTACCCCGGCGTGGACTGGGAAAAGCTCGCGCGCGCCCTCGTGGAGAAGCTCGGCCTCGAGTTCAATCCTTACACCATCCAGATCGAGCCGCACGACGCGCTCGCCGAGCTGTTCGACGCCTGCGCGCGCGTGAACACCATCCTCATTGATCTCGACCGCGACATCTGGGGCTACCTTTCACTCGGGTATTTCAGGCAGAAGCTCAGACCGGGCGAAATCGGCTCTTCCACCATGCCGCACAAGGTGAACCCGATCGACTTCGAGAATTCCGAGGGCAATCTCGGGCTCGCCAACGCGCTCTTGCGGCACATGAGCGAGAAACTCCCGGTCTCGCGCTGGCAGCGCGACCTCACCGATTCCACCGTGCTGCGTAACGTTGGTGTTGCGCTGGGGCACACGCTGCTCGGATACGACTCGTGCCTGCGGGGCCTCGAGCAGCTGGAGGCCGACCGCGTCCGCATGAGCGAGGAGCTGGAGAAAAACTGGGAAGTGCTCGCGGAGCCGATCCAGACCGTGATGCGGCGCTACGGGCTCGCGGGCGCCTATGAGAAGCTCCTGGAGCTGACGCGCCGCAAGGACGGCGTCACGCGCGAGGCGCTGCACGCCTTCATCAAGGGGCTCGGCATCCCCGAGGCCGAGAAGAAACGGCTGCTCGCGCTGACGCCCGCCAGCTACATCGGCAAGGCCGCCGAACTGGCGAAGCGAATTTAGCAGCAAGACCTCTCACCGCAGAGGACGCGGAGGACGCAGAGGAACATCAGAAAGAGAACCGGGGCATTTCCTTAGTCGTCACTGCGTCACTTCGTCACCTCGTCACGCTTTATCAGAATAATGGCTCGTGTTCCCCTCCTCGACGAGCACGCCAGCCCCGACGTCGCCGCGCTCATCGCGAAGATCCGCGACGCGCGCGGGGGCCGGCTGCTCAACCTTTACCGCCTGCTGCTGCATAACCCGGCGGTGGCGGCCGCCTGGCTGGAGTTCAACAACGCGGTCCGCTACCAGACGGAGCTCGACGAGAGCGCACGGGAGCTTGCCATCCTGCGCGTCGCGATCCTGAACGGCGCCGACTATATCCTGCGAATTCACGGCTCGCGCTACGCCGGAAAGGCGGGGCTCACGCAGGAACAGCTCGCGGCGCTTCCCGCCTGGCGCGACTCCGCGCTGTTCAGCCGGAGCGAGCGCGCGCTGCTCGCCTACGTGGATGCGATGACCCGCGACGTGGAAGTGCCGGATGACGTATTCAATGGCTTGCGGGGGCATTTCAGCGAACGCCAGGTGGTGGAGCTCACGGTGCTGATCGGCGCCTACAATATGCACACCCGCGTGCTGAAGGCGCTCAGGGTCGACCCCGAGCCGGCATCCGGCGAGAACAACTGAACCGCCAAGATGGCATGGACGCCTCCCGCCCCCTTCGGGGGAGGCGAGCATGCCATCTTAATTAGGACAGGGAGGGTTGGCCAAGATGGAGCGGGGCTCTCACAATCCTGACGGCATCGTGTGCCACGGTGATTGTTCCAATCACGAACGGAAAGGAGAGCCCCACATGGATCGTACGCTATATGCACTGGATCTGGCAAAGCAGGTGTTTCAGGTGTTCTGGGTAGAGGAGCGCAGCCGCACGCGCGAGAAGCGGCTCAAGCGCGCGCAGGTGCTGGAGTTCTTTGGTGGGCTCGCGCCGGCGCGGGTGGCGATGGAGGCCTGTGGGAGCGCCCACTACTGGGGGCGCGAGCTCATGAAGCTCGGCCACGAGGTGATGCTCATCCACCCGCGCTATGTGCGGGCCTTTGTGAAGACGAACAAGACCGACTGCGCCGATGCGCGGGCGATTTGGAGCGCGGCGCAACAGCCCGAGATGAGAGCGGTGCCGGTGAAGACGGTGGAGAGCCAAACGATCCTCGCGCTGCACCGGGTGCGCGCGGGGCGGCGCGATATGCGCACGGCGCTGATGAACCAGTTGCGCGGGCTGCTCGCCGAGTTTGGGGTGGTGCTCAAGCGCGGGCGCGCAGCGGGGCTGGCGGAACTCTATCGCCGCTCCTCCGAGCTCGAGGCGAAGCTGCCCGGGACGATGATGAGCCTGCTGCGCGAGCAGTGCGAGGCGATCGCGCGGCTGGAGCGCGACGTGCGCGCGCTGGAAGGCCGCATCCGGGCTGCCCACGCGGGCGATGAGCGCTTCGCGAGCCTCACCGGCATCCCCGGCATCGGGCTGCTGGGGGCGAGTGCGCTGCTGGCCCGGGTCGACAACGGGCAGCAGTTTCGCTCGGGGCGCCAGGCGAGTGCGTTCGTCGGGATCGTGCCGCGCCAGCACGGCACCGGGGGAAGCGTGCGCCTGGGGGCGATCAGCAAGCGCGGCGATCCCTATCTGCGCACCCTCCTCATCCACGGGGCGCGCTCGGTGATCGCCAGATCCAAGCACCCCTCGCCGTGGTTGCAGGGGCTCATCGCGCGCCGCGGCAAGAACGTGGCGGCGGTGGCGCTCGCCAACAAGAACGTGCGGATTGCCTGGGCGCTGCTCAGGCGCGGCGGGCGCTATGAGCCGGATCATCAGGCCCGGGTGCTGGCAGTGCAGCATTGATGGCTGAGAGACGGAAAGGAGACCCTTCACGGGCTGGCGCAGGTTGATTGACGAGGTGATGGCAGGACTGGTCGGACCGCGGGGAAGTGAAACCTGCTTGGCGTCGAGTGCCACGAGCACGTTGTCCAAGATGAGAGCTTCCCCGGCGAATTCCATCATGTGCCCGCAGGCTTATACACTGAGCCTGCACCACGAGGCCGGATATAAGACTGCAGCCCTTACCACTCTGTCACCATCGAGAAAATCACTTGCCAAGCGGGGGGCGTCCATATAAGACGCCAAGA
>JACPEF010000100.1 GCA_016183675.1 Betaproteobacteria bacterium
TCCAGGGGCTGGCACGAGTTTTGGCCCATGGCTTTGTCGCTCGCCTTGCCAATATTCCCGATATTGGCGGCGGCTCGCTTCGCGCCCTGAGCCAAAATCGTGACAGCGCATCGCGCGTTTCATTATGTTAGGGGCTCTAAGAGCCTCTACGAATACAACCGATGTGACCGAATATAGTCGAGAACCGCTTCCGGGAGCAAATAACGGACGCTCTTTCCGGCGCGAAGCATGTCGCGGATCGCGGTCGCGGAGATGTCGAGCGCGGTGAACGGCACGACGACAATGCCCCTGGCCGGCGAAAGGTGGATCGCCAGCGGCTGCTGCATGCGGCGCGCCGAGTACTCGCGCGCGAGCGGCTGCGGCATGCGCTCGGCCCAGCGCTCGACCGGAAAGCCGGGCCGATGCGCGACCACCACATGCGCCAGATTGAACAGTTCGTGCCAGCGGTGCCAGGCCGCAAATTCGAGAAAGGCGTCCGCCCCGAGCAGCAACGCCAGCGGTCGCGCCGCTCCCGTTTCCGCGCGCAGTTCGCTGAGCGTATCGAACATGTAACCGGGCCCGGCGCGCCGCACTTCGCGCTCGTCCACCCGGAATCGCGCGTTGCCCGCCGTCGCAAGCCGCGCCATCGCCAGGCGATGTTCGGCGGGCGCCTCGGGCGCGCTGCGGTGGGGAGGCGTGCCGCTGGGAAGCAGCCGCACTTCGTCGAGACGCAGCGCTTCGCCCATCTCCTCCGCCAGGCGCAGGTGGCCGTAGTGAACCGGATCGAACGTGCCGCCGAGGACGCCGATAGGGGCGGTTGACACGGCTCAACCGCCCGAGTGATGAGTGATGAGTGATGAGTGATGAGTGAGCGGCACGACGCTTACCTGATGTGTCTCACGCTTCACGGTTTCACAAGACAAGTCGGCGGATGTCGGAGAGGACCGAGCTCAGGAACGAGATGAAGCGGGCGCCCTGCGCGCCGTCGATCACGCGGTGATCGTACGACACCGACAGCGGCAGCACGAGCCGCGGGACGAACTCCTTGCCGTTCCACAGCGGCTTCGTCACCGACTTGCCGACGCCGAGGATCGCGACCTCCGGCGCATTGATGATGGGCGTGAATTGGGTGCCGCCGATGCCGCCGAGGCTCGAGATGGAGAAGCCGCCGCCCTGCAGATCGCTCGGCGAGATCTTGCCGGCGCGCATGCGCGCGCTCACTTCACCGAGCTCTTTCGCGAGCTCGAGCAGCCCCTTTTTGTCCACATCGCGAATCACCGGCACCACCAGTCCGCTCGGCGTGTCCACCGCAACACCGACATGGAAGTACTGCTTCAAGATCAGCGTCTCGCCGCCGGCCGAAAGCGAGGCGTTGAACTCGGGGTATTGCTTCAACGCCACGACGACGGCTTTCAGCAGGAAGCACAGGATCGTGAAGCGTATGCCCTGCTTCTTCGCTTCCTCGACCTGGATTTTGCGGAATTCCTCGAGCTCGGTGATGTCCGCCTCGTCGTGCTGCGTGACGTGCGGGATCGTGACCCAGTTGCGGTGGAGATTTGCGCCCGACCGCTTCTTGATGCGGGAGAGCGGCTGCGCGGCGACCGGCCCGAACTTCGCGAAGTCCACCTGGGGCGGGGGCGGCAGGCTCAATCCCAGCCCGCCCTCGGCCCCGCGCGGGCGCGCGAGCTCGCCCTTGACGTAGTGGTGCACGTCTTCCTTCAAGACGCGCTCCTTCGGTCCGCTGCCCTTCACGCGCGCGAGGTCCACTCCCAGTTCGCGCGCGAAGCGCCGCACCGAGGGACTCGCGTGCGCGCCTGCGAAGCCCGCCTCGTCCACCCCCCCTTCCATCCCACCCTTGGCAAGGGGGGAAAACGGGGGGGTTGCGGGCGCCGGGCGCGGCGGCGCCGGCGGTGCTACCGGCGCGGACGTGGCCGCTTGCTGGGCGGGCGCCGGGACCGGCTTCTCCGCCACCGGTTTGGGCGCGCCGTCGGCCGCTTCGAGCGTGAGCACGAGCGAACCCTCCGAAACCTTGTCGCCGACCTTGACCCTGAGCTCCCTCACGATACCGGCGGCGGGCGAAGGCACCTCCATCGTCGCCTTGTCCGACTCGAGCGTGACGAGCGAGTCTTCGGCCTTGACGCGGTCGCCCGGCTTGACGAAGACCTCGATCACCGGCACGTCCTTGAAATCGCCGATGTCGGGGACTTTGACTTCTATTACGTTTGCCATGGGCTCACTTGGCCATCAGCTTCACGCCATCAGCGCTCGGCTAATGCAATCAAGGTGCTTCGACGATCTGGCTGAAAGCTGATCGCTGAATGCTGACAGCTAGCATTTCGCGGGATTGGGCTTCTCGGGGTCCACGCCGTACTTCTCGATCGCTTCAGCGACCTTCTTGTGCGGCAGCGCCTCCTGGTCGGCGAGCGCCTTCAGCGCCGCCACCGCCACGTAGTGACGGTCCACCTCGAAGAAGCGGCGCAATGCCTTCCTCGTGTCCGAGCGGCCGAAGCCGTCGGTGCCGAGCACGCTGTATTGCGCCGGCTGCGGCAGGAAGGCGCGGATCTGGTCAGCAAACGCTTTCATGTAATCGGTCGCCGCGATCACCGGGCCCGGATGGTCTCTCAGGCACTGCTCGACATAGGACGAACGCGGTTCGGCCTCGGGGTGCAGCGTGTTCCAGCGGACGGCCTCGATGCCGTCGCGCCGCAGCTCATTGAAGCTGGTGACGCTCCAGATGTCGGCGGAAACGCCGAAGTCTTTCTCGAGCAGTTCCGCCGCGGCGATCACTTCCCGCAGGATGGTGCCGCTGCCCATGAGCTGCGCCTTCAACCGGTTTTTCCCGGCCTTGCCCCCGGAGAGCAGATACATGCCTCTCAGGATCCCCTTCTCGGCGCCTTCCGGCATCGCGGGATGAGCGTAGTTCTCGTTCATCACCGTGATGTAGAAGTAGACGTCTTCCTGCTCCCGGCACATGCGGCGCAGCCCGTCCTGGATGATGACCGCCAGCTCATAAGCGAACGTCGGGTCGTACGACACGCAGTTCGGGATGGTGGAGGCGAGCAGGTGGCTGTGACGCCCGGCGGTGCCGCCCAGGAGGAACCCGCGCGCGCGCATGTCGCCCGACGCCCAGGCGAGGTCGCCCACGCGCTGGAAGCCAAACATGGAATAGAAAATGTAGAACGGGATCATCGGCCGGCTGTGCGTACTGTAGGAAGTCGCCGCCGCGATCCACGAGCACATCGCGCCCGCCTCGCAGATGCCTTCCTGCAGGATCTGGCCGTTCTTGTCCTCCTTGTAGTACATCAGCTGGTCGGCGTCCTGCGGCGTGTAGAGCTGCCCGACGTGGGAGTAGATGCCGAGCTGCCGGAACATGCCTTCCATGCCGAAAGTGCGCGACTCGTCCGGCACGATCGGCACCACCAGCTTTCCGATGTTCTTGTCGCGGATGATGGTGTTCAGTATCCGCACGAACGCCATGGTGGTGGAGATCTCGCGGCCCTCGGTGCCCTTCAACTGGGCATCGAAGGCGGAGAGCAGCGGCACTTCCAGCGGCCGCGCTTTCCTGCGGCGCGCGGGGAGGTTCCCGCCCATCGCCGCAATCCGCTCCCTGAGGTACTGCATCTCGGGGCTGTCTGCCGGCGGCTTGTAGAACGGCACCTCCTCGAGCTTGTCGTCGGGAATCGGCACGTTGAAGCGGTCGCGGAACGCCTTGATCGAGGCGGTCCCCATCTTCTTCTGCTGGTGCGTGACGTTCTGCCCTTCGCCCGCCTCGCCCATGCCGTTCACCGTGGGCTGGTCCTTGTGCTTCATCGCCGCGGCGTACGCGGCATACATCTTGTGCGGGTCGTGGCCACCGCGGTTGAGCCGCCAGATGTCGTCATCGGACATGTTGGCGACCATGTCGAGCAGCTCCGGATACTTGCCGAAGAAGTGCTTGCGCACGTATGCGCCGTCGTTCGCCTTGAAGCGCTGGTACTCGCCGTCGACGCATTCTTCCATGCGCTTGAGCAGCAGCCCCTTGGCGTCGCGCAGGAACAGGGGGTCCCAGTACGAGCCCCAGACCACCTTGATCACGTTCCACCCAGCGCCGCGGAAGGCGGACTCCAGCTCCTGGATGATCTTGCCGTTGCCGCGCACCGGTCCGTCGAGGCGCTGCAGGTTGCAGTTCACGACAAAGATCAGGTTGTCGAGCTGCTCGCGCCCGGCCGCCCAGCGATTCGGGCTCGTCCATCTCGCCGTCGCCGCAGAAGCACCACACCTTGCGGCCCTGCGGCTCGACGATGCCGCGATCCTTGAGATAGCGCATGAAGCGCGCCTGGTAGATCGCCATGATCGGGCCGAGCCCCATGGATACCGTGGGAAACTGCCAGAAATCCGGCATCAGCCATGGATGGGGATAGGAGGAAAGCCCCTTGCGGCCCACCTCCTGGCGGAAGTTGCCCATCTGCTCCTCGGTGATGCGGCCTTCGAGGTAGGCGCGCGCGTAGATGCCCGGCGCGGAGTGGCCCTGGAAGTAGACGAGGTCGCCGCCGAAGTTTTCGTTGGCGGCGCGGAAGAAATGGTTGAAGCCGACGTCGTAGAGGGTCGCGGCGGAAGCGAAGCTCGCGATGTGGCCGCCGAGCTCCGAGGACTCCTTGTTGGCGCGCACCACCATCGCCACCGCGTTCCAGCGCACCAGCGAGCGTATCTTGTGCTCGAGCTCCGCGTCGCCCGGCGAGCGCTCCTCCTGCGACAGGGGAATCGTGTTCATGTACGCCGTGTTGGCGTTGTACGGGATATAGGCGCCGACGCGGCGCGCTTGCTCGACCAGCCGGTCGAGCAGGAAGTTGGCGCGCGCGGGCCCTTCACGCTCCACCACCGAAGCGAGCGCGTCGAGCCACTCCCGCGTCTCCTGCGGGTCAACGTCGGGAAGGATGTCTCTCATGTCCATGGCTGCCACCTTGACGGAATTTAGGAACGCGGTCCGGATGGAATCCGTGATCGGCGATCGGCCGCTTCTCGCACCTCACGCCGGGGAAGGCATTATAGCACCGGGTTTCATGCGCCCGGTTGCGGTATCCCGTTGTACAGAATGATGAAACCGGTTTGCGCTATGCGGGTGCCATAAAAGCCGTGACGGGTGACGGGTGACTGGTTTAAACCGCGTGTTGAACGGCGAAGCGCTCGTCCGTTCGAACACCGGCGGCCTCTGAATCGCGGACGGCAAGTATCAAGCCACATTGCGTCGGCCGCGCCCGCGCCTCCACGGTCGCATCCCCAAAGGGACCCCGGCTCCGCGTTGCGCCGATCCCTGCTGTGCGCTCCGGCGTGCAAGTCAAACCGGCGCGCAGCGTCCGAATTTAACTTTACTGGGCGTCCTGGGCATCCTGGCGGTTCCCAAATGCCGTGAGTCGTGAAGTCGGGAGGTCGTGAAATCGGGAGATCGTGAAGTCGTGAGATGGAACGTCAGGGGGCGCTTTTGTTCTCCCGCCCTCCCGCTCTGACGCGCTCACGATCTCTCGGCTTTTTCCCTCTGCGTTCCTCCGCGTCCTCGGCGGTGAGAGGTTGATGTTTTTTGTTTTCCTTGGCGCTCTTGGCGGTTCAATTATTGTCTGGTTCTCTTGGCGCCTTGGCGTCTTGGCGGCAAAT
>JACPEF010000101.1 GCA_016183675.1 Betaproteobacteria bacterium
AACAGGCCGTATGACATGACGGCTTCCTTTGTTAGCTATTCTGAAAACAACTTATTCGCCGCAGCTAAACGCAGATACACGCGGATGTAAATCAAGAGAACGGACAGGATTCACAAGAATAACAGGATAAATTTCAAACAACGAATCGAGTAGATCCGGTTCCAGTCCATTCTATTCTTGGTCTTGATCTTATCTGTGTTTATCTGCGTTTATCCCGTTCCAATGTCCGTTTTCCAGGCGTGTCGCGGACCATTAATCATCAGGAGCTTGCAGAAGTCATTGGAACGGGATTTATCTGCGGTTTCACCTGGTCTTGTTTTCGGGGTCCAGCGCGAGCCCGCGCTCGAAACGCGTGCCGGGCCTGAACCCGAAAACCCGGTCGAGCCCGAGCTCGACGATGAGCCGGTCAACCGCCTGCTGGCCGTGCTCCTTCATCACCTCGGAGAGGATCAGTTTCGAGGAGTTGGCGTTGTAGGGGCCGCCGAAATCGGCCTGCACCTTCAACAGCTGCCGTGCCCGTTCCAGCGTCATGAACTCGGTGACGCAGTGACGAAGTGACGCGGTGACGATTCACGAATCACGATTCGCGACCCAGGCCGTTCAGATATTGAAGGGCGTGCCGAGCTTCTTCGGCACCGGGGCGTTCTTGAGCTTCACGTACGCCGGCAGGCCGTTCCTGTACGGCGGGTAGTCCTCGCCCTGCACCAGCGGCTCCAGGTATTGCCGGCACTTGGCCGTGATGTGGAAGCCGTCCTCGGTGATGTAGTCGCGCGGCATCATCTTTTCCGCGTTGGCGATGTCCCTGAGCTCGGCGACGCCCACGGCCCACCGGTACGGCTTGTCCGACTTGCGCACGATGATCGGCATCACGCCGCTGCGGCCCTTCACCGCCAGCTCCACCGCGGCCTTGCCCACCGCGTAGGACTGCAGAGCGTCGGTCTTCGAAGCGATGTGGCGCGCGGAGCGCTGCAGGTAGTCCGCGACCGCCCAGTGGTACTTGAGCTTGAGCTTCTCCTTGACGAGCTGTGCCATGAGCGGCGCCACCCCTCCGAGCTGGGCGTGCCCGAAAGCGTCGCGCAGCCCCGATTCCGATACGAACTTGCCGTCGGGCCAGCGCAAGCCTTCGGAGACGCCGATGGCGCAATAGCCGTGCCTCTTCACGATCTCGTCCACTTTCGCGAGGAACCTCTCCTGGTCGAAGGCGATCTCGGGGAAGAGCAGCAGGTGGGGAGCGTCGCCTTCCTTCTCCGCGGCAAGCCCGCAGGCGGCCGTGATCCAGCCCGCATGCCTGCCCATGACCTCCAGTATGAAAACCCGGGTCGAGGTGCGCGCCATCGAGGCCACGTCGTAGCCCGCCTCGCGGATGCTGGTCGCGACGTACTTCGCCACCGAGCCGAAACCCGGGCAGCAGTCGGTGAGCGCGAGGTCGTTGTCCACCGTCTTGGGAATGCCGACGCAGGCGAGCGGGTAGCCGAGCTTCGCGGCGATCTGGGACATCTTGTAGGAAGTGTCCGCCGAGTCGTTGCCGCCGTTGTAGAAGAAGTAGCCGATGTCGTGCGCCCGGAACACCTCGATCAGGCGCTCGTACTGGGCCGCGCTCTGCTCCAGCGGCTTCAACTGGTAACGGCACGAGCCGAAGGCGCCGCCCGGAGTGTGGCGAAGCGCCCGGATTGCGGCCGCCGAGTCTTTCGAGGTGTCGATCAAGTCCTCGGTCAGCGCGCCGATGATGCCGTCGCGCCCGGCGTAGACCTTACCGATGTGCTTGCGGTGCCTGCGCGCGGTCTCGATCACGGCGCAGGCGGTAGTGTTGATGGTGGCGGTGACGCCGCCGGACTGGGCGTAGAAGGCGTTTTTCCTGGCCATACGGCTAATTTTTCACCACAGAGACACAGAGGACACAGAGAACACAGAAAAGAGCGAATTGACGCACGAATTTTACCACCACTGAGCGCCCGGTGGCCGTGCCTCCTCCTGAGCTGGCTGTCTCTGTGCTCTCTGTGCCTCTGTGGTTATTTATCCAAGTCGGCGCCGGTCTTGCCGGAGGTGACGCCGGCGCGGTCCTTCTCGTGGTCGGCCTGCAGCCGCAGGGTCGTCACCATGCGCCCGGCGAGATCGTCGAAATCGCGCCCCGTGCCGTACGGCTCCGTGATCGAGTAGTAGAACTGACTGCGATAGCGCCCCCTGAGCGCGGTTTCCACCACCCAGCGGTCGGCGTCGGTGAAGTCGCTGATCTTTCTCACTAGCAGCCTGTCGGGCTTAGGAGTTTGTCAGACCCAAGTCCGACAAACTCCTAGTGCCTGGCGGCGAGCGCGGCGAACAGCTTGTCACGGATGCGCTGGACCGAGCCGGTGCCGTAGATGTTCACGTAATGCGGAGCGCGCGGATCACCGCTCGCCGCCCACTGAAGGTAGTAATCGATCAGCGGCCTGGTCTGGGCGTGGTAGGTCGCGATTCGCTTCTTCACCGTTCCTTCCTCGTCGTCTGCGCGCTGCACCAGGTCCTCGCCCGTGATGTCATCCTTGCCCGGCACCTTGGGGGGATGGTAGGTCACGTGATAGGTGCGCCCCGAGGCAGGGTGCACGCGCCGCCCGCTCATGCGCCTCAGGATCTCGTCGTCGCTCACCTCGATCTCGACCACGAAGTCAACGTCTATGCCGGAATCGCGCAGCGCCTGCGCCTGCGGGATGGTGCGGGGAAAACCGTCGCTGATGAAACCGCTGGCGCAGTCGGGTTGCTGCACCCGCTGTTTGACGAGCTCGGTCGCGATCTCATCCGGCACCAGCTCGCCCTTGTCCATGTACTTCCTGGCCTTTGCTCCGAGCGGCGTTCCGGCCTTGACCGCGGCGCGCAGCATGTCTCCGGTCGAGATCTGCGGGATCCGGTACTTCTGGATCAGGAACCGGGCCTGAGTGCCCTTGCCGGCGCCGGGCATGCCCAGCAGTATTATTCTCATTCTTTTCCTCCAGGGGCCGTGCTTCCAGTTTAACGAAATTTAGCACCCAACCGTACTGCGGCACAACGCCGCGTCAGCGGCGCGTGGCGTCAGGGAAACAGCCTGCGCACGCGGCGCAGGTCCGCCGGCGTATCGACGCCGGGGTGCGGCGCGCGGCGCGTGACCGTGACGGCGATGCGGTGACCGTGGGCGAGCGCCCGCAGCTGCTCGAGCGCTTCCGAGCGCTCGATCGCGACCGGCGCAAGGCGCGTGAACGTGCGGAGGAACGCCGCGCGGTAAGCGTAGATGCCGAGATGGCGGTACGCGGGCAGACCGGCCGGGACGCGGCGGACGCCACCCGCGAATGCCTCGCGCGCGTACGGAATTGCGGCGCGGCTGAAGTAGAGCGCGTAGCCGTCGCGGTCCAGCACCACTTTCACCACGTTGGGGTTCGCGAATTCCGCCGCGCCGCGGATCGGATGGCAGGCGGTCGCCATATCCGCGGCCCGGTGGTACGCCAGCGTCTCCGCGACTTTCCGGATGAGCGCCGGCTCGATCAGCGGCTCGTCGCCCTGCACGTTGACGATGATGCGGTGAGCGGGATCGCGGCGGCGCGCGGCGACTTCCGCGATGCGATCGGTGCCGGAGGCATGGCTTCGTCGCGTCATCACGGCCGCGAAACCGTGGCGTCCGGCCGCCTCCGCGATCGCGGCGTGATCGGTGGCGATCAGGACTTCCGCCGCTCCGCTGCGGCGCGCGCGCTCCGCCACGCGCACCACCATCGGCTTGCCCGCGATGTCGGCGAGCGCCTTGCCGGGAAAGCGTGACGAGGCGTAGCGCGCGGGGATGATGACCACGAACTTCACGTGAATGCGGGAGATCGGGAGTGCGGGAGATCGGGGGGGTCGAAAAGCCGGGAGATCGTCAGATGGGGAGATCGGGAGCTGGAAAAGCCGGGAGATCGTGAAATCGTGAAGTCGGGAAATCGAAGGGTATTTTCCTCTCACGCTCTCACGCCCTCACGCCCTCACCGATTCTGACGCTCTCCGGCTCTCGCGCTCTCCCGCCCTCACGGATTTTATCGCCCTCCTGCGCTCACACTCTCACGCCCTCACGGAATTTGTCGCTCTCCCGCTCTCACGCCCTCGCGGAAGTTGTCGCTCTCACGCCCTCACGCGCTCACGACTCAGGAAATTTCCTCCTCCGGGGGAAGCTTGCGCGCCTCGTCTTCCAGCATCACCGGTATGTCGTCCTTGACCGGGTAGGCGAGACGGCACGGCTTGCAGACGAGCTCCGCCTGCGCCTTCTTGTAGACCAGCGGCCCCTTGCACAGCGGGCAGACCAGTATGTCGAGCAGCTTGCTGTCCATATATCGGCGTTTATCGGCGGCTAATTATCGCTTTTCCGACTTTGGGACGGCCTCCAGCTTGCGCATCACCAGTTCGCCAAGCCGCGGGTCGGGCACGGCGTCCACCGTAAGCGCCCAGTGCGTTGCGGCAGCGAAACGCTGGCATTTTACCGCATCCTTTTCCGTCATCACGACCGCTTCCGACGGGGCGAACGCGATGTCGGAAGCGGTAAAGGGATGATGATCGGGAAAGGAATGGGGAATGAAGTCGAGCCCCATGCCTTGCAGATGCCGGAAAAAACGCCGCGGGTTGCCGATGCCGGCCACGGCGTGCACGCGCTGGCCGCGGAAGTGCTCGGCGCCGACGCTGTTCCCGGGGTCGGGCAGGTTGCGGAATTCGCGGCCTTCGAGGCGCATGGCGTAGCACGCCGTATTCCATAACCGGATTTCCGCGTCGGGCAGTGTTGCATACGGGCTCGCGTCGTTGAGCACGACGGCGTCCACCGCGGCGAGGCGCGAGGGCGGCTCGCGCAGGGGTCCTGCGGGGAGCATCCAGCTGTTGCCGAAGCCGCGCTCGGCGTCCACCACGCAGATCTCGATGTCGCGTGCGAGCGCGTAGTGCTGGAGCCCGTCGTCGCTGATCACGACATCACATGCGGGCTGCGCCGCGAGCAGCGCCCGGGCGGCGGCGGGGCGATCGGCGCCGGTCCAGACCTCGCAGCCGCTGCGCCGCGCCAGCAGCACCGCCTCGTCGCCGCAGGCCAGGGGATCGCTGTCGGGCAGCACGCGTTGGGGCGCGTTTCGGCTACCGCCGTAGCCGCGGCACACGATGCCAGGCTTGCGCCTGTGGCCGCGAAGAAGCGCCGCCAGCCACAGCACGAGCGGCGTCTTGCCGGTGCCCCCGGCGGTGATGTTGCCGACCACGACCACCGGGACCGGCAATCTGACGGTGCTCGCAAGGCCGGCACGGTAGGCCAGCCTTCGCACGCTCACCGCGAAACGGAAGGCGAGGCTTGCCGGATAGAACAGCGCGGATACCGGGCCGACGCGCTCCCAGTGCGGTTCGATCCAGGACATTAGGCGGGAAAAAGGATATGGCGAATAGTGAACAGGATCGGAGGGGTGGACACGCCTATGCCATTTCCTATTCCCTATCTGCTTTTTCCCGCCTGAGTGGTGAAGGTGATCCGGCCGTAGCCGGCGATGCGCGCCGCCTCCATGACGTTGATCACCGATTGGTGCGGGGCGTTGGCGTCGGCGCTGATCACCACCACCGGCTCCTTCATGCCTCCCCCCGCGCGGCGCAGCACGGCGCTGAACGCCGCCGGGCCCTCAAACGGGGTGGGGTTGCGGTTGACCGAGTAGCGCCCCTGCGCATCCACCGCGACGTCGATCTGGTCGAGCCGCTCCGGCTGGCGCTCGGCTTCCGCGGTCGGCAGGTTGATCTGCAGCTCGGCGTAGCGCGAGTAGGTGGTGGTGACCATGAGGAAGATCAGGATCACCAGCAGCACGTCGATCAACGGGATGAAGTTGATCTCCGGCTCTTCGCGGAAAGCGCGGGGGCGGAACCTCATACCTGGCGCTCCCCGTGGACGATCTCGACCAGCTTGATCGCCTGCATTTCCATGTCCACCAGCATCTCATCCACCTTGGCGCGGAAGTACCGGTAGAAGATCATGGCCGGGACCGCCACGACCAGCCCGAACGCGGTGTTATACAGGGCGATCGAAATGCCATGGGCGAGCACCAGCGGATTGCCGCCCTGGGGCGTCTGCGAGCCGAAGATCTCGATCATCCCGACCACGGTCCCGAACAGCCCGAGCAGGGGAGCGATGACGGAGATGGTGCCGAGGCTGGTGAGGAAGCGCTCGAGATCGATGGCGACCGCGCGCCCCGCTTCCTCGATCGCTTCCTTCATGATGGCGGGCGTGCTCTTCACGTTCTTGAGGCCGGCGGCGAACACCTGGCCGAGCGCGGACCCGCCGGCCAGCCGGTTCAGCATCTGCGAAGTCACGCCGTTCTGGCGGAATTCCTGGACCACCTGTGCAAGCAGGTTCCTCGGCATGACGACGTTCTCGCGCAGCGACCACCAGCGTTCCCCGATGATGGCGAGCGCGATGACCGAGGAGACGATGAGGAACCAGATCGGCCAGCCCGCTGCTTCGATGAGGGCGAACACGCGTTTACTCCCTGAAAGTGGCCGTAACTTTATCCGGCGGATGAATTTTCAGCAAGCAATCCTTCAGGAACTAGGAGTTTGTCGGACTTAGGTCCGACAAACTCCTTAGGCAAAACCGCCTGCAAGAAAACGGGGAATAAGGGCAGTGAAAACCTCATTTCGCCCCCCTCGCATGCCTCATTGCGGGCCCAAAGCGGTCGTTATCCTCAGCTTCATCCGAAATCCGCAGGCGGTTTTGCTGTTAGCAGCCTGTCGGACGTCCGCTCTTTTTGTCCCCTCGTGGAAGGCCAACCGGGGTCGCTTTGTCCCAATCCAGCTCGGTTTGCGAGGCGGTTTTGCTTTTAGCAGCCTGTTGGAGCGAAAAGTCCGACAGGCTGCTAGCCCAGGAGTTTTTCTCAAGCGCGCGACGCGAAAAATCTTTTCCGGTTTTCACAGCGTTTGTGGATAACCCTGTGCATAGTCCGTGCACAGTTCGCGTAAGCGAGCCTTCCGTATGGAATTTGGGTCCGCTGATTAATTCCTACGCGGTGATTTCGCGCGCGAATTCAAGGGGTTGACTGGAAACCCGTGGGCCGGCTCGGGTTACGGGCAGGCGGGCTTACAGAAACGTCACTCGTGTGGATGGAAGCATCCGGTCGGAGCGCCCGCATTCATTTACGCAACATCCGAATTCGACTGGAAAATTACGCCTCCGGACCGCTTGAGAAACGTGAGCCGCGATCCGGGAAGCGAAGCATCTTGCGTGGCACGCATCATCCGTTACGCAGCACCCGTCACTGGTCACCGGTCACGGGTCACCGCTTTGAGTAGAATGCAGCGATGCTCGATTCCACTCCAGAGCGGCCGCTGCCGCAGGTCATTTCGGTAGCCGAGCTCAATCGGCTCGCCAGGGACCTGCTCGAGCGCAGCCTGCCGCTGGTCTGGGTGGCCGGCGAGGTCTCCAACTTCAAGCGCTACGAGTCCGGGCATTGCTACTTCACGCTCAAGGATGCGCAGGCGCAGGTTGACTGCGTGCTGTTCCGCCACCGCGCGCAGCTCATCGGCTGGTTGCCGCAGGACGGGGCGCAGGTCGAGGTGCGCGCGCTGGCGACACTCTACGAGGCGCGCGGCAAGTTTCAGCTCAACGTCGAAACCGTGCGCCGGGCCGGGCTCGGCGCGCTTTACGAGGCATTCGAGAAGCTCAAAGCCAAGCTCGAAAAGGAAGGCCTGTTCGACCCGGCACGCAAGCGGGCTTTGCCGCGCTTTCCGCGCGCGATCGGCGTGGTGACTTCGCCGCAGGCGGCCGCCTTGAGCGACGTGCTGACCACCTTGAGGCGGCGCATGCCGCGGCTGCCGGTCATCGTGTATCCGACTCCGGTGCAGGGCGAGGGCGCGGGAGCGCGCATCGCTGCCGCCATCGCGCTCGCCGGCGAACGCCGCGAATGCGATACCCTGATCGTTTGCCGCGGCGGCGGCGGCATCGAGGACCTGTGGGCGTTCAACGAGGAGGACGTTGCGCGCGCGATACGCGCCTGCGCCGTCCCGGTGGTGACCGGCGTCGGGCATGAGACCGACTTCACCATCGCCGATTTCGCGGCGGATGCGCGGGCGCCCACCCCGACCGCGGCGGCGGAGCTCGCGACGCCGAACCGCGCCGATCTCGGGAAGCTGATGGGGCAGTTCGGGCACCGCCTGCTGCGGGTCGTCCGGCGCGGGGTCGAAGCGCGCATGCAGCGGCTCGACTACCTCTCGCGGCGGCTGGCGCATCCGGGGGAACGGATCAGGAATCAGTTGGCCGAGCTGCGGCACCTCGGCAGCCGCCTGTTCAGCGCGTGGCGGCGCGAGCTCGAAGACCACGGCTGGCAGGTGCGCGAGCTCGGGCTGCGGCTTGCTGCATCCGCCCCCGACGTGGCGGCGCTGGCGCGCGAAGGCGTGGGGCTGGCGCGGCGCCTGCGCGAAAGCGCCCGGCGGCGGGTCGAAGCCGCGGCGACCATGCTCGCGCGCCTGGATGCGCATCTCAAGCATCTCGGTCCACGCTCGGTGCTGGCGCGCGGCTATAGCATTACCGAGACCGCCGACGGCGGAATCGTGCGCGATGCGGCGCGGCTGGCCGTCGGTCGAGACGTGAAGATCACGTTCGCCAGGGGCTGGGCCGACGCCCGGGTGAAGCGCACGGGGAGATGAGCGGGAATCAAACCGCGACTGTTGCAGGGAGAGGATATGGAAGACCTCGACTTTACCCGGCCCGCGCGAAGCGCGATTTACGATCCCGCCATCGCCCGGATGTGTTTCGAGTCCCTCGGGAAAATGGAGAGCATGGCCCGGGGCGAGTCCTTCTTTGTCGAAAATCAGAAAAGCGACAAGATGTACCTGCTGCTCGAAGGCGAGGTGAGCCTGATCCGCGGGAAGAAGGCCATTGACATCGTCAAGGAGGGAGAGATATTCGGCGAAATGGCCTCGATCAGCCAGCTGCCCCGCAGTGCGACGGCGGTGGCCAGGACGGCTTGCCGCGTCATTTCCCTGGATGCGAGGCAGTTCCAGAACGCGATTCGGAGAACCCCGGAGTTCGCGCTCATGCTCCTGTACATCATGATCAACCGCCTGCGCCTGACCATCGCCAGGTTGAGCGTCAGCAAGAGCCTGCCGGACTGGGGTGGATGGAAGGAGAGCCGGATCTTCGACGAAAAACTCATGACCGACCTGGCGGGCGCGCTTCCGGAACGCTCTCCCCTCCATAGCCCCCTGAATAAAGTCATCATGAGGGAAGGCGAGGCTGGCGTGTTCATGTACGTGGTGCTCGAAGGCCGGGTTGCGGTTTCCATACAATCCACGATCGTCGAAAGAATCGGGCCCGGCGGCGTCTTCGGCGAGATGGCCCTGGTCGACCAGTCCCCTCGCGCCGCCAGCGCCGTGGCGGAAACCGACTGCTCCTTGCTGGCGATCAACCGCAAGGACTTTCTGGCCCTGGTGAAAGCCAAGCCTGCATTCGGAGTATCGCTGATCAAGGCCGTCGCGGAAAGGCTGAGACACATGACCTCGCATTTCAAGTGAGACGGGACGGGATTACAGAAGGCGTGACATGGAGGAGCTTGACTTTACCCCGTCCGCGCAGAGCGCGATCTACGACCCGGCCGTCGCCCTGAAATTTTTCAGGTCCGCCGGAAAGCCGGAGAGCCTATCCGAGGGCGCGCGCTTCTTCGTCGAAAATGAGAAAAACGACAAGCTTTTCACGAAGGGCGAAAAGATGTATCTGCTGCTGGAAGGCGAAGTGAGCCTGATCCGCGGGACCGAGGCGATCGGCGTCGTCAGGGAGGGGGAGATATTCGGCGAAATGTCCTCGATCAGCCAGCTGCCCCGCAGCGCCACGGCGGTGGCCAAGACCGCATGCCGCGTGATTTCGCTGGAACCCAGGCAGTTCCAGCAGGCGATCCAGAAAACGCCGGAATTTGCGCTCATGCTCATGAACATCATGATCAACCGCCTGCGCCAGACCATCGCCAGCCTCAACGTCAGCAGCGCCTTGTCGGAGGAGGACAAGTGGCGCGAATGCCGCGTTTTTGACAGGAAATTTCTGGCCGACCTGGTGCGCGAACTGCAGGACCATCCTCCCGTTCATTGTCCCTTGCATAAAGTCATCATGAGCGAAGGCGAGGCGGGGATGTTCCTGTACGTCGTGCTCGAAGGCCGGGTTGCGGTTTCCATACAATCCACGATCGTCGAAAAAATCGGGCCCGGCGGGGTTTTCGGAGAAATGGCCCTGGTCGACAAGTCCCCTCGCATCGCGAGCGCCGATGCTGAGACCGACTGCTCCTTGCTGGCGATCAACCGCAACGACTTCCTGGCGCTCGTGAGGACGAGGCCCGCGTTCAGCGTGTCCTTGCTCAAAGCCGTCGCCGAAAGGCTGCGGTACATGACTTCGCATTACAAGTGAGACGGGGCCTAGTGCCGTTCCAACTTGTTTCTCAAAACTCGGGCGGCTTGTGCCGTTCCAACCTGATTGGCCTGATGACCACGAGAACTCTTCTGCTGAATATCATGCCTCGATCACGCATCACAGATAGCTCGAAATAGCTGGAACGGCACTTGCCTGCCGGCGGTAATCAGGGCATGTAGAACTGACTGGATTACGCGCAAATAGTTGGAACGGCGCTAGCCGCTGACCACCAGCGCTTCGAGCTCGCGCCGCAGGTATTCGAGCACGAGCTCGGCGACGTCCTGCTCCAGGCAGTCGAACTCGGTCACGCCCTCCATCGAGCGCAGCCAGGTGAGCTGGCGCTTGGCGAGCTGGCGGGTGGCGGCGATGCCCTGCTCGCGCAGCCCCGCCAGGTCGATCCTGCCTTCGAGATAATCCCACGCCTGGCGGTATCCCACGCAGCGCATCGAGGGCATGCTCGCCTCGAGGCCGAACTCCTCGCGCAGCTGCTTCAGCTCCGCGACGAGCCCGCCCTCGAGCATGGCGTCGAAGCGCCGCGCGATGCGATCGTGCAGTTTCTCGCGGTCGCCGGGCACGAGCGCGACCTTGATCGGGGTATAGGGGAAGTAGACATACTTGGGTTTCTTCAGGAAGTCCGACATCGGCTTGCTGCTGATGTAATAGACCTCGAGCGCGCGCTGGATGCGTTGCGCGTCGTTGGGAGAGAGCCGCGCCGCCGTTTCCGGGTCGACCTGCCTCAACCGGGCGTGCACCGCCGGCCATCCCTGTTCCTCGGCCATCGTGTCGATCACCAGCCGGATCATCGGGTCCGCCTCCGGCAGCTCGCTGAGCCCCTCGACCAGCGATTTGAAATAGAGCATCGTGCCTCCGACCAGCAGCGGGATGCGGTCGCGCTCCGTGATCTCGCGCATCGCCGCGAGCGCGTCGTCGCGGAAACGCGCGGCGGAATAGCTCTCGTGCGGCTCGATGACGTCGAGTAGGTTGTGCGGCACCCGCCTGAGCAGATCGGGGCCGGGCTTGGCGGTGCCGATATCCATGCCCTTGTAGATCTGGGCGGAATCCACGTTGATGATCTCGCACGGCAGCTCGCGCGCGAGCCGCATGGCGACGCCGGTCTTGCCGCTCGCGGTCGGCCCCATCAGCAGGATGGCCGGCGGCGGTTTTGCCGAGGGAGGAGGGCGGAGGGATGAGGGTGAACTACCCGGAGATGCGGGATGCGGGATGCGGGATGAGGGCGCAGACGGAGCGGCGCGCTTCGCGCGTGCGGCGCGGCGCGGCGCGGCGGGTTTTTTCCGCGCAACTTTCGGTTTTGATTTTCGCTTTTGCGTCACTGCGTCACTTCGTCACTGACTTCAGCGGCCGCGCATGAAAAGTCTGTCGAGCTCCGCGATCGTGACCTGATGCCAGGTGGGCCGGCCGTGGTTGCACTGGCCGGAGCGCTCGGTCACTTCCATCTCGCGCAGCAGCGCGTTCATCTCCGGCAGGGTGAGCGTGCGGTTGGCGCGCACCGCCGCGTGGCAGGCCATGGTCGCGAGCAGCTCGTTGCGCCGCTCGGTGAGCACGCGGCTCGCCCCGTATTCGCGGATCTCGCGCAGCACGTCGCGAGCGAGCGCCCGCGCGTCAGCATCCGCAAGCAGCGCGGGGACCGCGCGCACGACGAGCGAGGTCGGCGATGCCGCTGCGACGTCGAAACCGATGGTGCGCAGCGTGGCGCCGTGCTCCTCGACGGTCGCTACGTCGAGCGGCTCGGCGCCGAAAGCGACCGGTACCAGCAGCGGCTGCATCGGGATCTCGCGTGTCTCGAGCGCCCCCTTCAGCTTCTCGTACAGGATGCGCTCGTGCGCCGCGTGCGTGTCCACGATCACCAGGCCGTGCCGGTTCTGCGCGAGCACGTAGATCCCCGCGAGCTGCGCCAGTGCGAAGCCCAGCGGGGCGTCGTCGGACTCATCCGGGGCCGGACCAGGGCTCTGCGCGAGGGAACGGCGCTGACCGAACAGCGTTTCGTAGAACGCCGCAGGCTCGGCCAGCCCGAGCGCCCTGCTGTCGCGCCCCGCCCCTGCGAATGCCGCCGCGGGAAAAGCGGCCGGAGACGCCGTGGCGCGCGCGGGCCCGGCGGCCGCGCCCGCGATGGATTGCGCGAGCGCGCGGTTCAGCGCGTGGAAGATGAACTGGTGCACGCCGCGCGCGTCGCGGAAGCGCACCTCGGTCTTGGCGGGGTGGACGTTGACGTCCACCTGCGAGGGGTCGGTCTCCAGGAACAGCACGAAGGCCGGATGGCGGTCGTGGTGCAGCACGTCCTGGTAGGCCTGCCGGATCGCGTGGGCGGCGAGCTTGTCGCGAATGGGGCGGCCGTTGACGAAGAAATACTGGGCGTCGCGCGCGGCGCGCGCCTGCTGCGGCAGGCCGATCACGCCGTAGAGCCGAAGGCCGGCGCTCGCTTCGTCGAGCGCGAGCGCCGCTGCGTCAAATTCCTCGCCCAGCAGCGCGCCGACGCGCTCGCGCAGCGCCTGGGGCTTGAGGCGCCGTTGTGCCCGGCCGTTGTGCTGCAGCGTGAAATCGACCCCGGGGCGCGAGAGCGCGACGCGCTTGAACGCCTCGTCGCAGTGCCCGAACTCGGCCGCCTCGGACTTCAGAAACTTGCGCCGTGCCGGGGTGTTGAAATAGAGATCGTGCACCTCCACGCTGGTGCCGCTTGCCAGCGCGGCCGGAGCGATCTTCGATATGCTGGCGCCGCTGGCCGACACGGCCCAGGCGTGCCGGTCCCCGGTGTTGCGGGTGGTCAGGGTAAGGTGCGAGACCGCCGCGATGCTCGCCAGCGCTTCGCCGCGAAAGCCGAGGCTCGCGACGCGCTCGAGCTCGTCGAGAGATGCGATCTTGCTGGTGGCGTGGCGGGCGAGGGCGAGCGGCAGCTCGTCACGGGCGATGCCCGCGCCGTCGTCCATTACCTTGATGAGCTTGGCGCCGCCGCCGGCAAGCTGCACCGTGACGCTGCGCGCGCCGGCGTCGAGGCTGTTTTCGAGCAGCTCCTTCAACGCGGAGGCGGGGCGTTCAACGACTTCGCCGGCCGCGATCTGGCTGATGAGCAGATCGGGCAGAACCCGGATGGCGGGCATCCCGCCATTATAAAGAAGTGACGAGAAATGGTGACGCGATACGTGGTGACACCCAGTTCAAAGTTCCAAGTTCAAAGTTCAAAGTTCCAAGTCAAACCTTGAACCTTGAACCTTGAACCTTGAACCTTGAACCTTGAACCTTGAACCTTGAACCTGGAACCTGGAACCTGGAACTGGATATTCGTCACCCCTTCCGGCGCGAGCGCGCATATGCGGTTAAAATGCGGCCTCGCGTCCAGCCATCACCAGGAGAACGCATGGAAGCCGTTCCCAATCACACCAAGCGCCGGCTCGCGTCCGGCGGCCTCGCCCTCGGGATGGGCATGCGCCAGGCCCGCACCGTGGACATCGCCACCATCGCCAGGACCTGCGACTTCGACTGGCTGTTCATCGACATGGAGCACAGCTCGCTCGACGTGGAGACGGCGGCGCAAATCGCGTTCGCCTCGCTCGCCGCAGGCATCACCCCAATTGTGCGCGTGCCCGGCCACGAGCATTACCATGCGAGCCGGCTGCTGGACGCGGGGGCGCAGGGCATCGTCGCGCCGCACGTAGACACGCCGGATGAAGCGCAGCGGATCGTGCGCGCCTGCCGCTATCCGCCGCTCGGCCACCGTTCGGTGGCGGGCGCGCAGCCCCAGCTTAGCTTCAGGAGCGTGACGGTGGGGGACGCGATCCGGCTCGTCAACGAGGAGACGATGGTCGTGGTGATGCTCGAAACCCCTAAAGCTATTGCCAACGCGGATGCGATTGCCGCCGTGCAGGGCGTGGACGTGCTCCTCATCGGCACCAACGATCTTTGCGCCGAAATGGGCATCCCGGGGAAGTTCACCGACCCCAGGGTCGAGGACGCCTACCAGAAAGTGATCGCAGCGTGCCGCAAGCACGGAAAATTCCCCGGCATGGGCGGGATCTACGATCCTCCGATCATGCAGAAGTGCATCGGCCTCGGCATGCGTTTCATCCTGAGCGGATCCGATCTGTCTTTCATGATGGCGGGGGCGCGCGAGCGGGCGAGCTTCCTGCGCTCGGTCAAGATCTAGGATGAAACCGCAGATAAACGCAGATAAACGCAGATATGA
>JACPEF010000102.1:0-529 GCA_016183675.1 Betaproteobacteria bacterium
CTCGCCGAGATCGCCGGCGAATACCTGAAGAAGGGCTCCCCGGTCTACGTCGAGGGGCGCATCCGCACCCGCAAGTGGCAGGACAAGGAGAGCGGCCAGGATCGCTATTCCACCGAGATCGTGGCCGACCGCATGCAGTTGCTCGGCAGCCGCGGCGGCGGCGCGGAAGCGATGGCGCGCGAGCCCGCCGCGGCGACCGCCGCCGGCGGAAACAACAAGCCGCAGCCGAAAAAGGGTGGCGGGGCGTTCGACCAGATGGACGACGACATACCCTTCTAGGGATGAGGGGTGAGCCGGGGTTTCGAAAAATGTGCCTGCGCACATTTGAGCCGGCGAACGCCCGACGCGATGCAGCGCGACGGGCCGGGGTCGAAGACCAGGGCGGAGGGATGAGGGAAGAAGGTCCGAATCTCACCCCGCTGTCTGCGCTGTTTGTCTGGTCGGGCCTTTGCTCTAAGCGGCAGCTAACCTGCTTCTAAGCATTCCTCATCCCTCATCCCTCATCCCTCATCCCTCGCGCCCGGCCGGC
>JACPEF010000102.1:543-16365 GCA_016183675.1 Betaproteobacteria bacterium
CCTCGCGCACGGCCGGCCCGGTACATTGCGCGGATCGCAGCAGGCAATGGCTCCTCCCATTAATGATGTCATTGATGCTTGCGTTGCCCGGGCGCGGGCAGGCGGCAAGCGCCCGGTTTTTCCGGAAGGGCATGACGAGCGCATCGTTGCGGCCGCAAGAAGGCTGAAGGACCTCGGCATCGCAACTCCGGTGTTGGTTGGCACGCGCGGCGAAGTCGGCGCGGCGGCCGCGCGCGCGGGGGTGACGCTCGACGGTATTGACGTGCTCGATCCGGCGGAGAGCGTCAAGCTCGAGGCTTACGCGGCTCTCTATTCAGGCGGCCGCCCGAACGCGAACCTGAAGGTCGCGGAGCGACTGGTTAGGAAGCCCTTGTTCCACGCCGGAATGATGGTCAGGACCGGCGACGCGGACGCGTTAATCGCCGGCGTAACGACCACCACCGCGCGCGTGATCGAGGCGGGGCTGATGACCGTGGGGCTCGCCAAGGGAATCCGCACCCCGTCCAGCTTTTTCCTGATGATCGTTCCCGATGTGGGGGGCGGGGCGGCGAAGGGCTTCATCTACGCGGACTGCGCGGTCAACGTGGATCCGGATCCCGAGGCGCTCGCCGACATTGCGCTCGCGTCAGCCCAGACCTGTCGGGCGCTTCTGGGCGAGGAGCCGCGCGTCGCGCTGCTCTCGTTCTCCACCAAGGGCAGCGCGCAGCACGCGCGGGTCGAGAAGGTGACCCGCGCGCTCGCCGTCGCGCGGGAGCGCGCGCCGGACCTCGCCATTGACGGCGAGCTGCAGGCGGACGCGGCGCTCGTGCCGCAAGTGGCGGCGAAGAAGCTGAAGGGCGAAAGCCCGGTCGCGGGGAAAGCGAACGTGCTCGTTTTCCCCGACCTCGACGCGGGGAACATCGGCTACAAGCTCACCCAGTGCCTCGCCGGCGCGCGCGCCATCGGGCCGGTGCTGCAGGGATTCGCGCGGCCGCTGAGCGACCTCTCGCGCGGCGCAAGCGTCGAGGATATCGTCGCCACTGCCGCGATCGTGCTCGCCCGCGCCTAATACCCGTCCCGGGAATCAAAAACCAGGATTAGCCGCAGATAAACGCCGATACACGCAGATGAAAAAATCAAAAACTCAAAGCGAGAAACAAAAAATCAGGCAGGACCGGCAGGAGCCATGAGATTGATGAATTCTTGCTTGAATCCTGTCGGTCCTGTGGATCCCGCCCTTTGATCTTGCTGGTCTTGCTTTTTCGGCGTCCATCGGCGGCGAAAAAGAATCACGCAGAAGGAGAGCTTTGTCTCTCATCGTTCGTCCCCGGCAGTATTGCGTCTCGGGTGCGGTTCTTGATCCGCGTTTATCTGCGTTTATCTGCGGCTGGATTCAGCGTTCGGAGTTCTAGCGTTGCTCGATTGGCACGTACGGCCGCGGCTCGGGTCCGTTGTAGAGGGTGAGCGGTCGGATGAGGATGTTGTTCTCGATCTGCTCGAGCACCTGCACCGTCCACCCCGGCACGCGTCCCACGGCGAAGACCGGCACGAACAGATCTTCCGGGATCCCGTTGAGGTAGTAGACGACGCCCGCGTAGAAGTCCACGTTCACGTTCACGCCGTGGCGCGCGTAGGGCTTCATGGCCTCCACGACTGCCTCGAGGATCTGGTACCACTGCGGCTGGCCCATCTCGCGCGAGAGCTTCTCGACGCCGGCGCGCATGTGGCGCGCGCGCGGATCCTCGGCGCGGTAGACGCGGTGGCCAAATCCCATGACGGGCTCATTGTTCGCGCGCTTCGCCCTCACGTACTCGGCAGCCCTGGACGCGTCGCCGATCTCCTGCGCCATGCGCATGACGTTTTCCGCCGCCCCGCCGTGCGCCGGGCCAGCGAGCGCCGCCACGGCGGCGGTGATCGCGCCGTGCAGGTCGGCCTCGGTGCCGGCCACCACGCGCGCCGCGAACGATGAGGCATTCGAGCCGTGCTCGGCATGCAATACCATGTCGATGTTCATCAGCCGCGCGGCGTCCGGGCCGGGTTCCTTCCCCTTGAGCATGTAGAGGAAGTTCGCCGCGTGGCCAAGGCGCAGGTCCGGCGCCACGGGTTCGCGGCCATTGCGGATTTGCTCATGCGCGGCGACGATCATCGGCACCTGCGCGGTGAGCCGGACGCCCTTGCGCAGCGTCGCCGCGGGCGACTTGTCGGCGGTCTCGGGGTCGAACGCGGAGAGGGCCGACACGGCGGTGCGCAACACATCCATCGGGTGAGCACCCTTCACCGTCCGGATCACGTCGTAGACCGGGGCGGGCAGCGTCCGCGCTGCCTTCAGCTCCGCGGCGAACGCCTCCAGCCGTGCGCGCGCGGGCAATTCGCCCATGAGGAGCAAGTAGCAGGTTTCCTCGAACGTCGAACGCTCGGCAAGGTCGTGGATCGAGTAGCCGCGATAGCGCAGCTCACCAGCGCGCCCGTCGATGTAGCACACGCGCGAGCGCTCGAAGTACACGCCTTTCAGCCCGCGGTGGATCTCGATCTTCTCGGCTGTATCGCTCATGGCAGGCCTCTCAGTTCGAACACGTACTTGCCCTCTCCTTCGCGATGCGGTGGATGTCGGCTTGCGGGCCGATGAGCGTCGGCGCGATCAGGCCCGCGACGCGCGCTTCAAGGGCGCCCGCCAGCGCATCGCGGCTGAGCGGATAGGCGACGGCGGTGGGAACCGCGCCGAGCGCACGCGCCCGGTCGACCAGATGCCGGCAGCGTCCGTAGGAGCCCATACCTAGTTCAAAAACGTTAGCCGCCGGTTAACGCCGATAGACGCCGACAAGAATCAAGAACAAGCCACGTAAGATACAGAGTTCACCGAGCGTGATCCGCGATGCGCGATCCGCGAGACACGATCCGCGATGCGCAATCCGTGATACGGGATAACTTATATACGGCATCTCGCATCCCGCATCCCGAATCCCGCATCGACTCTTTGCTTTTCCTCTGTGTGCTCTGTGCTCTCTGTGGCCAAGGCCTCCCGGGGTTGATCTTGTCTGCATCCGGTCCGGATTTGCGGTTTGTGTCATGCGCGCCCCGCGTAATTGCTGAATGCCTGCAGCACCATCGCACCGAGCCCGATGACCAGCGCCAGCAGGATCAGGAACCCGCCGGCGTAGGGCAGGTGGCGCACGAACCAAAGCAACAGCAGCGCGACCGCGAGCGCGGCAACGCGCACCCAGTAGCCGGTTGCGGCCTGCCGGCGCGCGATCTGCAGCAGGCGCTCGCCGACGAAAAACGCCGTGACCAGGAAGCCGGCGAGCAGCGCCGCGGCGTAGATCCCGGCCAGCACCAGAGCGATCGGAATGCCGATGATGGTGATGACGAGCAGCACGATCACGGGCGGCCCGCTGAAGAGAATGGCGGTGCCGAGCCCGAGGCTGCTCAGCGGCGAGGCGCCCACCGCGCGCAAGGCGGAGGCGGTGAAGCGCGGGAAGAGCGCGAGCAGGAGCGCGCCCGCCGCGAGCAGCCCGAACATGAGCAGCGGCCGGAACGGCGGCCAGCCCGGCAGCCGCAGCACCGGGAACGTGCCGGGCTCGCGCACGATCTTGCCGGAGACGCGCGCGCCGGGATGGACCTTGATCTCGGTGTTGCTGACGTAGGTCACCGTGCCGCTGATCCGCGCCGCGGGCAGGATCTCGATGGTTTCGCCCACCAGGCGCACGTTGCCCGTTATCTCCGCCAGCACCAGGATGTTCCTCGCGTAGGCCGTGACCCCGTTGTGGAAGCGGCCGCCGAGCGCGACATCGCTGCCGGCAAGCCAGGTGCGGCCGGCGACTGCGGCCTCGGGTCCGATCGCGATGCTGCCCCCGACGATCAGCGCCTCGCCCAAAACACGCCCGGACAGGCTCACGATTCCCCCGGCGGCGCGCAGATCATCGCCAACGACAGCCCGCAAGTCGATGGAGCCCGCCACGAGCACGGCGTCGCCCTCGACCGGATGCTCCAGGCTGATGCGCCCCGCGGCGGCCACCAGGTCGCCGTCGATCGGGGCCGTGGGCCGCACTTCGGGGCCGGTCATATAGACGTTGCTGGTGTCCTCATCGCCGCGCTGCGCCCACGCGGCGGCGGACAGGGAAGCGGCGAGCAGCGCGATGGCAAGAGAGTGCAGCAAGCGCTGTGCGGTCACGATCATGCGCAGGGTCGTCGTCGGTTCCGGATTGTGCCGTTTCGCGTGGTGGGGCGCCACACGAGCACCTCCGCCGGTGTCGTCTTGCAATTCACGGGGTTGCCCCCAGATCCCGTAGGCTTGGGCTAACCTTCTAAGGTATAATGGTTTTTTTAGGTTGGGAGGCAGCATGCCGATTTACGAATACCGCTGCGGCGCGTGCGGATTCCAGAAGGAATACCTGCAACGCATGAGCGATGCGCCGCTCACCGATTGCCCGAAGTGCGGCAAGCGCACCTTCGACAAAATGGTGACCGCGGCCGGCTTCCATTTGAAGGGTACCGGATGGTACGCGACCGACTTCAAGAACAAGGGGGCCAAGCCGCCAGCCAAGCAGGAAAAGCCCGCCGAAAGCTCCAAGTCTGCGGAAAACTCCGGCAAGGAATCTTCCAAAGATGACGCCACCTGCGGCGCCGGGGCTTGCCCGGCGAGCAGCTAGTGCCGTTCCAACTTGTTTTTCCAAGCTGGGGCGACTCACCTGCCGGCGACGATCGGGGCTGATCGTACTGGCTGGATTACCAATAGTTGGAACGGCACTAGCGCGCGCGCCGTCTCCAGTGTCCCCGCTGACACGGTTGCCGCGACCGGGAGTCCGCCCGCCGCCGCCCTGAGCCGCGCCGTTTCCTGCTATGCTCATTCGCTTTGAAGCGCCGCGTGGTGATCGCATTCCATGACGAAAAAAAGCCTGGTCAAACGCTACTTGATCGCGGGCCTCCTGATCTGGGTGCCGCTGGTGATCACCCTGTGGGTGCTGAACCTGCTCGTGAGCACCATGGACCAGACCCTGCTGCTGCTGCCGCCCGAGTATCGCACCGAGAGCTGGCTCGGCGTGCACATACCGGGCATGGGGGTGGTGCTCACGGTGCTGATCGTGTTCGTGACCGGCGTGTTGGCCGCCAACATCATCGGCCAGCGGCTGGTCACCTTCTGGGAAGGCGTGCTCGCGCGCATCCCGGTGGTCAACGCGATCTACAACGGCGTGAAGCAGGTGAGCGACAGGCTGTTCTTGCCCGGCGGACAGGCGTTCCGGAAGGCGCTGCTCGTGCAGTGGCCGCGCGAAGGCATGTGGACCATTGCTTTCCTCACCGGGCAGCCCGGTGGTGACGTCGTGAACCACCTGAAAGGCGATTACCTCAGCATTTACGTGCCGACCACGCCGAATCCTACCGGCGGCTACTTCGTGATGGTGCCGAAAAGCGAAGTGATCGAGCTCGACATGACGGTGGACGAGGCGCTCAAGTACGTCATCTCGATGGGAGTGGTTGCGCCCAACGGCGCGAGCCGCAGGAGCAGCGTCGCGCGGCCCGCGGTGCCGCAGCAGAAAGCGGTCAATGAGTAAGAACTCATCTCAAAAATCCGAAAGACAATAATTAGCCGCAGATAAACGCCGATTAACGCTGACAAAGAACAAGAACCTTCGACGCAAAGGCGCAAAGACGCGAAGAAAAGACTCGAATGCCATAATGAAAAAAAGCTTTGCGTCTTGCTCCTTCCTCTGTGTCCTTTGCGTTAATTTTTTTTGGGGTTGAATTTATCTGCGTTCATCTGCGTTCATCGGCGGTTTCCCGCCAGTCGATTCCAGCATGCGTAGCGAGTACTGCGGCCTGGTGAACCGCAAGCATCTCGGCCAGAGCGTGACCTTGTGCGGATGGGTACACCGCCGCCGCGATCACGGCGGGGTGATCTTCATCGACCTGCGCGACCGCGAGGGCCTGGTGCAGGTGGTGTGCGACCCGGACACTCCCGGGACCTTCAGGACGGCCGACCGGCTGCGCCACGAGTTCGTGATCCGGGTCGCGGGCAAGGTGCGCGGGCGCCCGGCCGGGACGGTGAATCCCGATCTTCCCAGCGGGGAGGTGGAGGTGCTGGCGCAGAGTATCGAAATCCTCAACGCATCGCTCACGCCGGCGTTCCAGCTGGACGACGACAACCTTTCGGAGACGGTGCGGCTCGAGCACCGCGTGCTGGATCTCCGGCGCCCGTTCATGCAGAACAACCTGAAGCTGAGGTATCGCGCCACCATGGCGGTGCGCAACTTCCTCGACCGTCACGGCTTCATCGACGTCGAGACGCCGATGCTCACGCGCTCGACGCCCGAGGGCGCGCGCGACTACCTGGTGCCCTCGCGCGTGCACCCGGGGCACTTCTATGCGCTGCCGCAATCGCCGCAGCTCTTCAAGCAGCTGCTGATGATGGCGGGCTTCGACCGCTATTACCAGATCGTGAAGTGCTTCCGCGACGAGGACCTGCGCTCCGACCGCCAGCCCGAGTTCACCCAGATCGACATCGAGACCTCGTTCCTCGACCAGGGCGAAATCACGAGGATCGTGGAGGAGCTGATCTGCCACGCGTTCAAGGAGGTGATCGGCGTCGAGCTGCCGAACCCCTTCCCGCGGCTCACTTACGCGCAGACCATGGCGCGCTACGGCTCGGACAAGCCGGACCTGCGCGTGCCGCTGGAGCTCACCGAGCTCACCGACGCCGCGAGGGACGTCGAGTTCAAGGTCTTCCGGGACGCCGCGCGTCTCGCCGACGGGCGGGTCGCCGCGCTGCGCGTGCCGCAGGGGGGGGCGCTCACGCGGGGCGAGATCGACGGCTATACGGAATACGTCAAGACGCTCGGGGCGAAGGGCCTCGCTTACGTCAAGGTGAACGCGATGGAGCGGGGGGCCGAAGGGCTGCAGTCGCCGATCCTGAAGTTCCTCTCTGCCGCGGCGATCAAGGCGATACTCGACCGCACCGGCGCGTGCGACGGCGATCTCATTTTTTTCGGCGCTGACCGAGCGAGGATCGCCAACGAGACGCTCGGCGCGCTGCGGGAGAAAATCGGCCGCGAGCGCGGCCTGGGGCAACCCGGTTGGCGGCCGCTGTGGGTGCTCGATTTCCCGATGTTCGTGTGGGACGAGGAGGAGAAGCGCTGGGCCGCGATGCACCACCCGTTCACATCGCCCGCCGACGGCCACGAGGACCTGCTGGATGCCAATCCGGGCGCCGCGCGCGCCAAGGCGCACGACCTGGTGCTGAACGGCTGGGAGATCGGCGGCGGCTCGGTGCGCATCCACCGCCAGGACGTGCAGCAGAAGGTGTTCCGCGCCCTCGGCATCGGCCCGGACGAGGCGCAGGCCAAGTTCGGCTTCCTGCTGGAGGCGCTGCAGTACGGCGCGCCGCCGCACGGCGGAATCGCCTTCGGGCTCGACCGTATCGTCGCGCTGATGGCCGGGGCGGATTCCATCCGCGACGTGATCGCGTTCCCCAAGACCCAGCGCGCGCAGTGCCTGCTCACGCATGCGCCGAACACAGTCGATGAACAGCAGTTGCGCGAGCTCCATATCCGGCTGCGCCAGCCGGAAGCACTTCCAGGCGCATCGCGGACTATCGATCCTGAGGTGTTTGCGGAGATCATTGGAACGGGATGAACGCCGATAGACGCCGATAACATGGACATCAGGGAAATCGTGAAGGACAACGAGGTGCGCTTTGCGAAATACCGGCAAGGCTTCGCGTATTACACCGTCCATGTTCCCTCCGAAGGTATCGATTACACGTTTCCGGTTCCGCTCTCGGATATCGGGGATGCCACTCTCCTTGCGACCGACAAGGCTCTCGTCTTCATGCGCTACATTCGCAAGGCGATTGAAGAAGGAACGTTCGTCAAAGCGGGTTGACTTCGCCGGGGCGGCTGTTCTGGCACTCGAGGACCATGGCGAATTTCCGGCTAGCACTGTTTGTATGTCTGTTTTCTCTGGTCGGCGCGGTATCTGGGAGTGGTCCCGCATCCGATGCGCAACCGGAAATTTCCGCGGCGGAGCTGCCGGACGAGGCGCGCGAAACGATCTCGCTGATCCGCAAGGGCGGGCCGTTTCCCTTCCCGCGCGACGGGGTCGTCTTCGGCAACTTCGAGCAAAGGCTTCCAGCCAGGGCGCGGGGATACTACCGGGAGTACACCGTGAGAACCCCCGGCGCGAAGGACCGCGGCGCGCGGCGCATCGTTGCCGGCAGGGGCGGGGAGCTGTATTACACAGATGACCACTATCGCAGTTACCGACGCATCAAGGAAGAACCATGATTCGATCCATCATCTGACTCCCTCTCCCCCGGCTGGGGGAGAGGGCAGGGTGAGGGGGTGCTCGATTCACGAATCACGAATCACGCCTTATTCTCAAATGAGATACGACAAGCTGCTCAAATCGAAACCTTCCGGGATACGCGCCGCGCCACGGATAATGGGGCCGCTGCGAGCGGCGGCGAAGCGGGCGGGCCTCGCCTGGCTTGACCTCGACCTCGCCGGCGTGGCCGACCGCGACGCGTTTTTCCGGCGCTGTGCCGCGGTGTTTTCGTTGCCTGATTATTTCGGGCACAACTGGGACGCGCTGCACGAATGCATGCTGGACTTCGCCGGGCGCGGGGTGCCGGGGGCCATCGTGCACTGGCGGCGCGGGATGGAGCTGGCGCGGCGCGCCCCGGAGGCGGTGACGACGGGCCTCCAAATCCTGGAGGATGCGGCGGCCTACTGGAGCGGCAGCGGGCGCATTTTCCTCGTGGTCGTGGACCGCGACAGCGTCACGGGGCTGCCGCTATCCCCGTTACGCTGATACGGGATTTCACGATTCAGCAAGGCCGTCTGTTTAATTCTTCATTTCTTGGCGTCCATGCCATCTTGGCGGCTAATGTATGGCATATAAGATCCCGGTCTCGGTCCTGGTCGTGGTGCACACGCCGGACCTCAGGGTGCTGCTGCTCGAGCGCGCGGATCGGCCCGGCTTCTGGCAGTCGGTGACGGGAAGCCAGAACGAGGGCGAGAGCCTGGCGGAGACGGCGGTACGCGAGCTCAGGGAGGAAACCGGGCTCGATGCCGCGCAATTTGAGCTCACCGACTGGCGCAAGCAGAACCGCTACGAGATCTACCGGCGCTGGCGCAGCCGCTACGCCCCGGGCGTGACGCACAACACCGAGCACGTGTTCGCGCTCCGGGTGCCGCAGGGGCTTGCGGTCACGCTCCAGCGCAAGGAGCACCTGCGCTACGAGTGGCTGCCGTGGCAGGAAGCGGCCGCGAAGGTTTTTTCGTGGAGCAACGCGGAAGCGATACGCGAGCTGCCGCAGCGCGGCGGGCGAGGCGCGGAAAAACCCTGACCAAAATGCGGACTCTGGCTTTTTTTGCGGCACCAGCGGGCTCGATTTGGTGTCAGAGTATGATAATCTCCCAGGCTACGTGATAGCCGCCGCATCAGGATGGAAACCGCGACCGTCACATTCGATCGCTTCAAGCCGCTCGCCGACGAGGCTTGCGAGGGGCGCATCCTCGCCGCCAGGGCCAAGCTCGGCAAGCAGGCGGTGATCCTCGGCCATCACTACCAGCGCCCCGAGGTCTACAAGCACGCCGATCTCACCGGCGACTCGCTCCAGCTCTCGCGGCTCGCCGCGCAGACCGACTCCCCGTACATCGTGTTCTGCGGCGTGCACTTCATGGCGGAGGTGGCGGACATCCTCTCCAAGCCGGACCAGGTCTCGATCCTGCCCGACCTGAACGCCGGCTGCTCGATGGCCGACATGGCGAACCTCGCCAAGGTCGAGCGCGCTTGGCGCGAGCTTGCCACCGTGCTCGACCCCGACCAACATGTGACGCCGGCGACCTACATCAATTCGGCGGCGGACCTGAAGGCTTTCTGCGGCGAGCACGGCGGCATCGTTTGCACCTCGTCCAACGCGCGGGGCATCCTCGAGTGGTCGTTCAAGCGGCGCGAGAAGGTCCTGTTCTTCCCTGACCAGCACCTCGGACGCTGGACCGGCTACCTCATGGACATCCCGCTCGCCGAGATGCTGGTGTGGGACCCCGACGAGGAGCTGGGCGGGCTTACGCCGCAGCAGATCAAAATGGCGAAGATCCTGCTGTGGAAGGGCCATTGCTCGGTGCACCAGATGTTCCAGCCGCAGCACGTCCTGCGCTGGCGCGAGCAGAATCCCAGCGGAATGGTGATCTCGCACCCCGAGTGCAGGTTTGACGTGTGCAAGCTCTCCGATTACGTCGGCTCCACCGATTTCATCATCAGGACCATCGCGGCGAGCCCGCCGGGAACGCGCTGGCTGGTCGGCACCGAGCTGAACCTGGTGAACCGCATCGCCGAGCAGTACAAGCCGCAGGGCAAGGTGGTGCAGTTCATGTCGCCCACCGTGTGCGTGTGCTCGACCATGGCGCGCATCGACCCGCAGCACTTCGCCTGGGCGCTCGAAAACCTGGTCGCGGGCAAAGTCGTCAACCAGATCAAGGTGCCGCCGCACGAAGCCGAGCTCGCCCGCATCGCGCTCGACCGCATGCTCGCGGTTTCGTAATTCGCTTCCGTCAGGTCGTTTTTAACCGGCCGGTGTTACCCTATCGGCGTATGCCGACGGCCGCCCCGCTTCCGCTCCGGGTGCCGCGCCGCCCCGTCGTGGTGACCTTCGAGGCGCTGGTCGACGGGATCGTGCTGCGGGAGCGCCCCGGAAACCCCGAAGCCGGTGAAGCGGCCGATGAACGCAGATGAACGCAAATGAAATCAACTCCAACAATTCGAGTTTTTTGATTTTTATCGGCGTCTGTCGGCGTTTATCCGCGGCAAGATATCGTTCTTGATTTCCGAATAATTTCTAACGATGCGCGCGCTGCGGGTCGCCACCTACAACATCCACAAGGGCTTCTCGATCTTCAACCGCCGGCTGGTGATCCACGAGCTGCGCGAAAAGCTGCGCACGCTCGGCGCCGACATCGTGTTCCTGCAGGAGGTGCACGGGAGCCACCACCACCACGCCGCGAGCTACACCGACTGGCCCGTGGCGCCGCAGTACGAGTTCCTCGCGGACGCGGTATGGAGCGACTACGCGTACGGCAGGAACGCGGTTTACGACGTCGGGCATCACGGTAACGCGATCCTCTCGCGCTTTCCGATCCAGCGCTGGGACAACCAGGACATATCCACCCACCGCTTCGAGCGGCGCGGGCTGCTGCATTGCGAGATCAAGCCGCCAGGCTGGCGCGAGCCGCTGCATTGCGTGTGCGTCCACCTGGGGTTGCTCGGGCGCGGCCGGGGCCGCCAGCTCGAGCTGCTGCGCCAGAGGATCGAGCGCCTGGTGCCGGCGAAAGCGCCGCTGATCGTCGCCGGCGACTTCAACGACTGGCGCTACCGCGCCGCGCACGAGCTCGCGCATCCGTTGAACCTGTTCGAAGTGTTCGAGCTGGTGAACGGCGCCCCGGCGCGCAGCTTTCCGGCGGTGCTGCCGATGATGTCGCTCGACCGCATCTACGTGCGCGGCTTCCAGGTGCGGCACGCCCACGTGCACCACGGGCGGACGTGGGCGCGCATTTCGGACCACGCGGCGCTCGCCGCAACGCTCATCCGGGCGTGAGAGCGCGCACATGACCGAGTTCGTCGACGGCAACCGGATCACGTTGCTCAGGAGCGGGGTGGAGTACTTTCCGGCGCTGGAAGCGGAATTCGATGCCGCCCGGCGCGAGATCCACCTCGAGACCTACATCTTCGAGGACGACGCAAGCGGCCGCGCGATTGCGTCGGCGCTGGCGCGCGCGGCGCGGCGCGGCGTGGCGACCCACGTCATGGTGGACGGCTTCGGCTCGAAGGACATGAATCCCGAGCTCGTCACGGAGCTGAAGGCCGCGGGAGTGCATCTGCTGGTGTACCGGCCCGATATCTCGCCGTGGAGCTTCCAGCGCGCGCGGCTGCGGCGCCTGCCCCGCCAGGTCGCCGTGATCGCCGCGCGCGTGGCGTTCGCGGGTGGCATCAACATCATCGACGACATAAACACCCCGGGGCACACCCCGCCGCGCTTCGACTATGCGGTGCGCGTGCAAGGACCGCTGGTGGCGAGGATGTACCCCGTGGTGAAGCGTTTGTGGGCGCTGGTGACGGCGACGCAGTTCAAATCGGTCTGGCCCCGGCTGCGCGATCTCGGCCCGTTCACCGTGCCGCGGGGCGGCCAGCGCGCGGGCTTCCTGGTGCGCGACAACTTCCGGCACCGCCGCGACATCGAGCAGGCGTACCTCGCCGCGATCGAGCAGGCGCGCAGCGAGATCCTGGTCGCGAACCCCTATTTCTTTCCGGGCCTTTCCTTCCGGCGCGCGCTGATGGATGCCGCCGCGCGCGGGGTGCGGGTGGTGCTGCTGCTGCAGGGGCGGGTGGAGTACGTGCTGCTGCATTACGCCTCGCGCGCGCTCTACGGCGCGTTCCTCGACGCCGGCATCGAGATCCACGAGTACCACAAGAGCTTCCTGCACGCGAAGGTCGCGGTCATCGACCAACACTGGGCGACGGTGGGCTCCTCCAACATCGATCCCTTCAGCCTGCTGCTCGCGCGCGAAGCCAACATCGTGATCGAGGACCGGGGCTTCGCCGCGCAACTGCGGCAGAGCCTCACGGCGGCCATGGCGGACGGCGCGAGGCAGCTCCGGCGCGAGGGCTGGAAGGATCAGCCGCTCACGCGGCGCACGATCACCTGGATCTGCTACGGCCTGGCGCGCCTGCTGACCGGCGTGTTCGCCTACGGGCGCGCGCAGGAGTTCACTTAGCAGCGATCAGCTTTCAGCTCGCAGCGATCCGCTCAAAACGACCGCGGCGCCCGAAGGCGCCGCGTCACGAACTGGCTGATGGCTGACCGCGGACTGCTAATAGCGGTAGTTGTAACCGCCCGGGTCGCTGATGGGCGTGCTGGCCGCCGGCGCGGACGGGTTTTGCTGGCCCACCTCGCGCACGTTCGATCCCATCATGCTGGCCGGGGGGGCGCCCGCCGCCGGCGCTCCGTCTATCACGCTGACGCCGACGCGCACCGTGCTGCCCGGGTTATAGGGCAGCGTGGTGGTGATGTCGCGCCCGCTGTAGCGGTAAACGACGGTGTAGCCCCGGATCACCTCACGGGTGGTCTCAACGGTGCGGCAGCGCTGCGCGGGCTGGGCGCTGGCGGTCTGCCGGTTGTCCACGCGGTCGCCGACCATGGTGCCGGCGATCGCTCCGGCGGCGGCTGCCGCGTCCCGTCCGCTGCCTTTGCCGACTTGCGCGCCGATCAACCCGCCCGCAGCACCGCCCACCACTGCGCCGGTGGCCGAGCGATTGCTGTCCGGGTTGGCAACGCGATCACCGACGATAGTGCCGGCGACCGCGCCCGCGGCGGTGGCGGCGGTCTTGCCGCTGCCCCGGCCGACCTGGCTGCCGATGATGGCGCCTGCTACGCCGCCCACGATCGGGCCGACGACGCTGCGCTCCTGCGCAGGCGCGCCGGCGGCGGCGGGTCCGCACTCCTGGCGCGGCTCGGTGACGCGCTCGATGATCGGTTTGGAGGAGATGACTTGTGCCGTGTCGGTGAAGTCCGGTGCCGCGACGCCGGTGCCCGCCAGCGCCATCAGCACCGCAAGCGAGATTGTGCTCTTCATGGTTCTGCCCTTCCTTGACTCGGGTACCTTCGTGCGGCTTGAGCGGCAGCCGCTGTCCGCCTCGAACACGCACACTTACAGCGGTGGCCTTGCCGTCCGCTTATTTCGCAAATCGGCGCGGGTTGAGCGGCAGCTACTGTCCGGCTCGAACCCGTGCAGTTAAAGCGCCGGCCCCGCCGTCTGCTTTAACCGTAATTAGAACGCAAACCGAGCCGCAAGGTTGCAACTTTACATTACGTTACAAATATCACGATCCGGAGTGAGGGTCCCGTCGCGGGCGCCGATTGCGTGCGCGGGTGTCGAAACCGAGCCGCGGTGGTGCGTACGAGCCTCGCCGCCGGCTCCCCGCTGGAACGTAACCTGTTGATTTCTCGAGGCCACGACTCTGGCATTGGTTTTGCTCGGATCCAGTCGAAGGCACGGAGCGGGGACGCTCTGTGTTTTCATCCTCCTCCTTCGGGTACGTTTTGGGGCGCGGCCTGAAAACTGCGCCCTTTTTTCGTCCCGTGCCCGCGTGCGGCCCCCTTACTTGGAAAAGGCATGCAAGTGCCCCATGTTAGGATTATTCCGTACCCCGCCGCGGCATGATGCCATTCCCTGCTCTCAGCGGCTGCGCCGCCCCGCCGGCGTAGCTGCCCCTTTCGAGGCAGGCCCCGCCCGGAGGCGATCGTCAACCCATGATCCCGCATCACGGCACAATGTTGGCGCCGCTCGGTACCGCAGGCAAAGCGCGCGGCCGCAACGAGTGGCGCGCGGTGGCGCTCCTGCTGCCCTACCTGTGGGAATTCAGGGGCAGGGTGGCGCTCGCGTTGATCTGCCTCGTCACCGCGAAGCTCGCCAACGTCGGCGTGCCGCTGGTGCTGAAGGAGGTCGTGGACGCGCTCGACGCGACCAAGGCGATGCTGGTGATGCCGTTCGCGCTGCTCGCGGGCTACGGGGTGCTGCGCTTTTCCGCGACGCTGTTCGGGGAGCTGCGCGACCTAGTGTTCGTGCGCGTCACGCAGCGCGCGATCCGCCGCGTCGCGCTCGCCGTGTTCCGGCACCTGCACAACCTCTCCCTGCGCTTCCACCTGGAACGGCAGACCGGCGGGGTCTCGCGCGACATCGAGCGCGGATCGCGCGGCATTTCCACGCTGCTCTCCTACATGCTGTTCTCGATCATACCGGTGGTGCTCGAGTTCAGCCTGGTCGCCTTCATCCTGCTCTCGCGCTTCGACTGGCGCTTCGCCGCGATCACTTTCGTCGCGATCGCGCTCTACCTCGGATTCACGATCGCGGTCACCGAGTGGCGCATGGAGATTAGGCGCCGCGCCAACGATCTCGATTCCAGGGCCAACACGCGCGCGATCGACAGCCTGCTCAATTACGAGACGGTCAAGTACTTCAACAACGAGGAGTACGAGGCGCGGCGCTACGACGAGAACCTGCGCCACTACGAGGCGGCGGCGGTCAGGACCGAGGCTTCCCTCGGTCTGCTCAACATCGGACAGAGCTTCGTCATCGCTGCCGCGGTGACGCTGCTCATGATCTTCGCCGCGCAGGGCGTGGTCGCGCGCGATCTCACGCTTGGTGACCTGGTGCTCGTGAACGTGCTGCTGATCCAGCTCTACATCCCGCTCAACCTCCTCGGCATGGTCTACCGCGAGATCAAGCAGGCTCTGGTGGACATGGACCGCATGTTCCGGCTGCTCGGCGAGCACCATGAGGTCGCCGACCGCCCCGACGCGCTCGCGCTCGCGCCGGGCCCGGCCACGGTACGCTTCGAGCGCGTCAACTTCAGCTACGAGGCGAAGCGCCAGATCCTGTTCGACGTGAGCTTCGAGATCCCCGCGGGCGCCAAGGTTGCGGTAGTGGGCGCGAGCGGCTCGGGCAAGTCCACACTCGCGCGGCTGCTCTACCGCTTCTACGACGTTTCAGGCGGACGCATCGTCGTGAACGGCGCCGACACCCGCGACCTGACGCAGGCCAGCTTGCGCGCGGCGATCGGCATCGTGCCCCAGGACACGGTGCTGTTCAACGACACTGTTTACTACAATATCCAGTACGGCCGGCCGGATGCGACGCGCGAAGAAGCGATCGAGGCGGCGCGCGCGGCGCACATCCACGACTTCATCGAAAGCCTGCCCGAGAAGTACGAAGCGCGGGTCGGCGAGCGCGGCCTCAAGCTCTCCGGCGGCGAGAAGCAGCGCGTGGCGATCGCGCGGGCGATACTCAAGAATCCGCG
>JACPEF010000092.1 GCA_016183675.1 Betaproteobacteria bacterium
CCGGGAGCACATCCCGGCGAGCGAGATCGTGCTCAAGCGCGACTATTCGTTCAACGACGAGCAGGCGCTGTCCAAGGAGTCCGAGGAAGCGCTGCTCTTTCGCGACATGCGCAACGACGCAGTGCAGCAGCTGGTGCGCCGCCTGCAGGCGGCGAAACTCAAATCCTGAACCGCAAAGACGCGAAGACGCAAAGGTGACGCAAAGGAACCAACAGAGAATATTGTCCCGTCTCTGCGTTTACTTTGCGCCTTTGCGCCTCTGCGGTTAGGAACCATGAGGGTCAGCACCGAGCAGCTGCAGCAGCACCTCGCAAGGGAGCTCAAGCCGCTCTACGCCGTGTTCGGCGACGAGACGCTGCTCGCGCTCGAAGCCTCCGACCGCATCCGCGCGAAGGCCCGCGCCGAGGGCTACGCCGAGCGCGAAGTCCTCACCGCCGACGCCGGCTTCGGGTGGAGCGAGCTCGCCTTCGCCGGGAATTCCCGGTCGCTGTTCGCCGCCCGCAGGATACTCGAGCTGCGCATCCCCACCGGCAAGCCGGGGAGCGACGGTTCCGAGGCGCTGCAGCGCCATTGTGAATCGCCCCCGCAGGACACCGTCACGCTCATCACCCTGCCCGGCCTCGACTGGCGCGCGCAGAAAGCCGGCTGGTTCGAAGCGCTCGACCGCGCAGGCGTCGTGATCGAAGCGAAGCCCGTCGCCCGCAAGGCCCTTCCCGAATGGCTCGCGGGCAGGCTCAAGGCCCAGAACCAGGAAGCGGACGCGGAGACGCTCGATTTCATCGCCGACCGAGTCGAGGGCAATCTCCTCGCGGCGCACCAGGAAGTGCAGAAGCTCGCGCTCCTTTTCCCCGCGGGGGGAATCGCCTACGAGCAGGCGCGCGAAGCGGTGCTCGACGTCGCGCGCTACGACGTGTTCAACCTCGGCGAAGCGCTGCTCGAAGGCGACGTTCTGCACCTCGCCCGCATGGTTGACGGGCTGAAGGGTGAAGGGGTGGCCCCGCCGCTCGTGCTGTGGGCGATCGCGGAGGAGATCCGCGCCATCGGTCGCGTGGTCGACGGCATCGCCGCGGGCAGGACCCCGCCGCAGCTGTGGCGCGAGGCGAAAGTCTGGGGCAATTCGCACCAGCAACTCATGCAGCAGAACTGCCGGCGCTTTAGCGGGGAACAGGTTGAGGCCGCGCTCCTGCACGCCGCGAAAGCGGACCGCATGGTGAAGGGTCTGATCCGCGGCGACGTGTGGGATGAACTGCTGCAGCTCGCCTTGCGCTTCGCGAGCGGCGCGAGCGCCAAGCCCTTGCCTAAACCGGGTAAAATGGCCGCTGCCGCGCAGGCGGCGGAACGGAAGCAGCCCGCGCTTTTCTAGTCCGCCCGCCGCGGCGGAACTTCTTATGGATGTGCAAACTTACATGACTGGCGTCGGGCGCCAGGCGCGCGCGGCTTCGCGCATACTCGCCAAGGCCGACAACGGAACCCGCAACCGCGCGCTCACCGAGACGGCGCGCGCGATCGAGCGCGATGCGAAGCGCCTGCTCGAGGCCAACGCGCGCGAGCTCGCCGAGGCAAAGGAGAAGAAACTCGGCGCCGCGATGATGGACCGCCTGACGCTGACACCCAAGGTGATCGAGGCGATGGCCGACGGGCTGAGGCAGATCGCGGCCCTCCCCGATCCCGTCGGCGAGATCGTCAACCTCAAGGAGCGCCCCTCCGGCATCAAGGTCGGACAGATGCGCGTGCCGCTGGGCGTCGTCGGCATCATCTACGAATCGCGCCCCAACGTGACCGCGGACGCGGCCGGCCTTTGCATCAAGTCCGGCAACGCCGCGATCCTGCGCGGCGGCTCGGAGGCGATCCACTCCAACCAGGCGATCGCCGCCTGCGTGCACGCGGGGCTCAAGGCGGCGGGACTGCCCGAGGCCGCGGTGCAGGTAGTCGAGACCACCGACCGGGCCGCGGTCGGCGAGCTCATCACCATGCAGGATTACGTGGACGTGATCGTGCCGCGCGGCGGCAAGGACCTGATCGAGCGGCTGATGCGCGAATCGCGAATACCGATGATCAAGCATCTGCACGGCGTGTGCCACACCTACGTCGACGACCGCGCCGACCTTGACAAGGCGGTCCGCATCGCCGACAACGCCAAGACCCAGCGCCTCGGCACCTGCAACACGATGGAGACGCTGCTCGTCGCGCGCGGCATCGCCCGGAAGGTCCTGCCGCCGCTCTGCAAGATCTATTTCGAAAAGGGCATCGAGTTGCGAGGCGACGAGGAAGCCCGCAAGATCGTACCGGAGATGCGTCCCGCGACCGAGGAGGACTGGTACACCGAGTACCTCGGCCCCATCCTCGCGGTGCGAGTGGTGAAGGACCTCGACGAGGCGATCGAGCACATCGCGACCTACGGCTCGCAGCACACCGACGCCATCGTGACCGAGGACCCGGCGCGCGGGCAGCGCTTCCTGCGCGAGGTGGATTCGAGCTCGGTGATCGTGAACGCCTCCACCCGCTTCGCCGACGGCTACGAGTACGGCCTGGGCGCGGAGATCGGGATTTCCACCGACAAGCTGCACGCGCGCGGCCCGGTGGGGCTCGAAGGTTTGACGTCGCTCAAGTACGTGGTAATCGGCGACGGCCAGATCAGAACATGAATCTGAACCACAGAGACACAGAGGCACGGAGAAAACCGAAGAATTTTCACCATAAGAGCTTGAAGCAATAACGCTGATTTTGGCTGATCTTTGCTTTAATGTTTCTTGCCCCGCTCTCCTCGGCGTCTCTGTGTCTCTGTGGTTAATACCTTGAATTTCTTATGAGCAACGTCATCGAAGTCAAGGTCCCCGACATCGGCGATTTCAAGAACATCCCGGTGATCGAGGTGCTGGTCAAGCCGGGCGACAAGGTGAAGGAGGAGGACTCGCTCATCACGCTCGAGTCCGACAAGGCGACGATGGAAGTGCCCTCGCCCGCCGCCGGAGTGGTGAAGGAGCTGAAGCTCAAGGTGGGCGACAAAGTCTCCAAGGGCTCGCTCATCCTCACGCTCGAAGCGAACGAAGGCGCCACGCCGCTACCTGAAGCGAAAGCGCCGGGCGCGCCGGCAGCAGCCCCTGCCCCGTCCGTCGCGAAAGCGCCCGCCGAGGCGAAGCCCGCAACGCCGCCGCCTGCGGCCACCCCCGTCACTCCCTATACCGGGCCGAAGGGCGACATCCACTCCGAGGTGCTGGTGCTGGGCGCAGGCCCCGGCGGCTATACCGCCGCGTTCCGCGCCGCCGATCTCGGCAAGCAAGTGGTGCTCGTCGAGCGCTACCCCACGCTGGGCGGCGTGTGCCTGAACGTCGGCTGCATCCCGTCGAAAGCGCTGCTCCATATCGCCAAGGTGCTCACCGAAGCCGAAGAGGTCGCGCGCGCAGGCGTCGAGTTCGGCAAACCCAGGATCAGCCTTGAGAAGCTCTGCGCCTGGAAAGCGGGCGTCGTGGGCAAGCTCACGAAGGGACTGGCGGGTCTTGCCAGGCAGCGCAAGGTGAGGCTGGTGCAGGGCAAGGGACGGTTCGCTTCGCCCCATGCCTTGCGGGTCGAATCCCCGCAAGGCATTAAGACGATCTCATTCGATCATTGCGTTATCGCTGCGGGTTCCAGCATTGCAAGAATTCCGGGCTTTCCCTACGACGACAGGCGCATGATCGATTCGACCAGCGCGCTCGAGATCCCCGAAGTGCCGAAGCGGCTTCTCGTGATCGGCGGCGGCATCATCGGGCTGGAGATGGCGACCGTGTACGACGCGCTCGGCGCGAAGATCACGGTGGTCGAGCTCATGGATTCGCTCATCCCCGGCGTGGACCCGGACGTGGTTCGCCCGCTCGCGAAACGCATCGAGAAGCGCTACGAGAAGATCCTGCTCAAAACGAAAGTCGCGAAGATCGAGCCGCAGAAGGACGGGCTCAAGGTGACCTACGAAGGCGACAAGGCGCCCGGGCCCGAAGTCTTCGACTACGTACTGATGGCGGTGGGACGGCGCCCGAACGGGCGCGACATCAACGCGCAGGCGGCGGGCGTGAGCGTGGACGAGCGCGGCTACATCCCGGTGGACGGGCAGCTCCGGACCAACGTGCCGCACATCTTCGCGATCGGCGACGTCTGCGGCGATCCCATGCTCGCGCACAAGGCGACGCACGAGGGCAAGACCGCGGCGGAAGTGATCGCCGGGCACAAGGCGTATTTCGACGCGCGCACGATACCCTCGGTCGCTTATACCGATCCGGAAGTCGCGTGGATGGGATTGACCGAGACCGAAGCCCAGGCGAAAGGGATCCCGTACGAGAAGGCGACGTTTCCGTGGGCTGCGAGCGGCCGCGCGCTCACGATGGACCGCGACGAGGGTATGACCAAGCTCCTCTTCGACCAGAGCACCCACCGCCTGCTCGGCGCAGCAATGGTGGGCGTGAACGCCGGGGAGCTGATCTCGGAAGCTGTGCTCGCGCTGGAGATGGGGGCGGACGCCGCCGACATCGGCCTCACCGTCCATCCCCATCCGACGCTCTCCGAAACGGTGTTCTTCGCGGCGGAAATCGCCGAAGGATCGATCACGGATCTCTTCCTGCCAAAGAAGTAAGCCACGGCGGTCGCGGCCGTGGAATAGATCACGGAACACAGACCGCGCCGGCATTTCCGCCAAGGGAAATGCCTCACGCGGCATCGCCGCCCTCTACACTCCAGGGCGATCGGTGTACCATTCAGTTCACGCCGCGGCGTGTTGCCGCCGGCGGCGCTCCATGAGGAGGGCCTGACATGCTCCAATGGTTGAGCGGTCTCGGCAATAAAGTTGACCACCCAATGTACAACGTCGAGGAGGCGCGCAGGCTGCTCGCCGAGCTGCCCCCCGACAACGGCAAGGCCGTAGAGGAAATCTCCGCCTCGCTGGAGACGGTCGCCGCGACCCCTGGATTTCCCCTGTCCGACCGGATCGGCGTGATCAAGCTGCTCGACGAAACCGGGCAGAAGCGGGAAGCGGCCGCGCTGTCGGACTTCCTGCGCAGCACCAAGATAAAAGAGTTCGAGCGGCTCCGCCTGTGGCAGGTCCTGGTCGAGCACTGGGAGCGCCTCTCCTCGGCCTACCGCGTCTGCCTCAAGGAGATCGCCCAGGCGACCAAGCCGGGCGGGCCCCCGCATCCGGAGCGCGCGCTCCTCGTCATGCGCGCGCTGCGCGCCCTCGCGAACGAAGGGAAGATGCTGCATCTGCGTTACCTGCCGGTGAAGCCGCGTATCTGGCAGGAGCTCGCGGAGCTCTACAGCCAGGCGGAAAAGGAGCAGATCGTCGCGGAAGTCACCAAGGCCTACGCGACCGACCTCCTCCCCACCAACGCGCGCCAGGAATTCCTGCGGCTGCTCATGATGGATGCGGCGGGCCCCGAGTCCGAGCGGATGCTCGAGATGGAGCTCTCGGCGCGCGTCGTCGCGCGGATGGGTTCCGGCTTCGCCATCCAAGCGAAGGCCGAGGAGGGGTGCAACTTCTGTTTCGATCTCGCGCGCCCGGGCCGGCCGGTCCGTCGCCCGGCCGAGGTTCCGGCGAACGCCACGCTTCGCTGCTTCGGGGTCGGCCGCGCCGGCGCCGCGATCCAGGAAATCATCGACCGGCTCACCGCGAACCCGCAGGAGCCGGAAAAGCGCTTCGGCGACGACTTCCCCGTCCAGGAGAAGCTGGTCGTCCTCAAGCGCCTGCTGCTCCAATGGGGTGAGTCGCCGCCCAAGCGGCACGGGCCGCGCGTGAAGATCGACGCGAAGATCAAGGTCGCGCACGGGTTCCCCGCGGCATCCGAGCTGGTGACGCGCATCGAGTTCAGCGGCATGGCGGAAATGACCGAGGACCAGCGCCTCAAGGTGAAGAAGCAGACCGGCATCGCGCTGCAGGCGCAGGAGGCGACGGCCGTGATCACCGAATGGGTGGAGCGCGACGGGAGCAACTGGGGCATCGGCGTGGACGTCCCGCGCCAGGACGAGCCCTGGGCGAGGATCGGCACGCTGATCGTGTTCCAGGCGCCGGGGCACAAGTCGTGGTGGGTGGGCGCGATCCGTCGAATATCCCGCGATCCGCAAGACCACATGCACGCCGGGATCGAGATCGTCTCCAAGAAACCGCTGTCGGTGTACCTGCGCGGCATCGGCGAGGGCGCGCAGCGCGCCGAGAACTGGCAGACCTCCTCCGGCTCGTTCCAGTTCACGTACGTAAACGCGGTGATACTCGGCGAAAGCGAGACTTCCGGCACGCGCCACGAGATCCTGGTCGCCCGCGAGCAGTTCAACCCCGGCATCCAGTACGAAGTGATGATGGGCGAGCAGACGCCGCACGTGCGGCTCGACGAGCTGCTCGAGCGCGGCGAGGACTACGACTGCGTGCGGGTGACCTGGCTAAAGGGACAGGCGCAGCAGAGCGCTCAGAAAGCCTCACCAGCGGCATAGCACAGGCCGCGTATCGGAACGTCGGTCACCGATCTGTCCAGGTCCAGCAGCTCCTGCGCGCCGTAGGGCGGCATCTCGGCGCGCACGCCGTATGCTCCGCGCTGCCGGCTCACGCGCTAGCAGCCTGTCGGACTTAAGGGTCCGCACAGGCTGCTAAACGCAAAACCGGCCGAAAATGTGGATGCAAGCCTCCGAAGCAGTCGAGCGTGAAGACAAGCGAGTGCGAATTCGCATGTTAGTCATCCTTTTTCGCCCTTTTTCCTGCGGCCGGTTTTGCCTTAGGAGTTTGTCGGGGCTAAGGCCGACAAACTCCTGGGCGGTATGCGCCACAGGTAGACCGTCGTGCCCCCGACCTCCGCCGTGCGCTCGGGCTTCCAGTCCCCCATGGCGAAGGCGTGCGACACGACGCGGGCGCCGGGGTTGAGGTCCTTCATGAGCTTGGGGCGCAGCTTGAGATTGAGGTCGGTGAGGAGATAGAGAGTGACCACCGTCGCGGGGCTGATGTCGGCCTCGAACAGGTCTCCCAGGATGAACTTGACCCTCTCGGTGACGCCCGCTTTCCTGGCGTTCGCCGTCGCCTCCCCGATGCGCTCCGGATCGATGTCGATGCCCACGCCGCGCGCGCGGTACTTCTGCGCCGCGGTGATGACGATGCGCCCGTCGCCGCATCCGAGATCGTAGACCACGTCTTTCGCGGTCACTTTGGCCATTTCGAGCATCTTGTCAACCACGTCGTTCGGTGTCGGCACGAAGATGACGTCGGGCTCGCGCAATTCGGTAGCGGCTTGGGCGAGCAACGGAATGCTGCGCTCGGTGGCGCCGAGCAATGGGGCCACGCCGAAAGCGCCGAGGCCCGCCAGAAACTGCCTTCGTTCCATGAAATTCCTCCCTGAGAACGCCGTTGCGGCGCGCGTATTCTACCTAACGCGTGACTGATGGAGCGTGACCCGTGACTGCTCGCTTGTAAACGCTGAACGATAAGCGGTCAGGGTTCTTGCTTTCCTTGGCGTCTTGGCGGTTCAATCTTGTGTTCCTTGGCGTCCTGGGCGGTCAAGCTTTTCGTTCGCTTCAGGGCACCTGCGCGGCGTTCATGCGCGCGAGTATGGTCCGGGCTCGCTGCTGCAGGTACGCGGTCTCGCGGCCCGGCGAATAGCGGCGGGGGCTCGGAACCATGGCGGCGAGCCGCGCCGCCTGCTCGGGCCTCAGGTTGGCGGCCGACACCCCGAAGTGGTGGCGCGCCGCGGCCTCCGCGCCGAACACCCCCTCGCCCCACTCGATCACGTTGAGATAGATCTCGAGGATGCGGCGCTTGGTCATGACGGTCTCCAGCATCACCGTGATCGCCGCCTCCTGCGCCTTGCGCCACCAGGCGCGCTCGCCCGATAGGAAGAGGTTCTTCGCGAGCTGCTGGGTGATGGTGGAGGCGCCGAAGACGATCTCGCCCTCTCTCACGTTTTTTTCGTAGGCCTGCTGGATCGCCTCCCAGTCGAAGCCGCGGTGACTCATGAACTTCGCGTCCTCGGCGGCCACGACGGCGCGCTTGAGGTTCGCCGAGATGCGGCGGTAGGGGACCCACTGGTGCGCGAGCCGGGCGCCCGGATCGTCCTCGCGCAGGACCTCGAGCCGCGCCTGCATGAACGCAGTCATCTCAGGGTCGTGATCGACCCAGTACCAGATGTGGACCAGGAACCAGAATTGCACCAGCGCCACCGCGCTCAGCGCGAGCAGCAGCGAGTACCAGGTCCAGCGGAGAAGGCGACGCCACATGCGCGGTCAAACGATGAATGCAGAATGATGAACGATGAACTGAAAACCAAGAACCTTCACGCTAACTCGTCCCGCTTCCGCCTTCTGCCTTCCGCCTCTCACTTCTGCATCTGCCGCCGCAGCATCGCGATCGCCGCCCGTGTCTCCGGGTAGACGCCGCGCCAGATGAAGAACGATTCTGCGGCCTGCTCGACCAGCATCCCGAGACCGTCGGACGCGCGGGCACCATGCTCCTGCGCGAACTGGATGAACGGCGTACGCTTGACGTAAACCATGTCATAGGCCAGGGCGCCCGGCGCAAACACGCTGTCCGGGACCGGCGGCATGGCGTCCTCGAGCCCGGCTGAGGTGGCGTTGATCACGATGTCGAACTGCGTGCCGGCGAGCGCGTCGTACGGGCGCGCGGCGATGCCCTCCAGCGCGTATTGCTGCAGCTTCTCGAAATGCCCGACCAGCGCGATCGCCTTCTCCAGCGTGCGGTTGGCCACCACGAGGCTCTGCGGCTGCTCGCGCAGCGTTGGCTCCATCACGCCGTAGCTCGCCCCTCCCGCCCCCATCAGCAGCACGCGCTTTCCCCGCACCGGCACGCGCAGGTTGCGCGTGAGGTCCCGCACGAGGCCGATGCCGTCGGTGTTGTGACCGACGATCTCGCCGCCCTTGAACGCGAGCGTGTTCACCGCGCCCGCAGCGAGCGCGAAACCGCTGCGCGTGCTGGAGAGGTGCCACGCCTCATGCTTGAAGGGCAGGGTCACGTTGAGGCCGCTGCCGCCTTCGTCGCGAAACTTGAGAACCGCGGCGCGGAAGCCGTCGAGCGGCGCCAGCACCCGTCCGTAGGCGATATCGTGGCCGGTCGCGCGCGCAAATTCGGCGTGGATCGCGGGCGAAAGGCTGTGATCGACCGGGTTGCCGATCACCGCGTATTTATGGGGCATTCGCGTGCCAGGTTTCAGGTTTAAGGTTTAAGGATCAATGTTCCCCTGAATCGCAGTATGCCTTACAACCTGGAACTTGAAACTTTGAACTTGAAACGGGTGGTTATTCGGCGAGGAATTGATCGGAACGCGTGAAGAGCCACGTCCGGGTGATGCTGAGGATGTCGGTGTCCTTGGCGATGTCGGCGGGAAACGGCGCGAACGGCGCCGCGAGATGGACGATGCGAATGGCGGCCCGGTCGAGGATCTTCTGGCCGGACGGGCGGTTGATTTCCACCTTTTCAAGCGAGCCGTCGGACTTGATCGACACCGTGACCACCAGACTGCCGTAGCTCTTCTGGTTGCGCGCGGCCTGCGGGTAGTTGAGCTCGCCGATGCGCTCGATCTTGATGCGCCAGTCCTCGATGTAACGCGCGAAGCGGAACTCCTGCACGCGCGCGCCGATGAAGCGCCGCCGCGGCCGCTGCTGGTAGGCGTCCCACTCGCGCGAGATCTGCGCTTCCAGCCGCGCGATCTCGAGGCTCCTGCTCATGATGTCGGCGGCATTGGGCGCGACCTCCGGTTCCGCCTGCGGCTGCGGCTGCTCGCGCGCCGCCTCGACCGTCGCCGGCGAGCGGGCCTGCGTCATGAGCCGCTTCGCCTCGCGCTCGAGCTGCTCAACGCGCTTCCGCGCCATGGTGAGCTCGGCCGCCTGCTTCGCTTCGCGCGGCACCGGCAGCGGGCTCCTCGCGCGGCGCTTGGCGTCGGTGTTGCCGCCGCCGTCGAGGTTCGCCTGGGCGAGCGCGTCGGCCTTCTTCGGACGGGCCTGCGTCTTGGTGTTGACCAGGGTGACTTCCAGGGGCTGCTGCAGATTGGCGAGCTGGGAGAGGTCCGGCAGCTTGAAGCTGACGCCGAACATGATCACCGCATGGATCAGGACCGAGAAGGCGACCGCGACCTGCATGCGCGCGTGCTTGCCGAGCACCGCGATGCGGCGGTCGAACGCCGCCATCCGGCGCTCCAGCTCGGCCACGCGCGCGTCGAGCTGTGCGACGGCTGCGCTCCACGGCGCGTGCCGCGCGTGCTTCGCCCGCCGCCTCAGCGGGATGACTTTCCTGTCGGGTAACAGGCCCATGGGGGTCCCATTGTAACGGAGGGCAAGTCTATTGCCTAGAAAAGCTTTTAAGAACGGAGAGTTGGTTGAAATCGTTAATGTGAAGTCGCGGAATAGCAGCCTGTCTGACCGCAGTCCGACTGGCTGCTAAAGGAGTTTGTCGGACCCAAGTTCGACAAACTCCTTGCTGCTGCGCGAACGGGGGCTAACCTGCGCCGCCCGCCGCCACGGCATCCGGCCCGAGCTGGCGCCGGTACTCGCAGCGCAGGGTCAGGTCTAGGAGGTCGATGCCGGACACCCCCAGTTCGACGCGGGTGCCTGGATCGAGCGCGGGGAGCGAAGGCACGCGCGCCACGAGCGGCAACTCGTCGAAGCGCGCCAGGCTCTCGCGTATGACGATGGCGGCGACGGTGCCCACGTTCTCCTGGACGAGCCAGCGCAGGCACCAGTAGCGCTCCATGCCGCGCTGGAACTCGCCGTAGGCCTCGTGCGCCGCCTCGAAATCGCGCATCGCCGCAAGCAGCGTCTCGTCGTTCGCGCGGTACGGCGGCGCCTCGCCGCGCGCGAGCGCGATGAGCTGGCGCTGGTTGACGAGGTCCACGTAGCGCCGCAGCGGCGAGCTCGCCCAGGCGTAGCTTTCCACGCCGAGCCCTTCATGGACCGCCGGGACCGTGCTCATCCGCACCTTGCCGCCGTCCTGCACCCGGTAGATCGCGGCCGCGGCGTGTTGCGCGAGCTGCGCGCCCCAGGTGCGGTTCACGTGGACCATGAGCTCGGAGACGATCCTGTCCACCGGCGTGCCGCGCCGGCGGCGCACGATGCGCACGCGGTCGTTCTCGACGTAGAAGCTGTACTCGGGGCGCGGCTCGATCAGGGCTTCATCCTTGCGCCGCGCCGCTTCGAGCGCGGTCGCCAATCGCCACAGTGCGGTGAGCCGCCCGCCGTAGCGGTGCTCGACGCGGGCGGCGGCGAGCGTCTGCTCGTTCAGCACCTCCTCCAGCTCGTAGTGGCGCAGGTTGGCGGCGACCGGCACGGCCTCGACGCGCGTCGCCGTCGAAACGATGGTGCAATCGGGCGTGATCTCCAGGTAGAGCGAGAGCGCGGGGCGGCTGCCGTCTTGCGCGAGCGTGAAGCGCTCAATCGCCGCTTCCGGCAGCATCGTGATCTTGGATCCGGGAAAGTACACCGTCGAAAGCCGCTCGCGCGCGATCGCGTCGATCGGCGATCGGGGCGCGATGCCGAGCGCCGGCGCGGCGATGTGGATCCCGATCGAGAGATTGCCGTCCGGCAAATTCGTCACTGAGAACGCGTCGTCGATCTCGGTGGTGGTGACATCATCGATGCTGAAAGCCTCCACCTCGGCGCGCGGCAAGTCCGCGGGCACCGCTGGCGGCTCGACTGCGGGAAAGCCCGTGCCGCGCGGGAAATGCTCGAACAGGAAGCGGTTGAGCTGGTAGTCGTGCGTGGAAGGCAGCGCGCCGCAACGTTCGATGAGCCGCGCGGGCGTGAGCTTCAACGTGGTGCACGCCTCTTCGAGCGCCTTCCACTCGATGCTCGCCTTCTCCGGCCGGTAGAGCAGGCCCGCGAGCCGCGGCGCGAACTCTGCGGGCAGCTTGTGCTGCGCGAGCTGCGCGACGTACTGCGCCTTCTGCTCTGCTTCGCGGCGCTTGCGCTCGACGGAGGCGAGCGCGGCCTTTAGCGCGTCGGGAGGCGCGGCCTTGTAGCGGCCCCGGCCCTTCTTGTAGAAATACATCGGCGCGCCGTGCAGCTTCAGGAGCAGCGCCGCGGACTCGACGGGCTCCGGCGCGCGCCCGAAGTACTCCTGCGCGAGCGTTCCGTACGAGAATTCGGTTTCCCCGCAGCACTGCCAGAGGAAGTCCACGTCCAGGCCGTCGGCGAGCTTCTGCGCCCCAGCCATGAATTCCGCGAGCCGCGCGTCCTCGAAGCGGAACAGCACGTTCCCGGCTTTCACCTTGGAGCGCTTGCCGTGCGGCGCCTCGACCTGGAGCGAGGTTTCATTGTCGGCGAGGATCGCGCCGACCTTGAAGTCGCCCTCCTCCTCGTAAAAGACGTTCCTGGTCACGGGCCGAACGGGAGCGGTTTCTCGACGGAAAAGAAAAACGGCTGGAAAGAAAAAACCGCGTTGAGCGGCGGACCTGTTGGTCCGTCCGCCTCGAACGCGGTGATAATTATAAGCGATCGCGCGAGCAAGCCCGCCCTGCCGCGAAGCGCTATTCTTACGGAAGCTCTAGCACATCGTGGTATTCCACGTGGGTCTCCGTTCCGCTGACGGCGGACTGCGCATCGCCGCTCACGAGATGCAGCCGGTTGCCGATGAACGCCCCGGCAAGCCCGTGGCGGGGGAACTGCATCGAAGGCAGGATCGTCCAGGTGTTTGTGGCCGGATCGAACGCCTCGACCGCGCGGAATGCAGCCAACATGCGCGAGTCCTGCGCTTCCCCACCGGCCACATAGATCTTGCCGCGGTAGGTACCCCACGCCACGGCGCTCCGCGGAGTCGGCATCGGCGCCTTCAGCGCACCCCACTGATCGGTCGCCGGATCGTATTCCTCCACGATGTCAGTGTTGCTCGCACGGGTGATTAAGGCGGCGCCGATGCGTCCACCGATGATGTAGATCTTGTTGTTAACCACCCCGACCGCCGCGTGGTTGCGCGCGGTCGGCATCGACTGCCGGTTCTCCCACGTGTTGGTCTTCGGGTCGTACACCTCGTTCGTCCCCAGCGCGCGGTGCGGCCGCGCCGGGTGTACCGCCGTTTCCTTCGAGCCCGGATGAATGCCGGCACCGCCGATGACATAGATCTTGCCGCCCACCACCGCAGCGTTCGGAGAGCCGCGCTTGGTCGGCAGGGGCGCAAGCGCTTTCCAAGTATCCTTCTGCGGGTCGTACTCCCACGCGTTGTCGATCGGGACCCACGCCGTCGGCCCTTTTTCCGGCTTGACGAAGCCGCCCATGACGTAAATCTTGCCGTTCAGCTCCGCGAACGCGACGTGGTGGGACGGGCGTGGCATGTTCTTCTTCTTGGTCCATGTGTCGGCGTCGGGGTCGTACTCGTAGACCATGCCCATCGGCGTCCAGCCTGGCGCGAGCCCGCCGAACACGTACAGCTTTCCACCCGCCGCGACGCCATAGACCTCCTCCGCAGGCTCGGGAATCGGCGCAAGCCTGCCCCACTTCTGGGCATACGCGGCGGATACAATGAAAGATGACGCAAGCAATACGGCAAGGCAGAAACGCAACCAACTGATCGAAGCGACCATCGGATTTCCTCCAGTTTGAAAAATCTCCGTGTGCGCGGGTGGCCCCGGACACGCTCTATTTCGATTCCCCAGCGCGGCCATACTACGCCCATTCCGGCGGGACGGGCAATCTATGCCATGGAGTTATGACTGCGTCGGCATTGCGCCGCAGAATTCGAGCACGACGTCGAGGTACTTCTCGAAATCGCTGAAGGCATGGTCGCCGCCTTCGAGCACGAGCTGGCGGCAGCCGCGATACTTTGCCACCGCCTCGCGATAGTCGAGCAACTCGTCGCCCGTCCGCA
>JACPEF010000010.1 GCA_016183675.1 Betaproteobacteria bacterium
GAACTTTTCTCGCGTATCTATTTCTTTGATTTTTGTGAATGGTTGTCGGAACCCAAGTTCTCTTAACCTTCCAATCACGACGCTATCAACCGGCACGTGCAGAAAAACACTGACTTTCGCGGCATCGGTATCAGAGAAGTACCGCGAGTTTAGTACGAGATCGCGTACGTAGAGGGCCATGATCTTCGTGGCGTGGCCCCATTTGAAGCCAGGCCGAATGCGCGTGTTGCGCGGGTTGTGCTGATCAATAATCTTCGCGATCCGGTCCACGTGCTCGTCGAACCACGCGGAAAACTGTTTTTGGTTCTCGAATCGGGTAATAGTATCGACGTCCAGCTCGGGCAAGAGCGGAAGCAGTGCGTCCCGAGTGCCCTTTGCGTAGACTCTCATGACTGATGGCCCAAGCACGACGCGCGCAATTGTCTTTTTCAGCGCTTCCGGATGGTTCTCCTTGATTCTTCGAAATTCGTCGTTAAGCGCCGCGGCCATGTTTGCTCGTCATCGAACTTTTAAGTGGACGATCGAAAAAAAGCGTTTTATAAGGCGGCATTTTGCGCCGCGGGATGTACACCTTCAAGCCGATCAACAAGCTGCGTCTGAAAGTGCATTATCGCGACTTGTCTTTCGGATGGCGAAACGGGGCGAATGTTTTTCTCTGTGCCCTCTGTGTCCTCTGTGGCTCAAGATTTTCGGGTTTGATCTTATCCGCGTGTATCTGCGTTTATCTGCGGCTAATATTTGTTCTTGATTTTCCTCTGCGTCCTCCGCGTCCTCGGCGGTGAGAGGTTTATCGCGCTTCGATCTCACCGGCCGAAGAGGCCCTTCAGCGCGTCGCGCAAACCGCCGCCCGCCGGCGCCTGCTGCGCCGCCCCGCCTTCCGGCGCGCCCTTCTTCGCTGCGCCGCCTCCGAGCAACCGTTCCTCAAGCTTGCTCTTCACCGTTTGCTTGGCTGTTTCCGTGACCATGGCGCCGAAGTCGAGCTTGTAGGAGGGCGACGCGAGCGGACCGGATACGCGCACCGGCACCGTTATGCCCTTGAGATCGTCCACCTCGCGACCACCCTGGCCTTTGGTCGTGCCGACGATGGAAGCCTTGACGATATAGTTGAGCGTGTCCTCGCCGAGGTTGATGTCGCCTTCGCCGCCCACCCGCAGCAGCGGCGATTTCAGCGACAGGTCGTTGTTGCGCGCAACGCCGTTCCGGATGTTGAAGGTCCCGGTCAGCTCCGAGAAGTCGGTTTTCTGCGACTTGTCGGCCTGCTGCGTCTGCTCGCCGCGCAGCGTACCGAGCTTCGCCTTCGCGTTGCGAATCGAGCCGGCGACGTCGATGCCTTTCACCGCGCCGTCCGTGAGCTTCACCGCGGCGCTGCCGTTGAGTGCCTTCTTGATCGCGGTAACGGTGTTGCCCTGCGCGGTCACGTCCATATTGACGTTGCCGCGCCCTTCGAGCGAGTCGTTGTCGGCCAGGTCTTTGAGCAGAGGACCGACGCTGACACCGTTGAGATTCTGCTTCACCGCGAACGTCGGCGTCGCCGGGGCGGCGTTGATCGCAAGCGCACCACTCAACGTACCCTGGTAGAGGCTTGCCGACAGGGGGCTCACGTCCACCCGCCCGCCGTTGGCCTTGATGTCGAGCCTGACGTTCGACGCCTTCACGTTGGCGAGCTTGAGGCTGCCGATTTTCAGGCTCCCGCTCGCGTTGAGGCCCTTCAACGCGGAGAAGTCGAAGGGCTGCTCGGGTTGCTTGGCCTTGGGATCGGTCTTTGGAAGATAGCGGTCGGCGTCGAGCTGGTCGATGTTAAGGTCGAAGGTGTAGAACGGCGGCGCGAACTTCGCGAGCCCCAACCTGCCGTTGATACTGCTCGCATCGAGCTTTGTCGCGAAGTTGAGGCTTGCGCTCTGCTTGGCGAGATCCACGACCGCGGCCCCGGTGATGGCCGCGTCGATGGGACTCCTGGGCAGCTTCGGATTGGTGACGTTGAGGGTGGCGGCGAGCTTCGGTAGCTCGATCCGCTCCGCTTCCACGCTGCCCGCGAGCGGACTCGAGATCTTCGCCTTCACCGTCGAACCCTCCTGCTGGAAATCCACGCTCGCGGTGATACTTCCCGCCCTGAACGCCTTGGCGTTGCCTTCGACGCCCGGGATGTCGAGCCTGGCGACGAGCTTGCTCCTGGCCTGGCTCCAGCTCGCGTCGAGCACCACCTTGTCGCCGCTCACCTTGTCCTGGGTGATGGCAAGCCTGGGCGCGTCCAGTTTGACGTTGACTTCGCCGCCCGCTTGCTTGCCGGACACGCTCAACGCGAGCTTCGAAGCGAGCAGCTCTTTGGCCGCCGGCCGCGCATCCAGGTCGCCCCTGGCGGTGGCGACGAGATTGCTGAAATCGGCCGCGTCGCCTTTCGCGTTGAGATCGAGTCCCTCCAGCGCGTAGCGCTGCTGTTCCAGGTCGTACAGCAGCCGGGTCTTGAGCGCCGTCTGCAGGTTGATCCTGGGCTTGTCGCCCTGAACGTGGACCGAGAGCTCGACGCTGGTTGGAACGCCGCTCGCGATGCGCCCGGTCTTCAGGTTGAGCTTGTTCAGCACGTACTTGGCCCCCGCCGCCTGGTCGGTGAACGTGATCGCAGCGTCCTCGATCAGCACGTGGTCGATATCGACCTTGAACTCCGCTTCCGCTCCCTTGGGCGCTGCTGCCGCCTTGTCCGGAGCGCCGCCGAGATCGTCGGCGTTGGTCTTCCCGTCCTTGAAGCGGACAAGGTTCGCGCGCAGGCCTTTCACCTCCACCGCCTCGACCACGGCCTGTTTAGAGAACAGCGGCATCAGCTTTAACGCCACGCGTACCTCCTCCACGGCGGCGAATTCCTTGTCGCTCGCGCGCTCCGACAGCCCCGCCCTGGCGACCTTGGCGCCGATGCTCGGGAACAGCGAGAGCTTGATGTCCCCGTCCAGTCTCAGCGTGCGCTGGGTCCTGTCCTTGACCGCCTTCACGATCTGCGGCTTGTATTGATTGGGGTCGAAGGTCGCGGCGACGTAGGCCAGGACGGCGCCAATTAGCACGACTAGAGCGCCGATCCCGATCAACAAGTACTTGAGGATCTTCATGGTCGGATTTCCCGTTACCGCGCGTTGAGGGGCAGCTGGACTGCCCGCTCGAACGCGCGCGGCCTCTGAACGGACATCGCGTGAATCGAGCGACATCGCGTCGGCCGCCTGCGCGCCTACGGGGTCGCACCCGCGAAAGGCGGGCACCTGCTCCGCCCTCCGGCGCGCTAGGCAAACCGGCGCGAGGCGTCCGGTTTAACGTTAATTTTAGCGCACCCCCGAGGTAGGCAACGCACCCGCCGCGCGTTACCATTTTGCCTCCATAACAAGTCCGGAGGAGGACATGCCCAGCGACCGCATATTGCAGCGGCGGGCCGCGCGCACCGCATGCGCGATGGCGGCCATCCTGGGCACGCTCGCCGTGGCCGGCGCGGCCCAGGCGCAAGCCGCTTCGACAGGCTCAGGACAGGCCTATCCGGTCAAGCCGATACGGATCGTTGTGCCATTCGCGCCCGGCGGGCCGAACGACATCCTGGCGCGCCTCATCGGACAGAAGCTGACCGAGGCCTGGGGCCAGCAGGTGATCGTGGAGAACCGCCCCGGCGGCGGTACCGTGATCGGCACCGAGGTCGTCGCCAGGTCGCCACCCGACGGCTATACGCTGCTGATGGTGTCCACGAGCCACACCACCAATCCCAGCCTGCTGCGCAAACTCCCCTACGATCCGGTGCGCGACCTGGAGCCGGTGATCCTAGTGGCGTCCTCGCCCAACGTTCTCGTGGCCCACCCCTCGCTGCCGGCAAAATCGGTGAAGGAGTTGATCGGGGTCGCCCGCTCGCGCCCGGACCAGGTCGCGTACGGTTCCGGGGGCAACGGCACCTCCACGCATCTTGCCGGCGCGATGCTGGCTTTGATGGGCGGCGTCAAGATGATCCACGTGCCGTACCGGGGCGGGGGGCCGGCGACCATTGACCTGCTGAGCGGCCAGATCACGTGGATGTTCGGCACCATCCTGCCCTCGATGCCGCACATCCGGTCCGGCCGGCTGCGCGCGCTGGCGGTGACCGGCACGCGGCGGGCAGCCGTTCTGCCCGACGTGCCGCCGGTCGCCGATACCCTGCCCGGGTTCGAGGCGAGCTCGTGGTACGGCGTCTCCGCCTCAGCGGGAACGGCGAAGGGTGTGATCTCCAAGCTCAATCAGGAAATCGCGAAGCATATCGCGGCCCCTGACATACGCGATCGCCTCGCCAACGAGGGCATCGAGGTCGTGGCGGGCAGCCCGGAGCAGTTCGGCGCTTTCTACCGGGCGGAAATCGAGAAGTGGGCCAGGGTGATCAAGGCAGCCAGCATTAAGCTCGAGTAAACGTGAGGGCGTCAGAGCGTGAGAGCGACAGAATCCGTGAGGGCGATAGGGCGAGAGGGCGTGAGTGCGAAGTAAGACTCTCTCACGATCTCCCGATCTGACGATCTCCCGGCTTTTTCATCTCCCGACCTCCCGACCTCCCAATCTCACGGCTTCTCTCGATCTCGCGATCTCCCGATTTGACGATCTCCCGGCCTTTCGATCTCCCGACCTCACGATCTCACGACTCACGAGGTTTAGATGCTGCCGCACACCGAGCGCTACCTCGACCTCGCGCTCCAGGGCAGGAACCAGTGGTGGCGCTATGCGCTCGGCGTGCTGATCATCCCCGGCTTCTGGCTTGGCCTGGGCATCGTACCGTACGCGCTGCTCGTGCGCGCGGAAGTCTTTGACCCGCTCTACGATTACCTCGCCGTCAACCTGAGCATCTTCATCATGCTTGCAGGCCTCGCCGTGACGGTGAAGCTGATACACCGTCGCACGCTTCTGAGCCTGATCACGCCCGAGGCGTCGGTGGACTGGCGGCGCATCGCCCGCGGGGCTGCGGTCTGGGTGGCGATCGCGGCCGCGATCGGGCTGATCGAGCACCTCCTGTTTCCCGATCGCTATTACCTGAGCTTCAGCCCCGGGCGCTTTTTCCCGTTCCTCGCGCTGGTGCTGGTGCTGACCCCGCTCCAGAGCGCGGTGGAGGAACTCGTGTTCCGCGGTTACGTGATGCAAGGGCTCTCCCTCCTCACCCGGAGCCCGGCGCTGATCACGATCCTGAGCAGCCTCGTTTTCACCGCGCCGCACCTCATGAACCCGGAAGTTCACGAGCACGGCGTGCTCGTCATGGCGGCGAACTATTTCGTGATCGGCATGCTGCTCGCCACCGTCACGCTGCGCGACGGCCGGCTCGAGCTCGCCATCGGCCTGCACGCGGTGAACAACGTGTTCCTCGCGCTCGTCGCCAACTACGAGGGCTCGGTGCTGATGACGGAATCGGTCTTCACCGCGCGTGAGCTCGACCCGGTGTACTCGCTGGTGACCTTGCTCGCCGGCACCCTTGCCTTTCACTGGTGGGTGTTCGGGCGCGCGGCGCAGCCTAAGAGCCTGTAACAAAATCAAGAAATATTAGCCGCAGATAAATCCCGTTCCAATGACATCCGCCAGCTCCTGATGATTAGTGGTCCGCGAAACGCCCGAAAAGCGGCCATTGGAACGGGATAAACGCAGATGAACGCCGATCAAAATCCAATATCGGCCACGGAGATCACAGAGAACGCAGAGACAAGACATGAACCGCCAAGGCCTGTCCTGAGCGAGTCGAAGGGACGCCAAGAATTCAGTTTTGAATGTTGAATGTTGAATGTTGAAGGTTGAGTGTTGAATCAAGCGCGGCTTGGTCTTTGAATTCAACATTTAACATTTAGCACTCAACATTGATTTGCTCTGTGGCCTCTGTGCCTCTGTCGTGAAAACCTGACCGCCCATCGCGCTTTCGCTTTACGCGCGAGCGGTCGCGCGGTAGCATTTCGCCGGCATCATCGGGCGCGGCCGCGCATCCCGCGGCTTTCCGCGACCCGTGAACGTGATTGCGGCCATACGGCGGCCGCGTCCACACGCAGCCTCGAAGGATCAACATGAGCGAACAGGCTCTACTCAGCCCGGAAACCGTCCTCGCCGAGATGAAGAAGAACGGCGTCACGCACGTCGTCTGGCTGCCCGACAGCGAAACCAACTGGCTCTACCTGCTCATGAAGGCGGAACCCTCGCTCGCCCTCGTCGCGGTGAGCCGGGAGGGCCTCGCCTTTTCCGCCGCGGCGGGTCTCGCCGCGGGCGGCAAGAGCCATCCGGGGGTGGGCGCTGGGCCTCAACATCCCGGTGGTGATGCTGGTCGGTTATCGCGGCTGGACGAGGCACGGCGTCACCCAGGATACGGCCGCTGTCTACACCGAGCGCTTCCTCAACGCTTTCGGGATCACCTACTACCTCGTCGAGGACGACGATGACGCCGCCCGGATTTCGGTTGCTTTCGAGGAGGCGAGGAAGACCCGGCGCCCGGTCGCCGTCCTCGTCGGGGACGAATATCACGGCTTCAACCGATAGGAATTTGTCCGGTCCAAGCCCGACAAATTCCCGAGGCAAGACCACCTGAAAGAAAACAGCAAGAACGATATACGCCATGTTTCATACCGCAGACATGCTCAAGATTTTCAACGGACATCGCAGCGACGCGATCGTCATTCCCGGACGGGCCGGCCGCCACTGGATCGAGATCAGCGCCCGGCCGGAGCTCGATCTCCCGCTGGGCGATCCCGCGATGGGCGGGCACGCGTCATTTGCGCTCGGTCTCGCGCTCGCGCGGCCGGAGCGGAAGGTCGTCGTCTTCGATTCCGAGGGCGACCTGCTGATGGGCCTCGGGACATTGGCCACCATCGCCGAGCAGGCGCCGCGCAACCTCTACCATTTCCTGCTCGACAACGAGTGCTACGCCACGACCGGGGGACAGCCGGTCCCGAACGCCAAGGGTGTCTCTTACGATGCTATCGCCCGTGGCGCTGGCTACCCTCAGGCCTTCGCGTTCGACCGGCTAGAGGAGTTTGCGATCAACTTGTCCGGCATCCTCGCCCGGCCCGGGCCCGTGTTCGTCGCGATGAAGGTCGTGCCCGAAATCGAGAACGAGCCGATCGGCCGGCGCCGGCGCTGGCAGAAGCGCAGCCGCGAGCAGGTGCTGAAAGACCTGCGCGAGGCGCTCGGCATCGCGGCGTAGATCGCGGAGAAGCCCGCCTAGCAGCCTGTCGGACTTGGCATCCCGACAGGCTGCTAAAGCAAAACCGCCTGAAGATTTGACATGAGACTTACAGAACACGCCCTGCTGGACCGCGATTGGCGACGAGACACGCGTTGAGTTCGTGTTTCCACGGCCCTTTTTCGCCGTTTTCCGGCAGGCGGTTTTGCCTCAGGAGTTTGTCGGCCCAAAGTCCGACAAACTCCTAGGGACCGGATCTCGCCAGCGCCGGCTAGCTGCCGGTCTTATCCCGGCGCCGGTGCAGCAGGCCGATCACCAGCGGGATGGCAAGCAGAAGCAGCAGCCATCCCGCGTAATCCATCAGCGATACGACAGTGGCGAGCAGCGCTTGCTCGTCGAAAAAGGCCCGGGCGGCGGGCGTATTAGCCTCGGCGGCGATCGCCAACCCGCCCACCGCGTAGTCCGTGGCTACCGCGAGGCCGCCGAGCGCCGCATGCGAGGCGAGGGCCGCGCCGCCCACCGCGACAACGCCGAAGGCTGCTCCAGCCAGCGCAAGGCTGCCGACGGCAAGGCCGGCGATCGCCACCGCGCCGATCGCGATCCCGCCGAAGGCGATCACACCGCAGGCGACGCCGCCGATGGCAACCACGCCGAACGCGATGTCGCCGATCGCGATCCAGCCGCGCGCGATCCCGCGCTTGTAGACACTCTGCTGCCCGGTGCCGATCCCGATGTGAACCAGCGGCAGCCCGAGCAGTGTCACGGTCGAGCGGTAGTTCATCTCTATGGCTGATTTGTGATTTTCATCCGCGTTTATCGGCGTTTATCTGCGGCTGAATCTGTTTCCGGGTTCTTGAGGTGGGTTTCAGTCAGTCGCGCAGGATCAAACGGTGCAGGTGCTTGCCGAACTCGGTGTTGTCCTGGTAGCCGTGGAACAACTCCGCTCCGGGTCCGATCGCGCCCACCACCACCGGCTGGCTGGTATGACCCGAGGTGCCCCAATAGTAGCCGGTCTGGCGCGCGACCATCCGCCCCAGGTGGTTGTGCGGCAGGTAAGTAAAGTTGTGCTCGCGCGTCTGCTGTCTCAGGATCAGCTCGCGCAGGTCGGGGTCGAGCGTGAACCCCGGAAAATGCTCGGCGAGCAGTTTGTCCAGCACCTCGCCCGACGGTTTCCTGCCGAGCTTTTCCTTGACCCGGTTGAGCGACATCGTGATGCGCGCCAGCATCCGCAGTTGTTCCTCGCCGGGGTTGAAGCGGTTCTCCCACGATACTTTGCTGAGATCCCTGAGTGCCTCAGTCGGGGAAAAACCTCCGCTCTCGTGGTCGCCGGTGACGATTAAAAGCGTATCCGGCGAGTGGCGCTGGAAGTCGAGGGCCACCGTCACCGCGTCGTCGAACGCCCACAGCGCGCGCATGAGCGAAGCGGCGTCATTGGCGTGGCCCGCTGTGTCGATGTTTTCGTTCTCGACCAGCAGAACGAACCCGTTCGGACTTGACTGCGAGAGCGCCTTGAGCGCGGCGGCGGTCATCTCAGCGGTCGTGGGTTGCCTTGCCGGATCACGGTCGAGCTCGAAGTCCATGTCCGTGTCGGCGAACAGCCCGAGCACTTTCGCGCCGGTGGCAGCATTCAGTTCCGCGGTATTTCTCACGACCTGGTAGCCCTTGGCGCGGAACGCCGCGATCACGTCCTTGCCGTCCTTTCGCTTGCCACCGGGCGCCCCTGCCGGGAGAAAGTAGTCGGCGCCACCACCCATCAGCACCTCGGGCTCAAGCGCGAGATATTGGTCAACGAGCGCTTGGTACTGCCACCGCAATTTTGCGTGCAGGCTGAAGGCGGCGGGGGTCGCGTCATACACGGTGGCGGTGGTCACCAAGCCGATTCGCTTGCCTCTCGCCCTCGCCACTTCCATCACCGTGGGGACCGGCTTGCCATCCGGCGTGATGGCGACCGCCCCGTTGTTGACCTTGTACCCGGTCGACATCGCCGAGCCCGCCGCCGCGGAGTCCGTCACGTATCCATTGCTTGGGTGGGTGCTAAGCAGTCCCAGGGTTCCCTGCCGGAACACGATGTCGGTAGTCACGAACGGCTGCCCGCGGAGGACCTTGCTCGAATGCCGACCGAAATCCCACTGCGTAGGCGCCGCACCGTCGGCGAACAGGATGATGATGTTCCTGGGCGGCTGCGCGGCATTTGCCGCAGGAGCGCCGATCAGCGCGCCTGCCGCGAGAGCCAGCGCAACACCGGCGACTGCGGCGGCCAGCGCCTTGCGCGCCGAGCGGATCAAGATCAATGTCAAGTTCCGGTCACGCATGAGGTTCTCCTGGATGCCAGAGCCGATGCTGCGGCTCGGAACGGATGATAAGCGAAACCCGTGCGACGGCGTGAAAGACCGCCAATCCGATACAATCAACGCTGATTCGCACTGATCTGCGGCTTCAACTTTGCCTGCGGGAGCGGCATCGGGAGCGTCGATCATTTCTTGGCGTCTTGGCAACTAATTGATGCACCTTCACATCCTCGGCATCTGCGGCACCTTCATGGGCGGGCTCGCGCTGCTTGCGCGCGCGGCGGGGCACCGCGTCACCGGCTGCGACGCCAACGTCTATCCGCCGATGAGCAATCAGCTCGCCGCCCAGGGCATCGAGTTGATTGAAGGTTGGAGCGCGGATCAGATTGCGCTCAAGCCCGACGTTTTCGTCGTCGGCAACGTGGTCACGCGAGGAAATCCGCTAATCGAGGCGATCCTCGATGGCGGATTTCCTTATATGTCCGGACCACAGTGGCTGAAAGAAAACGTTCTCGTCGGAAAATGGGTGCTTGCGGTCGCAGGCACGCACGGGAAGACGACGGTTGCGGCGATGCTCGCCTGGATCCTGGAGGAATCCGGGCTCGCGCCCGGATTCCTTATTGGAGGCATCGGGAGCGGACTACAAAATGATTCCCCCTTCCCGAAAGGACAGCCAAGTCCTCCCGGTCTCGCGCGGCGAGACCGTCATGGCGAAACGCTCCGCGTTTCGCCATTCGTGGTGGAGGCCGACGAGTACGACACCGCCTTCTTCGACAAGCGCTCCAAGTTCGTACACTACCCGGCGCGCACCACCATTCTCACCAATCTCGAGTTCGACCACGCCGACATCTTTCCCGACCTCGCGGCGATCGAGACGCAGTTCCACCATTTCGTGCGCACGCTGCCCGCGGGCGGCCTGATTGTGGCGAACGGAAACGATGAGGCGCTCGCGCGCGTGCTTGCGCGCGGCTGCTACACGCCCGTGGAGCGCTTCGGCGTGGCCGAAGGCTGGACCGCGGATGGCGAGGGGGCCGACGGCTTCGACGTGCTGTGGCGGGGCGCGAAGCAGGGCCGCGTGGCCTGGTCGCTGACCGGCGCGCACAACCGGGCCAACGCGCTCGCAGCGATCGGCGCGGCGCGCCACTGCGGGATCGCGCCCGCGCGGGCGGTCGCCGCGCTCGCGGGCTTCGAGAGCGTCAAGCGCCGGATGGAGGTGCGCGGCGTCGTGAACAACGTGGCGATCTACGACGACTTCGCGCATCACCCGACGGAGATCGCGGCGACGCTGGAAGGACTGCGCGCGAAAGTGAACAGCTCCCGGATAGTGGCGGTGCTCGAGCCGCGTTCCAATACCATGAAAGCGGGCGTGATGAAGGACCGGCTCGCGGGAAGCCTCGCCGCCGCCGACCGTGTGTTTTGCTTCAGCGCCGGGTTGAAGTGGGACGCCGCCGCTGCGCTCGCGCCGCTCGGCGCAAAGGCGGCGGTCACCGACGATTTCGGGAAGCTGCTGGACGCGGTCGTCGCGGCGGCGCGGCCGGGCGACCACGTCGTCATCATGAGCAATGGCGGCTTCAACGGCATTCACGAGAAACTCCTCGCCCGCTTGGCTCGAAGTTTCTAACAAGCAATCTAATAATCATCCGCGTTTATCTGCGTTCATCTGCGGTTGCATTAAGTTAATGAACGAGATCGTTGCAAACGACAAGCTCGGCGCATTCTGCCGCCACACTCATGTCGAGATGAAGGGCGCGCCGGAAGGTCCGCTCGCGGGGCTCGGGTTCGCGGTGAAGGACATCTACGACGTGGCGGGACAGAAAACCGGCTTTGGCAGCCCGGACTGGCTGCGCACGCACGAGCCGGCGGCGCGCACCGCGCCCGCGGTGCAGGCGCTGCTCGACGCCGGCGCGCACCTCGTCGGCAAGACGCTCAGCGACGAGATGGCGTGGAGCCTCACCGGCGAGAACGCGCACTACGGCACGCCGGTCAACGTCAGCGCGCCGGGCCGCATCCCGGGCGGCTCCTCCAGCGGCTCCGCGTCCGCGGTGGCGGCGGGCGTGGTGGACTTCGCGATCGGCAGCGACACCGGCGGTTCGGTGCGCCTGCCCGCGGGTTTCTGCGGCATCCTCGGCATGCGGCCCACGCACGGGCGAATTTCCCTGGAGGGCGTGTGTGCGCTCGCGCCGAGCTTCGACACCTGCGGCTGGTTCGCGCGCGACGCCGCGGTCTTCGAGCGCGTGGGGCGGGTGCTGCTGCGCGACGACGCGCCTGCGCCCGCGCCGACCCGGCTGCTCATCGCGCAGGATGCGTTAGCGATCGCAGGCGATGCGGTGGTGAAGGCGCTCGAGCCCGCGCTCGACAAGGTGGCGGCGCTCGTCGGCCGGCCCGCTCCGGTGACAGTCGGCGACGAGCCGCTCTCCCGCTGGATGGACTACTTCCGTTTTCCGCAGGGCGTGGAAGCGTGGGCGTGCCACGGCGGGTGGGTGACGCGGGTCAAGCCGGAGTTCGGGCCCGGCATCAAGGAACGCTTCGCGTGGGCGCCGACGATAGACCCCAAGGATGTTGGGCGCGCCAAGATGCGGCGCGAGGAGATCACGCGCCGCATGGCGGAATTGCTCGGAGGCGGTGCGGTGCTCGCGCTGCCGTCGGCGCCCGGCATCGCGCTGCTCAGGAACTCCCCGCCCAGGGACCTCGACGGCCTGCGGAGCCGGGCGCTCCCCATCCTGTGCATCGCCGGGCTCGCGCGGCTGCCGCAAGTGTCGCTGCCCCTCGCCCGCCTCGACGGCTGCCCGCTGGGGCTCTCGCTCATCGCCGCACGTGGCAGCGACACTTTGCTGCTCACGCTTGCGCGCGCGCTGATGTCCTGATCCCCGGTCGGGACCAGTTGACGACAATCTCGTCATTTGTCATGATATTCGACAACTGTCACGACAAAGGGCCGAAAAATGGTCGCCCCCGTCATCGAACGCGTGCCCGACGTGAGGGGGTGGATGGGCAAGAAGTCGCATTTCCTCTTCGGGCCGCGCCAGACCGGGAAAACCTTCCTCATTCGACGGGTCCTGCCGGAAGCGCGGATTTACGACCTGCTCGACAGCTCCGTCTATCTCGCCCTGAGTCAGCGTCCCGTCCGATTGGCGGAAGAGCTGTCGCCCGGGGACAAAGTAGTGGTGATCGATGAGGTGCAGCGCCTGCCGATGCTCCTCGACGAAGTTCATCGGCTGATCGAGCAACGGGGCATCCGTTTTCTTCTCACCGGTTCCAGCGCGCGCAAGCTGCGGCGCGGCGGCGTCAACCTGTTGGGGGGTCGCGCCCGCACGCGTTACCTGCACCCTCTCACCTGCCGTGAACTGGGCGTGCACTTCGACCTGGCGCGCGCCATCGAACGCGGGTTGCTGCCCTCGATCTATTTCTCGGACGACCCCAAGGCGGATCTCGATGCCTACACCGGCACCTACCTGCAGCAGGAGATCGTTGCTGAAGCGGTGACGCGAAATGCACCCGCCTTCAGTCGCTTCCTGCGGGTCGCCGCGCTATGCAACGCGACGCTGGTCAACTTCACGAACGTTGCGAACGATGCCCAGGTGCCCCGCACCACCGTCTACGAATATTTCGAAATCCTCGGGGACACGTTGCTGCTCCATGAAGTGCCGGCGTGGCGATTGTCGAGGAAGCGCAAGCCGCTCGCCTCCTCCAAGTATTACTTCTTCGATGTGGGTGTGGCATCGGCGCTGCAGGGCAGGCTGGTGAAACCGGGCACGCCCGAATTCGGCGCGGCGTTCGAATCCTGGCTGCTGCATGAACTTATCGCCTGGCGCGACTATCTCTCGGATGAACCCGTGCACTACTGGCGCTCGACTTCCGGGTTCGAGGTGGACTTCATCCTCGGCGGGCACACCGCCGTGGAGGTGAAGGCCAAGGCGAATGTATCGGTGCAGGACCTGAAATCGCTCCACGCCTTGGCCGAGGAAAGGAAGTTGAAGCGCTATGTTTGCGTGAGCCTCGAACCGCGCCGCCGGCAGGTGGACGCGATCACGATTTTCCCTTACCGGCAGTTCCTCGATGCGCTGTGGAATGGGCAGTTTTCGGACTGACCCGCTCGTGCTGATCTACCTCCACGGTTTTAACAGCTCGCCGGCTTCGTCCAAGGCGAGCCTGCTCAGGCAAAAGCTGGAATCGATGGGGCGTGGCGCGGAGTTCGCGGCCCCCGCGCTGCCGCATCGTCCGAGTGCCGCGATCGAATTGCTCAAAGCGGAGGTCGCAAGACATCCCGGTGCGGCGCTGGTGGGCAGCTCGCTCGGCGGGTTCTACGCATCCTGGCTCTCGGAAAAGCACGCGCTCAGGGCGGTGCTCGTCAATCCTGCGGTGCGGCCGCACGAACTGCTCCGCTCCTTGCTCGGCGTGCAGCAGAACCTGCACACCGGCGAGCGCTACGAGTTCACCGCGGAGCATCTCGAGGAAATCGCCGCGCTCGAGGTCGCCCGCGTCACCCCCGAGCGCTACCTGCTCATGGTGCGGACGGGCGACGAGTTGCTCGACTATCGCGAGGCGGTGGCAAAGTATCGCGGCTGCCGCCAGCTCGTGCTCGAAGGCGGCGACCATGCCTTCAGCGATTTCGAGAAGTACCTCGACGTCGTGCTCGAATTCTGCGGCG
>JACPEF010000011.1 GCA_016183675.1 Betaproteobacteria bacterium
CAACGTGAGCAACAGCACGGTCCAAGCATTCGGCGGCGGTGGCTCCACGGCGATGGGTGGCAGCGCCACCGTGACGTTCACCGGCAACGGCATCACCGTGGGCAGCCAAATCCTGGCTGAGGGCGGTTCCGGAGCGATGCCTGGCGGCGACGCAACGGTCATGCTGAACGCCGGGACGGGTACCATACAAATCAATAGCGGCACCGTGGAGGCGGAGTGCCCCAACGGCGTTTCCGAAATCAGGCTCAGCTTCCTGAACCGGACGAGCGGCGGCTTCTTCGTAAACGGGCAGGAGGGCGTAGTATTTAATCCGCCCACGGGCCCCCCGGGCACGGGCTTCCTGGTTGAAGGCTCGCCGGGGATTCCGGGCGTGAACTTCTTGGTGACGTACAGTGGCTCGCCCCCAACGGGCTCGCCCCCAACGCCACCACCGGACCTGATCGACTTCTTGGTGACGTACAGTGGCTCGCCCCCAACGGGCTCGCCCCCAACGCCACCACCGGACCTGATCGACCAGGTCGTGGCTTCGACCAACAAGGATGTGGATTCCCTGACGGGCCCGTTGGGCGGGGGCGACGCGGGTGTCGGCGCTCCTGATGAGGAGGAGAAGAAGAAGGAACCGCCGGTTTGCCGTTAAACCGGTTCCGAGTTCCGGGTTCCAGGTTCCAGGTTCCGAGTTCCAGGTTTCGGGTTCAGGGACTTTGAACCTTGAACTTTGAACTACGTACTTGTCGGGATCGTCACCGGCGGCTTGAGCCGGAGCCGGGTGGCGCGCCGCGCAAATCGCCGATCGTCGAAGGTGAGGAGCTCCATGCAGGCCTGGCTTGCCGCGAGGTGCAACGCATCGGCGAAATCCATCCCGCGCTGATAGGCTCGCAGCGCCTCGGTGATTTGGGCTTCGTCTTCGATCATGACGTTGGCCAGATCGGTGAGCGTCGCAATGCACCGCGCGATGTCCGCCTGAGTGTGTTCGTAAACGTATCGCATGACCCATTCGAATTCGAGTATCACGGTCTTGGGGCAGAAGACGCGCTCACTCATGACGCGCAGCGCAGCCGGAGACTGGCGACGATCGTCCTGCCGGAAATAACGGGTAAGAATGTTGGTATCAACGGCCCGCACGGCGCCTCCTCAAAGCGGATTTCAACGCGCTCTCCCACTGTGCAAGCGGCACTGTCTTGCCTTTGCCCTTGAGCAAGCCGTATCCGTGCGCCGGCTTCGCCGTTTTCTTGCGCACTACATAGAGCAACGCCCGGTCTCCTTCGACGTGGAACGCGATGCGGGCGCCGGGCTCGGCTTGCAGCGCGTCGCGTACCCGCTTCGGTACCACTACCTGGCCCTTGGTTGACATCGTGGACATGTCCATCGGGTCTCCTTGCAGGTAAAACTGGGTAAGAATCATACACTCACCGGCAACCGGCGCCAAGCGAGCCGTTCATGCTGATGAATGGATCGGGCGCGGCGGCAATCCGGACTCTCGTTCCCGTGTTGATTCCCAGCGCCTTACGCACCGGATTGGGGATGGTGACTTGGCCTTTGCTGGTGACTGAGTTCGTCAATAGAACCGGTTCCGGGTTCCGGGTTCCACGTTCCGGGTTCCAGGTTCCGGGTTCCGGGTTCCGGGTTCCGGGTTCAAACCTTGAACTTTGAACCTTGAACTTTGAACCCTAAAAACGCGGCGGGCTGCGCCCACCCTACGCGTTGAGGCGCGGTTCGGACGCGCAAAATAGTTCACGATTCAACGCGGCCCGTGTTGCCCTTAAGCGTTTGTCGAATCAGGTAAGGTCCGAGAAACTCCTTCGGGTCCACGGGCCGTCTTCTTCTTGTGGTTGTCGGGGTAACGGTTACCGCTGCCGGGAGAGGTCAGGCGAGCGCGACGCCGACGGCGCGGGCGGCGCGGCTCAATTTGTCGTCACGGGTTGCGAGCGGCAACCCTCGGCGAGCGGCGAGCTCGAGGTAGGCGGCGTCGTAGGCGGTGATGCGATGACGTTCGGTCAGCCCGAACAGCGCGCGCGGAGACACCGTATCGCGATCAACCTCCAGCTGCAGCTGCTCCGCGCGATGCAACACCACCATGGCCTGGTGGCGTGGCAGCACGGCGCGTCTCACCATGACCGCGATCACGTTGGCAAATTCGACTTCCCACAGCGACGGCACCACCGGTTGCTCGCGTTTCGCTCGACGGTCCGCATGCCGCGTGTAGTCGTTCGCCTGTGACGAGACGAGCCAGGCGATGATCACTGAGTTGTCCACCACGAACGCCATCAGCGTCGTCCCCACTCGCGCGCCGCGCGCAGGTCGCGCAAGGTAAACCGTTTTCTGAGTTTCACCGTTTTGGCGAAGGCGCGGATCTCGTCCATGATCGCCTTGCGGTCCACTTCCACGTCGCGCTTCACCGGCACCAGCTTCGCTACCGGCTTGCCATGTCTGGTGATGGTGATGGAATCGCCCTGCGCCGCCCGTTCGACGAGATCCGAGAGCCTGGCCTTGGCCTCGTAGATGCCCACCCGTTCCATGTCGCCTCCCGTCTGGTTAGTCAGAATTGGATTATACCGCGCGTAAGCTGCCCTGTCTGGATGTTGCTCTCCGTCCACTCGAGGAGCGTCAGCCGCAGGATCCCGGCGCCGTCCACTTATCACCTCCGAGGGCCAGCCGGAGGGCGAGGGCGGCCCGCCGGAAGAGAAGGACAAGAAGAAGCCGCCGATCTGCGGCGCCTGATCTGAAAAGCTTCGCAATCGGCAGCGGCCCGTGATAACCGGTTCCAGGTTCCGGGTTCCGAGTTCAAAGTTCAAGGCGACTGCGTCTCCGGTGGCCGTGTAAAAAGTCGGCAGCCCTGCGGGCTTCTTAACTTGGAACATTAAACTTGAGACTTGAGACTGCTACTTCGCAATTGGGTGCGGCCCGTGATACCCTTTTCAGAGTCACGGGGTATTTCTCGAAAAAACTTCAACAACGGTTTGCGCGCGGACGACGGTCGGGGGAAACGAATGCTCGGGCTGATGAGGGCCGGCGTTGCTGTATGGATGCTTGCGAGCTTTGGCTTGGCGGTGCTGTCGCCGATCGCCCAGGCTTTCCGCGAGGATACCGGCGGCGCGCGCATGGACGTTTCGGGATTCGCGATCGAAGGCCGTGTCCTCGTTAAGGCCGAGGAATTCACCCGCATCGTCTCCCCGTTCATAGGGCGCCGCAAGACTGGCACCGACATCGAGCGTGCGCGCGACGCGGTGCAACAGGCATACCGCGATCTCGGACATTGTTCAGTCAAAGTCACGCTGGCGGGGCCCGAGCCGCATGACGGTGTGGTGCGGTTCCGCGCGACCGAAATACCGGCAAGCGAGATTCGTGGATGCCCGCCGATGGCCGGGCTCGGCGAACAACCGAGGCCGCAAGCTGCGGCTGGCGCAGCGACAACGCCCGAGCCGCGCGTTGAACCCAGCCGCGCGCAGGACTGGACCGCCACGTCTTCGGCGAAGCCGACGCTCCTCGCCGCCAGCAACTCTGCTGTCGCGGTAGACGTACAGCAAGCGAAAGCACCGGCTCCAGTCCTTACCGTCTCCCCGCCGCAAGTGGTCGCGGCTGAGGCAAAACCCGCTGCGCCGGCGCCAGCTGCACCCGTCCTCGCCCAGGCACCCACGGACGTCATCCCCGCGCCGCGCTTCGACATCAACCGCTTCGACGTCCAGGGCAACACGCTGCTGGCGGCGGAGGAAATTCAGCGCGCGGTGGCGCCCTTCATCGGCAAGAACAAGGATTTCGCCGATATCCAGCGCGCGCTCGAAGCGCTCGAGCAGGCCTACCGCGACCGCGGCTTCGGCGTGGTGCAGGTGCTCCTGCCGGAGCAGGACATCACCAAGGGCGTCGTGCAGTTCCGCGTGGTCCAGCCGCGCATCGGGCGCGTCATCATCGACGGCAACAAGTTCTTCGACGCCGACAACGTCCGCAGGAGCCTCCCCACGGTCAAGGAAGGGGAGACGCCCAACTCGCGCGACATCGCGCGCAACCTCCAGCTCCTGGGCGAGCACCCGGTCAAGCAGACCAACGTGCTGCTGCGCTCGGGGGCGTCGGAGGACCAGGTGGATGTCAACATCAAGGTGACCGACGACAAGCCGTGGCGGGGATTCGTCACGCTTGACAATACCGGCACCGGCGAGACGGGTTACTACCGTCTGGGCATCGGCTATCAGCACTCCAATCTATTCAACCGCGATCACACGCTGACGGCGCAGTACATCACCTCGCCCACCAACGCGAGCAAGGTCGCGATCTACGGCGCGGGCTATCGCATCCCGTTCTACGACCTCAACAGCTCGCTCGATCTCATCGCGGGTTACTCGGACGTCAGCTCGGGCAACGTGCAGGGATTGTTCAACGTGAGCGGCAGCGGCACGATCGGGGCGGCGCGCTGGACCTACCACCTGCCGAAGTGGGGCGAGGTCGAGCAGAAGGCCTCGCTCGGGCTCGATTACCGCGCATTCAAGAACGAGGTGCTGCTGGCGGGCGTGGGCCTCGTGCCGGACATCACCATCCACCCGGCGAGCCTTACCTACAGCGGGCTGCGGCGCTTCGCGGCGGCGGAGCTGTCGTTCTTCGCGAGCGCATCCACCAACATCCCCGGCGGCAACGACGGCAAGGCGGCCGACTTCGAGCGCTCGCGCGCCGGCGCGAGCGACAACTACACGATCTTCCGCTACGGCTTCAACTACGTGCGCCAGTTCCGCAACGAGTGGCAGACACGGGTCGGGTTGAACGCCCAGTACACCACCGATTCGCTGGTCTCCGGCGAGCAGTACGGCATCGGCGGCCCGGACACCGTCCGCGGCTACCTGCCGCGCGAGGTCTCGAACGACCGTGGGTATTCGGGACAGGCCGAACTTTACACCCCGGATATCGCGAGGAGGATCGGGCTCCCGGACAGCTACCGCCTGCGCCTGCTCGCGTTCTACGACTACGGCGCCGTGCAGCGCAACGACCCGCTTCCCGGCGAGGTCGCGCGCGACGGAATCGCGAGCGCGGGGGTCGGCCTGCGCATGAGCTACGGCAAGATGGTCAGCCTGCGCTTCGACGTGGCCCAGATATTGCAGGCCACTGCCAATCGGCAGACGAGCGATCAGCGCATCAGCGCCGCGCTCGCTGTCATCTTTTAGCCCTGACTGCGTTATTTTTCGCTTTTGCCGGCGCGCCCGGAGGGGGTAAGCGCGTGATTTATTTAACGAAGCTGCGTGATCAGCTTCCCGGTCGGGAAGGCGTTTGAATATACTGGACGATCTTCATTCTTGCCGCGCGGAGCGGGGCGGGCGGGCCGGGGGGGGCCGATGCGCATCCGTCGCGGACCGGCGAGATGACGAAATTCAGACGTAACAAGCTGAGTTTCAACCGCAAAGTGATCGCGGTCGGGGTGGCTGCGTGCTTTGCGACTGATCTTGCTCTCGCCAACCCCAGCGGGCCCGCCGTCGTCAACGGCACCGTCAGCTTCCAGCGGACGGGCAATCTCCTCCAGATTACCAACTCGCCCAACGCCATCATCAACTGGCAGAGCTTTTCCATCGGGGCAGCCGAGATCACGCGGTTTCTCCAGCAGTCGGCCTCCAGCGCGGTCCTGAACCGCGTCATTACCCAGAACCCGTCTTCGATTCTCGGCGCCTTACAGTCCAACGGGCGCGTTTTCCTGATTAACCCCAACGGCATTGTCTTCGGTGC
>JACPEF010000012.1 GCA_016183675.1 Betaproteobacteria bacterium
CTTACGATCACCCCGACTGACCCGAGTCCGTTCGAACATGATAACCAGCTAAATCTCTTCGAGTTTTAACCGGACACTACTGACTCAACACTAAGAATTCAACACTGTTGTTGCGGCGCTGAATCGTTAACTATTCGATACCAAGAGCATGGGCAGAATCAGGAAAGTGGTGCTCGCCTACTCCGGCGGGCTCGACACCTCGGTCATCCTCAAGTGGCTGCAGGACACCTACGGGTGCGAGGTGGTGACGTTCACCGCCGACATCGGCCAAGGCGGGGAGCTCGCGCCCGCGCGCGCCAAGGCGAGGAAACTCGGCGTGAGGAAGATCTTCATCGACGACCTGCGCGAGGAGTTCGTCCGCGACTTCGTGTTCCCGATGTTCCGCGCGAACGCGGTCTACGAGGGCGAGTACCTGCTCGGCACTTCCATCGCGCGGCCGCTCATCGCCCGGCGCCAGATCGAGATCGCGCGCAAAGTGAAAGCCGACGCGGTGGCGCACGGCGCGACCGGCAAGGGCAACGACCAGGTGCGTTTCGAGCTCGGCTATTACGCGCTCGCGCCCGACATCAAGGTGATCGCCCCCTGGCGCGAATGGGACCTCACCTCGCGCGAGAAGCTTCTCGAGTATGCCGAGCGGCACGGCATCCCGGTCGAGGGCAAGGCAAGGAAGGGCATTGCGCCCTACTCGATGGACGCGAACCTGCTCCATGTTTCGTACGAGGGCGGCATCCTCGAGGACCCGACCTACGAGCCCGAGGAGGCGATGTGGCGCATTACCGTGTCGCCCGAGAAAGCGCCCGGGCGGCCGGAGCACGTCGAGCTCGAATACCGCAGGGGTGACATCGTCGCGGTTAACGGCAGGAGAATGACCCCGGCGAAGGCGCTCGCGGCGCTCAACAAGCTCGGCGGCAGGCACGGCGTCGGCCGGCTCGACATCGTGGAGAACCGCTACGTGGGCATGAAGTCGCGCGGCTGCTACGAAACGCCCGGCGGCACCATCATGCTGAAAGCGCACCGGGCGATCGAGTCCGTCACGCTCGACCGCGAGGTGCTCGCGCTGAAGGACGACCTCATGCCGCGCTACGCGAGGCTCATCTACAACGGCTACTGGTGGAGCCCGGAGCGGCGCGTGCTGCAGGCGCTCGTCGACCACACCCAGCAGAGCGTCAATGGAAAAGTGCGCATGAAGCTCTACAAAGGCACGGTAATGGTGACGGGACGCGCGTCCCGGACCGACTCACTGTTCGATTCCTCGATCGCCACCTTCGAGGACGACCGCGGCGCCTACGACCAGGCCGATGCGGAGGGTTTCATACGGCTGAACGCGCTGCGGATGCGCATCGCCGCGAAGTTGAAACGTAGAAAATAGCCGCCAAGGCGCCAAGAACGCCAAGGAAAGCAACACAATAATTGCAGGCAGAAAATGCCTTTCGACCTCAGCAACTTTTCTTGGTTTGTTTTTATTGTCATTGTGTTGTTCTTGGCGGCCTTGGCGTCTTGGCGGCTAATTTGAGGTTCTCAGCGTGACAACGATAGCGGTCGTCAGGAAGAACGGCTACGCCGCCATCGCCGCGGACACGCTCACGAAGTGGGGCAGCGGCAAGGAATCGGCCGCCTACATCGCCAACAACAGCAAGATCGTGAAGGCCGGAGACAGCTTCCTCGCCGCGTCCGGCACGTCCACGTTCAAGCTCATCATGCGAGACTACTTCTCGCGGGCCGGGGTGCCGGCGCGGTTCGACAGCACCATCAACCTTTTCAAGACCTGGCAGGCCTTCCATGGCGCGCTGAAGGAGCGCTATTACCTGGTCAGCGTGGGCGAGAAGGACGATACCATCGAATCGAGCAAATTCGACGTGCTGATCGCCAACCCGCACGGCATATTCGGAGTCGGTGCGCACCGCACGGTGCAGGAGTACCGCAAGTTCTACGCCATCGGCACCGGCACCGATCTCGCTCTCGGAGCGTTGTACGCCGCCTACGACAGCCCGCGCCTTTCCGCGGAACAACTGGCGCGCCTTGCCATCGAGACGGCGGCGGAGTTCGACGATGCGACGGGCCTGCCGGTGGTTTCACACTCCGTCAAGTTGAAAAGCAAGAAATAACCGCCGAGAAAATTCAATAATTGAACCGCCGAGACGCCGAGAGAAACAAAAACAAGAATTGAACCGCCAAGGCCGCCAAGGTAAGCAGAACGATAATTTCAAGCAGGAAAGCGCCTTTCGACTCCAAAGCCATTTTGGAGTGTTCTTGTTGAGTTTTTCTTGGCGGCCTTGGCGGTTGGATTGGATTTTGTTCTTATTCCGTCTTGCTGCTCTTGGCGTCCTGGCGGTTGGTTTCCCGCTTTGCGGTAGAATTGCGGCGGCGTTGAAGGGAGGAATCATGCCGTCTTTCGACATCGTGTCCGAAGTCAATCACGTCGAGATCCGCAACGCGGTGGAACAGTGCAACAAGGAGATCGCGAACCGCTTCGACTTCAAGGGCTCCGACGCGCGCGTCGAGATCAATGACAAGGAGAAGACGCTCGCCGCGTTCGCCGACGACGAGTTCAAGCTTCGACAGCTGCGCGACGTGCTGACCGGCAAGCTCGCCAAGCGCGGCGTGGACATCCGCGCGCTCGAGCCCGGCAAGCTCGAGCCGGTGAGCGGCAACAAGATCAAGGAAACGATCAAGGTCCACGAGGGCATCGAGATGGAGCGCGCCAAGACCCTCGTCAAGCTCATCAAGGACAGCAAGTTGAAGGTCCAGGCGAGCATCCAGGGCGACGCCGTGCGCGTCTCGGGCGCCAAGAAGGACAACCTGCAGGAAACCATCGCGCTGGTGCGCAAATCGGTCGCCGACTTCCCGCTGCAGTTCAAGAACTTCCGCGACTAATTAGTGCCCGGAAGATGCCAAACATGAGCCTGCCGGCTGCGCGCGGAGCGCGACTCGGCCGCGTCTGGCGTGCGGTGGTCATCTACGCCATCGCCGCCTGGGTCATCATCCAGGTGGCGAACAACGTGTTCCCACCTCTCGGTCTGCCGCCGTGGACGGTCACTCTGGTAGTCGTCGCCGCTATCGCCGGCTTCCCCTGCGCCGTGGTTCTCGCATGGTTCGGCCTAAGCCCGGAGCGGTGGCTCCCGCAGTCCCGCGGGATGGCTGCAGTCGGCGCTCCGGAGGCGCCGCAGGAGTCGCCACTTGAACGCAACCGTGTGGCTGTGTTGCCCTTCGCGAACATCAGCCCCGACCCAGCCGACGCCTACTTTGCCGACGGCATGACCGAAGAGATGATTGCCAGCCTGTCGCACATCGAAGGAATCCGCGTCATCGCCCGCACCTCCATCATGCAGTACAAGGGCGTCGCCCGCAGCATCGCCGAAATCGCCCGAGAGCTGCGCGTCGGCAGCATCGTCGAGGGCAGTGTCCGCAAGGCCGGTGGATCGCTGCGTATCACGGTCAACCTCGTGGACACCCAGACGCAGGAGCAGCTCTGGACGAAGGAGTACGACCGTCAGTTCTCGGACCTCTTCGCCATCCAAAGCGAGGTGGCCCTGCACGTCGCCAGCGCCTTGCGGCTCCAGCTCGTGGAGGGGCAGCGCACGCGCATCGAGCGGCGGGGGCCGGCCGACATGGCCACGTACTCGCTGTACCTGTTGGGGAAGCAAGCGTTCGCGCGCAGGACCGAAGCGGGTCTTCAGACGAGCATCGACTACTTCGAGCAGGCCATCGCGCGCGAACCCGGATTCGCGCTCGCGCATGCGGGCCTGGCTGATGCGTTGTGCATTCTCGGCGACTATGGCTTTGCGCCCCCGAGAGAGGCGTTCCCGCGGGCGAAGGCCGCGGCGGCCCGGGCCATCGCGCTCGACGGGACCCTGGCGGAGGCGCACACCGCCATGGCGTATGTCTTGTGGGCATACGACTGGGACTGGAGCGGAGCGGAGCGTGCCTTCCAGCGCGCCGTCGAGCGGAATCCCAGTTACGCCAACGGCCACCAGTGGTACGGGGAGTTCCTGACCTCGATGGGCCGCCACGAGGAAGCCCTCGCCCGTATCAGCCACGCTCTCGAACTGGACCCTCTCTCCCTCATCACCAACGCCGTGGTCGGCTGGGCGCTCTACTTTGCGCGGCGTTTCGACGAGGCGGCGGAGGCTGTGCGCCGCACGCTCGCCATGGATCCGGGCTTCGCGCGGGCCCACGTGTACCTCGGACGCATCTACAAGGCGCAAGGCCGCCTCGAGGATGCGATCGCAGAGTTCAAGGAAGGCCTCCGCGTTTCAGGGGATAACCCACAGTACCTCTCGGAGCTTGGGCACACATTCGGCATCGCCGGGTACCCCGAGGAGGCATTGAAGACACTCGCGAAGCTCGAAGCCCAGGCGTCGCAACACCACGTTTCACCATACGACCGGGCCATGATCAACCTCGGGCTGGGCGATCATGCCAAGGCGTCCGGTGAACTGGAGCAGGCGTGCCAGGACCGCAGGTTCTACCTGGTGTTCTTGAACGTCGACCCGATGTTCGACGTCGTGCGCGGGACCCCCCGGTTCGAAGACCTTGTGAAGCGCGTGGGCCCACCCCCGATTCCGCGTGCGCCGTAAGCTACGGCTAACCGTTCACTGGTTTTCGCATCGCCCCGGTTCGGTGTCCACAAAACCCGGACTACCTCAAGCCGCGGGCTAGTGCGGCCGTCCAGCGATCGTATAGACGGTCCGCAATCGCGTTGAGGGTCCATGTCTTCTCCTCGATCGCTTCCGTCATTTGCGCCGGCGTCTGCACCGAAGGCATGCGCTTCGCGAGAGATTCCACCTCTTTTCCCCAATCCTCGCACCACGCGCGGATGAGCTCCGGCGTCATCTCGACGTGAAACTGCATGCCGAGGTGGGGACCGAGCACGAAAGCCTGGTTCTCGCAGTAGGGGCTGGAGGAGATCCGCGTCGCGCCGGGCGGGACCGAGAAAGTCTCATCGTGCCAGTGGAAGGAATTGAAGGACTCGAGTCCCGCGCCGAACCACTCCACGGCGAGCGGCGTGTCAACGACGTTCACCCTACCCCAGCCGATCTCCTTCACGGGACTGCGAGTGATTTCGCCGCCCAGCGCCTTCGCCATCAGCTGGCCGCCGAGGCAGTGGCCGAGCACCGGCACGTCCGCATCCACGCTTGCGCGGATCAGCCGCAGCACCGGTGCGATCCACGGCAGGTCATCGTTCACGCTCATCGGTCCGCCCATGAACACCAGCCCGCTGAATGCGCGCGGGATTTCCGGCACCTGCTCGCCCGCGTCGATCTTGATCTCCCGCCACGGGATGCCGTGGCGTTCGAGATATGTGGCAAAATACCCCGGGCCCTCGATCGGCGCGTGACGGAATATGGCGACGGGTTTCATGGTTCGCGTGGGGAACCGGACGATGCGAAATCTTAGAGCAATTCCAGCGGCCTTCCTACTTCTGGCGGGTTCCGCCGCGGCGGTAGACATCAACGTCGTCGGCCTGTTCCCGAACAAGGCGGTGGTTTCCATCAACGGCGGCAAGCCGCGCACGCTCTCGGTGGGCGAAACCACGCCCGAAGGGGTCAGGCTCATCAGCGCCAACAGCGAGTCCGCCACGTTCGAGATCGGCGGCAAGCGCGAGACGCTTGCGGCGGGTCAAGGCGCGGCGGTCGCGGCCGTCTCGCCAACCGGCGGCAGCGGCCAGGTGACCCTCGTGGCCGATTCC
>JACPEF010000089.1 GCA_016183675.1 Betaproteobacteria bacterium
CGTTCAACGGCGGCGCCATCACCGGCCTGCTGGTGGTCGGTCTCGGTTTGCTCGGCGTCGCCGGCTATTTCGCGCTGCTCTACGCGAACGCGGTGGACAAGGGGAACCTCGCCCAGGTCATCCATCCTCTCGTGGGCCTGGGCTTCGGCGGCTCGCTGATCTCGATCTTCGCGCGTCTCGGCGGCGGCATCTTCACCAAGGGCGCGGACGTCGGCGCCGACCTGGTCGGCAAGGTGGAGGCCGGCATTCCCGAGGACGATCCGCGCAACCCGGCGGTGATCGCCGACAACGTCGGCGACAACGTCGGCGACTGCGCCGGCATGGCCGCCGACCTGTTCGAGACCTACGCGGTGACCATCATCGCCACCATGCTGCTCGGCGCGCTGCTGCTCGCCAAGCCCGAAGTCGCGAGCAAGGCGGTGGTCTATCCGCTCGCGCTCGGCGGCGTCTCGATCATCGCGTCGATCATCGGCTGCTTCTTCGTCAAGGCGCAGGCCGGCCAGAAAATCATGGCTGCGCTCTACAAGGGTGTGATCGTGTCGGGCGTAATCGCGGCAATCGCGTTCATTCCGGTGACCTGGCTGCTGCTGGGCGACATCAGCGTGCAATATCCGGAATTGAGCCCGATGAAGCTGTTCGGAGCGGCGGTGGTCGGCCTGGTGCTGACCGCGCTGATGGTGGTGATCACCGAGTACTACACCGCGACCGAATTCGCGCCGGTGCGGCACGTCGCCGCCGCCTCGACCACCGGTCATGCGACCAACATCATCGCCGGCCTCGGCGTATCGATGAAAGCAACCGCATTGCCGGTGCTTTCCGTGTGCGCGAGCATATTTGTCGCCTACTGGCTCGCCGGTCTCTACGGCATTGCGATCGCCGCAACCTCGATGTTGTCCATGACCGGCATCATCGTTGCGCTCGACGCCTACGGCCCGATCACCGACAACGCGGGCGGTATCGCCGAGATGTCGAACATGCCGAAGGAAGTTCGCGCGATTACCGATCCGCTCGACGCGGTCGGCAACACCACCAAGGCGGTGACCAAAGGTTACGCGATCGGCTCGGCGGGTCTGGCCGCGCTGGTGCTGTTTGCCGATTACACGCACGCGCTGGAAGCGGCGGGCAAGGCAGTTTCATTCGACCTCTCCAACCACTACGTAATCATCGGCCTGTTCATCGGCGGACTTGTCCCTTACCTGTTCGGCGCGATGGCAATGGAAGCCGTCGGCCGCGCCGCCGGCTCGGTAGTGGTCGAAGTGCGCCGCCAGTTCAAGGAAATCAAGGGCATCATGGAAGGTACCGCCAAGCCCGACTACTCGAAAGCGGTCGACATGCTGACCAAGGCCGCGATCAAGGAAATGATGATCCCGTCGCTACTGCCGGTGCTGATACCGGTCGTGGTTGGTGTCGGTTTCACCTGGCTTGGCGGTCCGGGCGCGGGAGCACAAACTCTGGGCGGCGTGCTGATGGGCACCATCGTGACCGGCCTGTTCGTTGCGATTTCGATGACGACCGGCGGCGGCGCGTGGGACAACGCCAAGAAGTACATCGAGGACGGCAACCACGGCGGCAAGGGCTCCGACGCGCACAAGGCGGCGGTGACCGGCGACACGGTGGGCGATCCCTACAAGGACACCGCCGGCCCGGCGGTGAACCCGCTCATCAAGATCATCAACATCGTGGCGCTGATGATCGTGCCGCTGTTGTAGAAGCGCGTGACAGAATCAAGAAATATTAGCCGCAGATAAACGCAGATAAGCGCCGATGGGATACGGAGAACCGCGACCTACACCGGACCCGAATGTTGTTTTTCCTCCGTAACCTCCGTGTCCTCTGTGGCTTGATGTTTTGACCATGAAATACTCGTTCGAAGACCGCCGGATCATCTGCAAGGGCGACTACTATATCGCCCACAATGCGATCGTGATCGGCGCCGTGGTGCTGGAAAACAATGTCAGCATCTGATTCAACTGCGTGCTGCGAGGTGACGACGATTACGATTATCGCGTCAGCATGATGCGCCGTCGCGTGAGGTATAATCCTGGCGTCCAGCGTGTGATCGCCCTCCCGCGCAATCCGTAAGAAGGCGTTCACGTTTCAGCGCAACGCGGGTGAAAGAATTTGGAGTACCGTACTCCATCGGCTTGATGGAGAAACCATGGCGGCACCAATCCGGATACTGCTCGCCAAAGTAGGCCTTGACGGACACGACCGCGGCGTCAGGATCGTGGCGCGAGCCCTGCGCGATGCCGGCATGGATGTGATCTACTCCGGACTGCACCGTACTCCCGATGAAGTCGTAACCGTCGCCATTCAGGAAGACGTGGATATTCTGGGCGTGAGTCTGCTGTCGGGCGCCCACATGACCGTTTTCCCCAAGATTTTCGAGAGACTACGCCAACAGGGCGCTGACGACATGATCGTCGTCGCGGGCGGCGTGATGCCGGACGAGGACGTGGCCGCGCTGAAAGCGATGGGGGTGAAGGAGATCCTGCTCCAGGATACGCTGCCGCAGGTGATAGTGGACACGCTGAGACGGCTCGTGGCGGAACGCGGACCCCGTTAAGGGAAGAGGGGCAGCATGGAGTTCTGGTCCTTCCCGCCCGACTACGATGAGAACTTCTTGCCCGAGGCGGGAAATCGATACTGGTTTCCGAGGCGTGAAACGATGCCCGCCGCCGAACGCGAGCGGGCGATCTTCGAGAGGCTGAAAACGGTTTGCCATTATGCCTACGAGCGTGCGCCGTTTTACAGGCGTTACTGGGATGAGGCCGGGTTCCATCCAAGCCATCTCAGATCGCTGGAGGATTTCGAGACCAGGGTCCCCGTCATTCGGAAAAAAGACCTGCGCGAGGCGCAGGATCGCATGCCGCCGTTCGGGGACTATCTCTGCGTGCCGGAACGGGAGGTCTTCCACATTCACGGCACCAGCGGCACGACCGGGCGGCCGACGGCGTTCGCCATCGGCCGCGCGGACTGGCGCGCCATCGCGAATGCCCATGCGCGCATCATGTGGGGCATGGGGCTGCGCCCTGGCGATACGATCTGCGTGGCCGCGATATTCAGCCTGTACATGGGTAGCTGGGGCGCCCTCGCGGGCGCCGAACGGCTCGGCGCGAAATGCTTTCCGTTCGGCGCCGGCGCTCAGGGTATGTCGGCACGCTGCGTGCAATGGCTTGCAATGCTCAAGCCGACCGCGTTCTACGGCACGCCGACTTACGCATTGCACCTCGCGCAAGTAGCGGCGGAGGAGCGGATTTCTCCGCGAGCCTTCGAGCTCAAGTACATGTTCTTTTCAGGCGAACCGGGCGCCTCGATTCCCGCCATCCGCGATAAACTCGCGAACCTCTTTGGCGCAAAGATATTCGATTGCGGCTCGATGGCCGAGATGACGCCGTGGATGAACCTCGCCGGCTCCGCCGAGACCGGCGGCATGCTGTGCTGGCAGGATATCGTCTACACGGAAGTGTGCGATCCCGGGACCATGCGCCGCGTGCCCTACGGACAACGGGGGACGCCCGTATACACGCATCTCGAGCGCACCTCACAGCCGATGATCCGGTTGCTCTCGGGCGACCTTACGTTGTGGGTGAACGACCCGAACCCGTGCGGGCGGACCTACCCGCGTTTGCCGCGGGGAATCTTCGGCCGGATCGACGACATGTTCACCATTCGGGGCGAAAATGTGTACCCGAGCGAGATCGACAAGGCGCTCAACGAACTTCACCATTACGGCGGTGAACATCGCGTCATCATCAGCCGCGCATCCACGATGGACGAGTTATTGCTGCGCGTGGAAGCGGACCAGGCAACCTTCGGCCGGGGCGCCGAGGAGATCGTCCGGTTTCGTCAGGAGGTCGAACGCAAGATGCTGCGGGTCCTCGGGTTGCGCAGCATCGTGGAAATAGTGGCGCCCGGCTCGCTGCCCCGCACCGACTTCAAGGCGCGCCGGGTGATCGACGATCGTTCGGTGTTTCGCGAGATGCGCGCGCAGATCGAGGGGATAGGCCGTTGAGCCGCCCCGCCCCGTCAGTCGCATTGGTCGAGCGGGTCCTGGCGGGAGACCCAACCGCCATTGCCCGCCTGATATCGCGGGCGGAAGCGGGAGCGGCGGAGATGCGTCCGGCATTGGCACGGATATACAGGCTCGCGGGACGGGCGCATATCGTGGGGATAACCGGCGTGCCCGGCAGCGGCAAGTCCACGCTGGTCGGCAAGCTCGCGCAAAAGTTGCGGGCCAGGAGCATGCGAGTCGGCATCGTCGCAATCGATCCCTCGAGCCCCTACTCCGGCGGCGCCATCCTCGGCGACCGCGTCCGCATGAGCGAGCTCGCGACCGACAGTGGCATTTACATCCGGAGCATGGCGACGCGCGGCGCCACCGGAGGCATCGCCAGGGCGGCACTCGACGCGGTCGACATCCTCGACGTGGCCGGCTTTGAAACCGTTATCATCGAAACCGTCGGCGTGGGACAGGACGAGGTTGAAATTGCCCGGGCATCGCACACCACCGTCGTGATATCGGCCCCCGGTCTCGGCGATCAAATTCAGGCGATCAAGGCCGGCATTCTCGAGATCGCCGATATCCACGTTGTTTCGAAATGCGACCGCAGCGATGCCAACCGCACGCTGACAGACCTCAAGCAGATGTTGACGCTCGGCACCGCCGGCACCGCGGCCAAGGAATGGATTACGCCCGTGATTGCAACCAGTTCCGTGTCCGGACAGGGCATCGACGAGCTGCTCGACGCGGTCGGACGGCATCGTCACGTGGCGCTCGCGACAGAGCTCGGGGCGCAACGCGCCCTTGCAATCGCCGAATTTCGGCTGCAGAAGACCGCTGAAAACCTGCTGCTGGGACGATACGCGAAGATCGTCGTCGAGAACAGCAAGCCGCTTGCGCTGCGACTGATGCGCCGTGAAGGCGACCCTTATACGCTTGCCGACGAGCTGCTGAACTCGTCGCTTCAGACGGAGCATGAGCATGATGCCAGATCCAAGATCGCTTGACCAACTTCACGACGAACTCGCCCATTGGGAGGCGAATGAGGTTGCCTCATTCCTTAACAAGCAAGCCGAGCGCAGGCCGCAGTTTTTTACCTGCAGTGGTATCCCGCTCAAACGCGTATACACGGCCGCCGATCTCGCGGACACCCCGCTTGCGGACATCGGGCTGCCGGGCCGTTATCCATTTACGCGCGGTCCCTACCCGACCATGTACCGCAGCCGCTACTGGACGATGCGGCAGATCGCCGGTTTCGGCACCGGCGAGGATACCAACAAGCGCTTCAAATTCCTGATTTCCCAGGGGCAGACGGGGCTTTCGACCGACTTCGATATGCCGACGCTCATGGGCTACGATTCGGACCACCCCTTGAGCGAGGGTGAGGTGGGACGTGAAGGTGTCGCCGTCGACACGCTCGCCGACATGGAAACGCTGTTTGACGGCATCGACCTCGAGAACATCTCCGTGTCGATGACGATCAATCCTTCCGCGTGGATACTGCTGGCAATGTACATCGCGATCGCGCAGAAGCGCGGCTATGACCTGAACAGGCTCTCGGGCACCATCCAGGCGGATATTCTGAAGGAGTACATGGCGCAGAAGGAGTACATCTATCCCATTGCGCCCTCCGTGCGCTTGGTGCGCGACTGCATCACCTACTGCGCGAAAAACATGAAACGGTACAACCCGATCAATATATCGGGCTACCACATCTCGGAAGCCGGAGCATCCCCGCTGCAGGAAGCCGCGTTTACGCTCGCGAATTCCATCGTGTACGTGGAAGAGGTGCTGAAGACGGGAATGGACGTCGATGCGTTTGCGCCGAGGCTCGCCTTTTACTTTGTCTCGCAGGGCGACTTCTTCGAAGAGATCGCCAAATTCCGCGCGGCGCGGCGCTGCTACGCCAAGATCATGAAGAACCGCTTCGGAGCGACGAACCCGGAATCGATGCGCCTGCGCTTCCATTGCCAGACTGCGGCGGCGACGCTCACCAAGCCGCAATACCAGATTAACATCGTGCGCACCGCGATGCAGGCGCTTTCGGCCGTACTCGGCGGCTGCCAGTCCCTGCACACCAACGGTTACGACGAAGCGTTTGCGATCCCGACGGAGGACGCTATGCGCATGGCGTTGCGCACGCAGCAGATCATTGCCGAGGAGACCAACGTCAGCAGCGTGATCGATCCGCTCGGCGGCTCCTATTACCTCGAAACTCTGACCAACGAGTTCGAAAAGCGCATCTTCGAAATCCTCGACGAGATCGATGAGCGCGGCGGAACCATCAAGTTGATCGAGGACGGTTGGTTCCAGAAGAGCATCGCCGACTTCGCCTACGACACGGCGTTGCGCAAGCAGAATGGCGATAAGCCGGTCATCGGCGTGAACAAGTACGCGATGCCAGAGGAACGGCACAACATCGAGCTGCATCCGTACGATCTGACCACGGCCGTGCGACAAATCGCCCGCACACAGGGCGTGCGCCGTAGGCGCGACTCCCGCAAGGTGGAGCTGCTGTTGGACAAGCTGGTCGATGTCGCCAGGGACGAGTCGCAGAACATCATGCCGGTTACGATCGACCTGGTGCGCGAAGGCGCGACGATGGGCGACGTCGTCGAGAGGTTGAAGACGGTCTGGGGCACGTACCGGGAAAATCCAGTGTTTTAATCGCCCCCGTTCCGACGTTCGTTTGGCGCGCTAGGATAATCCAGCACTGCTCTTACCGGTTGAGCCGACCAGGCGCGGCCGCGTCAGGTGCGCGTTGTATAATTCCGTTTATCAGGCACACGCCGGCTATCTTCACTCGTCATCGGACCACCATGAAATACTCTCTCGGTGAACACAGAATCGTCGCCAAAGGCGACTACTGGATCGCCCCCAGCGCCACCGTGATCGGCAAGGTCGTGCTCGAACACAACGTAAGTATCTGGTTCAACGTCGTGCTGCGCGGCGACAACGAGGTGATCACCATCGGCGAGAACTCGCAGGTGCAGGACGGCTCAGTGCTGCATACGGACCCGGGCCTGCCACTCACGCTCGGCAAGAATGTGAGCGTGGGCCACATGGCGATGCTGCACGGCTGCAGCATCGGCGACGGGAGCCTGATCGGCATCAAGAGCGTCATCCTCAACGGCGCGAAGGTCGGAAAGAACTGCCTGATCGGGGCCAATACGCTCATCGGCGAAGGCAAGGAGATCCCGGACGGATCGCTCGTGATCGGCTCGCCCGGAAAGGTGGCGCGACAGCTCTCCGCCGAGGAGATCCGGAACATCAACGCCTTCGCCGAGGACTACGTGCAGAAGTTCAAGCGCTACAAGACGGAGTTCCGCCCCGATGAATAAATATGGTTTCAGGATCCGCACCCGCAGCGGCATGGTGGTGGAGAACCTCACGGTGCAGGCGCGCGACCGGGCGGAGGCCGAGCACAAGCTCAAGCAGGTCTACCACCACTGCGAAGTCCTCGAGTGCCAGGAGCTCGCCCCCCATCTCAAGGGCGACGGGCTCGACCTCGAGAGCATGATCTCGCTGATCAACAAGCAGGAAGAAGGCGGCAAGTCGTGATCGGTATGCGGTGAGCCGCGAGCCGTCAGGCGCCCGACTATCGCCAACCGCCTGCTGCGAATTGCTTGCCGCCTAACGAAGAAAACCGCAGGTTTCCAGCTCGTCGAGCAGCGCCGAGTAGTGCCGCGCGCCCCGGCTCGCCGGCGCATGCTCGAACACGTCGCGGTTGTAAGACGGGCTTTCCGCGAGGCTCACGTTCTCCGCGATGCGCGTCTCGCACAGCTCCGGCCCGAAGCGCTCCCGCAAACGCCGCTCGATGTCCCACGACATCTTGCGCCGGGCATCGAAGCGCGTGATCACGTAACGGCGCTCCACCCGCTTCTTCAGCACCTGCTCGAGCGCGCGCAGCGTGCGCTCCATCTGGCTCGCGCTCTTCATCGCCAGGTAGTCGGCCGAGATCGGGACCAGGATCCGGTCCGCGGCGAAAACGCTGTTCAGCGACAGCACGCCTAGCATCGGGCAGGCGTCCATCAGGATCGGGCGGTCGGTGTTGAGATTTTCCTTGTTGATGCCGGCGTTGAGGCGGTTGAGCGCGTTCGGCCCCTTGCCGAACTGCGTGTCCACCTTGGAAAGGTCGAGATGCGAGGGAATGATCTTCCAGCCGGCCTTCGAGAACTTGATCAGCCCGGCGAGCGACGCCCCGTTGCAATAGAATCCGTAGAGGCTGCGCTCGGAGGCCGTCACGACGGCGCCGCAGATCCCGGTCAAGTGCGCCTGGGGATCGAGATCGATGACCAACGGGTCGGCTCCGCGCCTGGCCAACAGCGCGGCAAGGTTTAGCGTCGTCGTGGTTTTGCCGACGCCCCCTTTTTGATTGAAAACCGCGATCTTTGCCACCAGGCCCCCGCTCCCTTTTCGAGGGGTTATAAGGTTAGTCCGGAAATCAGGGGCTTGGCAAGACCTGCTGTTACGATTGTTTAACAACCCGCGGGAAGCATCATGGAGGATTGGGGAATGTTGCTCAAAGGTTCCTGCCATTGCGGTGCCGTGGCGTTTTCGGTGCGCTCCCACACCCCATACCCCTATATGCGCTGCTATTGCTCGATCTGCATCAAGACCCAGGGCGGTGGAGGATTTTCCATAAATATCATGGGAGAATACAATTCTCTTAAAGTAAAAGGTAAGACTAACCTTTCGATCTACCGCGCTCACATTAAGGAAGGCCGCAAGACCGTGCGCAGCCCCGGGCGGCGTCACTTCTGCAAGCGGTGCGGCAGCAGCCGGTGGCTGTGGGACCCTCGCTGGCCGCAGTGGGTCTATCCCTTCGCCTCGGCCGTCGACACGCCGCTGCCGCGACCGCGCGAGGTCCAGCACGTCTTCCTGAACTACGCCTCGCGCTGGGTCGAAGTGCCGCGCCGCAAGAGCGACCGCTATTTCGGCGAATTTCCGCGCGAGGCGATCGTCGACTGGCACAGGAAGCGCGGGCTGCTCAAATGAAAGAAAGCCGTGACTCGTGACCGGTGACCAGTGACTGATGATGAGTGACGAGTGACGAAAGGCATCTCCTTCTGCCTTCTGCCTTCTGCCTTCTGCCTTCTGCCTTCTGCCTTTTGCCTTTTGCCTTTTGCCTTATGCCTTTTGCCTTCTGCCTTCATTTTTCCACCCAGTTCTTGGCGCGCTCGACGGCCTTGCGCCACCCGGCCATCAAGGCCTCCGCATGCGCGCGGTCCATCGCGGGCTCGAACCGACGCTCCGCTTGCCACTGCGCCGCGATCTCCCGCGCGTCCTTCCAATAACCGACCGCGAGGCCGGCCAGATAAGCCGCGCCCAGCGCGGTGGTTTCGAGAATGCGCGGCCGCACCACCGGCACCCCCAGCACATCCGCCTGGAACTGCATGAGCGTGTCGTTGCGCGTGGCGCCGCCGTCCACGCGAAGTTCCTTGAGCTTGATGCCCGAGTCGTTTTCCATCGCATGCAGCACGTCGGCGGTCTGGTAGGCGATGCTCTCGAGCGCCGCGCGCGCGAGATGGCCGGCGCCGGCGCCGCGCGTGAGGCCCAGAATGGTACCGCGCGCGTACGGGTCCCAATGCGGGCTCCCGAGCCCGGCAAAAGCCGGAACGAAGTAGACGCCGCCGTTGTCGGGCACGCTTCGCGCGAGCGCCTCGACCTCGCCCGCCGAGCGGATGATGCCGAGCTCGTCGCGCAGCCACTGCACCACCGCGCCTGCGATGAAGACGCTCCCCTCGAGCGCGTACTCGCGCGCGGCTCCGGCCTGGCACGCAACCGTCGTAAGCAGCTTGGAGCGCGAGCGAACCGGAGCGCTTCCCGTGTGCATCAGCATGAAGCAGCCGGTGCCGTAGGTGTTCTTCACCATCCCGGGCGCGATGCACCGCTGGCCGAAGAGCGCCGCCTGCTGGTCGCCCGCGATGCCGGCGATCGGGATCTTCGCCGCGAAGAGCTTGCCAGCGGTCTCGGCCACCACGGCGCTGGAAGGCCGCACTTCCGGCAGCATGCCTCGCGGAACATCCAATATCCGCAGCAGCTCTTCATCCCAAGCACCGTCGTGGATGTTGTAGAGCAGCGTGCGCGAAGCGTTGCTGGGATCGGTGACGTGCGCGGCGCCACCCGAGAGCTTCCAGATGAGCCAGGTATCCACGGTGCCGAACGCGAGCTGGCCCGCCGCAGCGCGTTTTCTCGCCCCGGGCACGTTGTCGAGCATCCAGGCGAGCTTGGTGCCCGAAAAATACGCGTCGAGCAGGAGCCCGGTCTTGTCGGTGAACCGGCCTTCGAGCCCCTTGTCCTTCAACGCATCGCACAGCCCGGCCGTGCGACGGTCCTGCCAGACGATCGCGTTGGCGATCGGCTTGCCGCTCGCGCGGTCCCACACGACGGTCGTCTCGCGCTGGTTGGTGATGCCGATCGCCGCGATGTCGCCCGTTTGCAGCCCCGCGCCGGCGATCGCTTCCGAAGCGACCGCGATCTGTGCCGCCCAGATCTCGTTCGGATCGTGCTCGACCCAGCCGGGCTGCGGGAAAAGTTGGGTGAACTCTTTTTGAGCCACCGCCTTGATGGCGCCGGCGCGATCGAACACGATCGCGCGCGAGCTGGTGGTGCCTTGATCGAGGGCGAGAATGAAACTCATGTGACGCGTGATCAACTTGTGTGACGTGGCGTGATATTAGGCCATGGCCGGCCGACATGCCGCCTGGCGCACGCTTGTGCGGGGCAGCAAGGTGGCGAATCGCTTCTGTTATGATGGGACATTTTGGTTTATTCTTAATGCCGAAGAGAGGCGCCCCAGGGAGATAACGTATGGCTTTTTATGCGTTTTACATCATTGCCGCCATCATACTGATCCTGCACTTCACCGGCTGGCTCAAGCGCAACAATCTGGAATGGCTGGTGCTGGTGCTGGCGGTGGCCACCTTCCCCGCCGTCATCTTCCTTAAGTAACCGTGTATCCCACGCCGCGTTGAGCGGCGATCTCCGTTCGTCTCCAAGCCCCGCGCGTTGAGCGGCGATTTTCGTCCGTCTCCAACGCGCGGAGTTAAACCGGAGCACAGCTTCCGGTTTAACGCTATTTCAACAGCAGGCTGGCGCCCGTCATGGCGAGCAGCGCCGCCATGATCCTGGAGAAGGTCTCCCGGCTCACGCGGTTGCCGATGCGCTCGCCGAGCCCCATACCCGCCCCCATTACGGGAAGCAACAGCAGGCACAGCAACAGCGTCTCGGTCGTGTAGTACTCCGCCGCGCCGTAGCCCAGGATGCGCGCGATCATCTCGAACAGCCACAGCGCCGCGACCGTCGCGCGAAAAGGCATCCTGCCGACGCCGCGCAGGTGCAGGTAGACGACGACCAGCGTGCCGCCGCCCCCGCCGAAAAGGGTGTCAAGAAAGGCTCCGGCGAGCCCGACGGGAAACGCCCAACGGTCCGAGCAGGTGATCTCGGGCACGCCGAAACAGTGCACGGCGAAGGCGTACAGCGCGTAGGCGGTCAGGCCCGGCGCGCGAGCAGCAGCAATCCGAGCGTCACCGCGCCGGCGACGACCATGAGGCTGTACGTCCTGCCGTAAGTGCCGATCACTTCATACGCGAGCGCGAACGCGGAAGGGCCGACCAGCACGCCTGCGAACACGAAGAAAGCGGTGGCGCCGGCGACGAGGCTCGCCATGCCCGGGGGGCTCAAGCGCGCGCATTCGGCGTGGAAGACGCCGTTCCAGCCCAGCGTGCTCGCGCCGAGCACGAAGAAGAGGACGTACACGAGCGAGCGCGGCCAGCCCGCTTCGAGCGCGACGAGCGCCATCGAGGAGACGATGATGATCGCGCAAATGATCGTCAGCACGGCCAGGCTGCTTTTCAGACGATCGGCCAGCCAACCCCAGGGAACGCGCGACACCGATCCTCCGATCTGCGCAACGGAAAGCATGACCCCCGCCTCGATCAGGCCGTAGCCGCCCTCAGCGACGAGGTAGATCACCATGAAGGTCAGCAAACAGCGCTGGATCGCGGAGAACAGCACCGAGGCGAGCGAGATCCAGCGCAGGGACTCCTCGCGCCACACCAGCGGCACCCCGCCGAACGACTCCTTGCGCAGGCCGGCCGCGGGTTTGCGGTCGCCGTCCCACGCCTTGCGATAGGGCTCGATCAGCAGGAGCACCACCACGCTCAACGCCGCGATCATCGCCAGCGACCACTGCCAGCCGACGGAAACCGCCAGCGCCGGCGCGGTGAGCGCGATGACCACGCCGCCCAGCGGCACGCCGGTCTGCTTGATCGAGAACGTCAGGTTGCGGCGCTCGGGCGAGGTGTACTCCACGAGCAGGTGCGCCGCCGCGGGACTGGCAAGGCCCATGGCGGCGCCGACGGCCGCCGACCCCAGCGCGATAAAACCGGTATGGGGCAGCGCAAACAGCGCGGTGCCGATCGCGCACAGCCCCATGCTCACCTGAGTGGTCAGCGCGGAGCCCCAGCGCAGCACCACAGGGCCGCCGTAGACCGAGGCCACCATCGCGACCCCGAAGGTGAGGCTCACCTGGTAGCCGATCAGCACGGGACTGACGCCCAGAGACTCGGCGAGCTTGGGCGCGATCGTGGGCAGGACAATGTTCGACATCGCCACCGCCGTCTGCGCGGCGGTGACGGCCAGCACGACGAACCAGGCTGGCGCGGGATGCGGGGCGGACGCGGTGCGAGTGTTGGCCATAGTGCGGCCCCGCGCGTTGAGCGGCGAGCGGGAGGTGGCGGGCATTGGCTCCCCCAACGCTGGCCTCCGCTCGAACGCGCGCAGCCTCTGAAGCTCCATCGGCAAGCATCGAGAGGCGTCATGTCGGCTGCCTGCGCGTCTTTGGGGTCACATCCCCGCTAAAGCGGGGCCCCTGTTCCGCCCTCCGATGCGCTACTCACTCCGGCGCGCAGCGTCCGAATTAACGAATGTTAACAGCGAACCGGCGCGACGGTTCCCGCTGCGTCCAGAGTGTGGTCCCCTGCCGGCCGCTGCGCTACAGGCGCCGCCACCGGCCTTTTGACATGTCACAATCACGTTCATAGAATTTCAACGAACTTTCCCGCTCACCTCCATGGTTCATTCCCCGCCGGGCGGTCCGCCCGCCGTCCTCCGCGCCATGCCGCTGCTTTCGGATCGCGCCTACGAGCGCATCCGGCACGACATCATTACCTGCGCCATCGCGCCAGGCACCGAGATCTCCGAAGCGCAGCTCTGCACCCAGTACAAGCTCGGCAAGGCGCCGGTGCGGATGGCGCTCAACCGCCTCGCGCACGACGGGCTGGTGCGCGCGATCCCGCGCCGCGGCTACAGGGTGACGCCCGTGACGCTGAAGGACATTCACGACGTGTTCGAGCTGCGGCTGATGCTCGAGCCCGCGGCCGCACGCATGGCCGCGGGCAGGGTGAGCGCCCAGCGGCTCAAGGCGCTGGACGAGGTATGCCGCGCGGGCTATCAGCCCGGCGACCCCAGGAGCACGGGCCGCTTTCTCGAGGCGAACAAGGCGTTCCACGTCGCCATCGCGCGGGCGACCGGGAACGCGCGGCTCGCCGACGCGGTCGAGCGGCTGCTCGACGAGATGACGCGGCTGCTGCATCTGGGGCTGGGGCTTCGCAACCGCTCCCAGGAAATGGAGCACGAGCACCGGGCGCTCATCAAGGCGCTGACGCGAGGCGACGGCGACACCGCCGAGCGCATCTGCCGCGAGCAGATCGAGGCCGCGCGCAATATGGTGCTCTCCGCGATCCTCACCTCGAGCTCGGTGATGAACCTCGCGCTGGGCGCGGAAAACCCCCGATGAGGGCCCTGATGTCCATCGCATCTACGCGTGATGGCGAAGGGACGGAGCAGTGCGGCACACGCGCGACAGGGAGCAAAAGATGAGAGCAGTAGTCTTGCAGCAGCACGGCGGTCTCGACCAGCTCAAGTACGTGCCGGACTTCCCCGACCCCGTCGCGAAGGAAGACCACGTCGTGATCCGCGTGAGGGCGACCTCCTTCAACTACCACGATGTCTTCACCGTGCGCGGCATGCCCGGCATCAAGGTGCCGCTGCCGATGATCATCGGCCTCGACCTGGCGGGCGAAATGCTGGAAGTCGGTCGAGGGGTCACTGGCTGGAAGCCGGGCGATCGCGTGCTGGTCAACCCTCTCAACCGGCAGAAGGGACTCATGGGCGAGATGATGCACGGGGGGCTCGCCGAAAAGTGCCTGGTCGCGCAGCACCAGTTGATCCGCATGCCGGAAGCCGTCTCCTTCGAGGAAGCGGCCTCGCTCCCGGTGGCCTACGGCACCGCACACCGCATGTTGGTCACGCACAATACGGTGAAAGCCGGCGACAGGGTGCTGATCCTCGGCGCGAGCGGCGGCGTCGGCACGGGTTGCGTGATCCTCGCCAAGCTGCTCGGCTGCGAGGTGATCGCGTGCGCCAGCAGCGAGGACAAGATCAGGCGCCTGAAAGCGCTCGGCGCCGATGAAGTGATCAACTACAAGGAAACGGACTTCTCGAAGTGGGCGGTCGAGAAATACGGAAAGCCGCAGCGGCGTTCGCACGACGGAGGCGTGGACGTGGTCGTCAACTTCACCGGCGGCGACACCTGGCAGCCGTCGCTCCGGTGCGTCAAGCGCGGCGGCAAGATCCTGGTGTGCGGGGCGACCGCGGGCTACGATCCCAAGGAGGACCTGCGATACATCTGGAGCTTCGAGCTCCAGGTCATCGGCTCGAACAGCTTCTACGACGACAACCTGAAGGCGCTGATGGAGCTCATCCGGGAAGGCAAGATGAAGCCAGTGATCGACAAGGTGCTGCCGCTCGAGCGCGCGGCGGAGGGGTTGCGGCTGATCGAGAGCCGGGAAGTCTTCGGCAAAGTGGTCGTTACTCCGTAACGACCACTTAAAAGGAAGAATCAGCCGCCGATGAACGCCGATGAACGCCGATGAAAATCAAGATCGGCCACGGAGAACGGCCAGGAAAATCGTCGCAGAGAAGCACTGACCACTTTTCGTAGCCCGGATGGAACGCAGTGCAATCCGGGACCGATGACGTTCCCCCGGATTTCGCGCTGCTCCATCCGGGCTACCGGTCTGCACCTCAGTTCAGCACCAACCCGGCGTCTTTCACGAGCTTGCGCCATTTGGCGATCTCGGACTTGATCAGCGCGCCGAATTCCTCGGGGCTGGAGCCGACGGGCGTGGAACCGTCCGCCGCGAGGCGCTGCGCTACATCCGGCGACTTCAGTGCCTCAGTGATTCCGGCGTTCAGTTTCCTGATGATGGCGGAAGATACCTTGGCGCTGGTTACCACCCCGTACCAGGGGTCCACCTCGTAGCCAGGCACCCCAGCCTCCGCGATGGTCGGCAACTCCGGCACAGAGGGGGAGCGCTGCTTCGCGGTGATGGCGAGGGGCCGCAGGCGGCCGGACTGCATGTGCGGCCGGAGCGCGATCAGGCTTACCATCCCTAACTGGACTTCGCCGGCCAGCAGGGCGGTGATCGCGGGGGCCCCCCCTTTGTACGGCACATGGACCAGCTTGGTGCCGGTCATGTGACTGAACATCTCGACCGCGAAGTGCAGCAAGCTGCCAGTGCCGGGCACCCCGTAGCTAAGCTTGCCCGGGTTCGCCTTCGCGTAGGCGATCAGTTCCTTGATCGACTTCACCGGCACCGAGGGACTGTGGACAAGCACGTAGAACAGGGAGCTCGTGTGGCCGTCCGGGGCCGCCTTCGTAGTGAGATCTAAGGCAATCGCCCCTGTTGCTCCGGGGCGATTGTCGACGATCACCTGGCGGCCCCAAGTTTCGGAGAGCTTTTGGGCAATGGCACGCGCGGTGGCGTCCTGGGCGCCACCCGGCGCCAGCCCCACGATGAAGCGGACCGGCTTGGTTGGGAAATTCTGCTGCGCCTGCGCACGAATTGGCGGGGCCGCGACAGCCACGCCCACCGCGATCGCGACTACGTACGTTGTTCCGCGAATGGTGAGCATATTTCCTCCTTTACGTCTCCGCGATCGACTGAGTCCCGAACGCGTGCCTATGAAAACTTGAAATCATGTTGACACTGCGCACCCCCGTCCGCAATCATCCAGCTTTCCCTGCCTCCTGAATTCCGGTTCACGCGATGGAGCTGCGGGACATCGAATATTTCGCCATGGTCGCCGAGCACCGCAACCTCGGCCGCGCGGCGGAGGCGCTGGGGTTGAGCCCGACCGCGCTCAGCAAAAGCCTGCGCCGGCTGGAGAAATCGTTGCAGGCGAAACTCGTGACCCGCACCTCCAAGGGCGTCGAGCTCACCACGGAAGGCGATGCCCTCCTGGCCCGCGTGCGCGGACTTCGCCTGTCTCTCCACGATGTGGCGCGCGAAGTGTCGGACCTTGCGCAAGGGCGGCTGGGCCGCCTGCGAATCGGCACGGGTCCCAGCCCGGCAGTGGAACTTCTGCTGGCAAGCGCTTCTGCGGCGCTGTTCAAAACCGCCCCGCGAGTGACCATGGTGATCACCGTGGGCCGGCCCGACCCCACGCTGGCAGCGCTGCGCGACGGAGAACTCGATCTGGTCCTCAGGGCCTTGCCCGTGCAACTGGATGAGAGCCTGGTTCAGGAGCCGCTGGTCTATGACGACATCGTCGTTATAGCATCGGCCACGCATCCCCTGACAGGCCGAAAGAAGGTCACAATCGAAGATCTTGCAAGACAGCGGTGGGCTTTATCGCCTGCCGACACTGTGGTCCGGCGGCGCTTTAACCAGTTTTTTGAAGCGCACGGCATCCCCCCTCCCGCACCTGTTGTGGAGTTCAGCTCGGCCCTGCTCAAGCTGCGCATGGTTGCGGCGTCTGATCTGCTGTGTTTTATGCCGATCTGGTGGCTTGAAAACCAGCCGCCTGGGTTGAGCTTGGTCGAAATCCCGGCAAAAGAAATGACGTGGCGCCGCCCCGCCGGGGTGATCTATCGAAAGGACGCCTACCTCTCCCCCGCCGCCCGGCGGTTCATCGAGATCCTGAAGGCGACGGCGAAGGAAATCGCCGCCGGGCGCGGGTAAAATACGCTCATGAGCGATGCCGATGTTAAGAGGTGGGCCGAGACCTGGGAACGCGCCGGGCATGAACTGGATGCGCTGCGGCGGCGCGAACTCCGGGCGATGACGGACGACGACGTACGACGCGCTGTCGCCGACTTGTTTTCGGGCGTCGCGCCCGACGATCTGCCGCCGCGCACCACGTCCGGGCTGGTCGAGCAGCAGCGATTATTCGCGGCACTCCGCAAGCGTGCATGAACCCGCTGTTCGCCGCGGCAGCGGAGATCCAGGACTACCTTCAAGGCGCGGGCGAGCGGTTCTGCTTCATTGGCGCAGTCGCGCTCCAGCGCTGGGGCGAACCCCGCTTCACGCGGGATGTGGACCTCACGCTGCTGTGCGCTTACGGTAGCGAGCAGCACGCGATCGACCGGCTCCTCGCCGCCTTCGCCCCACGCATCCCTGACGCCCGCGCGTTTGCGCTCCAGCATCGCGTGGTACTGCTGAGCAGTGCCAAGGGCATCCCCATCGATGTTGCGCTCGGCGGTATTCCGTTCGAGGAGCGCTGCGTGGGACGCGCCACCGCTTTCGACTTCGGGATTGCCACCCTGTTGACCTGCTCTGCGGAGGATCTCGTTGTCCTCAAGGCGTTCGCGGGACGCGATCGAGACTGGGCAGACATCGAGTCCGTCGTGATCCGCCGGTCCCGGTATCTGAACTGGTCGCTCGTTCTCGAGGAATTCTCGGCGCTTGCCGAGATTCGCGGGGGCGCAGAGGCAATGGCGCGGCTGCACCGGCTTCGGCAGGCCGTCCAATGATCATTCCCCGACCTGAGCCGCGCGGATACCCGGGGAATCTCGGGCTCCTGTTCGCCGAGCACGCGCAGTCCGATCGACCCGCGATCATCGAGCTGCGTGACCCGGACAAGCCGCGGCCGGTGAGCTTTCGCGAGCTCGACGCGGCGTGCAACGCGGTCGCGCGCGGGATCGATAAAGCGGGGCTCAAGCCGGGTGATCGCATCGCGATCCTCTCGCTCAACCGAGTCGAGTTCGTAATGGTGCTGCTCGGCGCGATGCGTGCGGGCGTCGTGCCGGTGCCGGTCAACGTCAAGATGCCGGCCGAATCCGTCGCGTACGTCCTGCGGGACGCAGGCGCACGTATCGTCTTTGTGGAAGCCGAAACGAGGCGCCTGGCCCCGCCTGGGCTGCGCGCGGTGGAGTTCAGCGACGATTTCGAGCGCTTTCTCGATCCGGGGCCGTTCAAGGCGTTCGAGCCCGCGCCGGACTCTGTCGCAATACAGCCCTATACTTCGGGCTCGACCGGGCGGCCCAAGGGCGTGCTGCTCACGCATTACGGGCAGAACTGGAGCCGCCGCATCCTCGCGCACACGCGCGGCACCACCGAGAGCGACGTGATCCTGGTCGCCGCGCCGCTCTACCACAAGAACGCGTTGAACGCGATCAAGCAGGGGCTCACCGGCGGCGCAATGCTCGTACTGCTGCCGCAGTTCGACATCGAGCGCTATATCCAGGCGATCGGACGCCACCGCTGCACCGTCATCTCCGGCGTGCCGACGATGATGGCTATGGTCCTCACGCGGAAGGCGCTGCTTGCGAAAGCCGATACGTCCTCGGTTCGCACCATCATGATGGGTTCGGCGCCCTCCTCGCCCCAGCTTCTCAAGGAGCTGAAGGCACACTTTCCGAATGCCGAGCTGCTGGTGGTCTACGGCGTGACCGAAGGCGGCCCGGTGCCGCTCGGCCCCCATCCGGAGGGCAAGCCGCGCCCGGCGGGCTCGCTCGGCGTGCCCTACCCCGGCACCGAAGCGAAGCTGGTCGGTGGACCAAACTCCGACGAAGGTGAGCTCGTATTGAAGAATCCGGGCAACCTGCTCGGCTATCACAATCTGCCGGATGAGACCGCGAAGCGGCTGCGCGATGGCTGGTACTACACCGGTGACGTCTGCCGCCGCGACCCGGATGGATTCTATTTCTTCGTGGGCCGCACCGACGACATGTTCGTTTCCGGCGGCGAGAACATCTTCCCTGGGGAAGTCGAAGCGCTGCTCGCGCGTCATCCCGCGGTGCACCAGGCGCTGGTCATGCCCTTCGACCATGAGCTGAAAGGCCAGGTGCCCTATGCGTTCGTGGTGCCGCGGCCTGGAGCGAAGGTTTCGGAAGACGAGCTGAAGCAATTCGCGCTCGCGCACGGTCCCGCCTACCAGCACCCTCGGCGCGTCTTCTTCCTCGACCAGTTTCCGCTTGCCGGCACCAATAAGATTGACCAGCAACTGCTGAGACAGTGGGTCTCCGACGGCACTTTTAGGGCGGTAAGCAAGTAACGGGGTGTTCAGGTCACGAGCTCATCAGCCTTGATGAGCCCACTTACGCCCTCTGGCAGACGACGGCGAAGGAAATCGCCGCAGAGAAACCGTAAGTCGGGAGACGAGACGTGCGCACGCGAATCAAACCCGGTGCGCTGTGTCAGGCTACGGCGGTTGTCCGGTTTTTCAACCGGGCATGCAATGCGTCTGGCGCTAGGTCGGCGCCGTTAGGCCAGCTTACGGCACCAAACTCGTCGATGCTCACCTGTCGAAAGTAAGCGACTTCCCTCAGCGGCTCGAACACCGGGCCAAACAAACGATCGGAAAGATCCACTGTTCCAGTCACGCCATCATCGAAAACGATCGACAGGCGATATCCATCCAGTGCCTCCACCTTGACAATCTTGTGCATTAAATAACCTCCGTTCTAGACAAGCGGAGGAACCGGCTTCAGGGCCTCGTGTTCTTCCGCGAGGCGCCAGTCCTCACGTAGTTCATCTCGATGCTGTTGTGCCCACTCGACCACCAGCGCCATAGCGCGCCTTGGCAAACCACCTTCGAGCACTTCCAACGTTTCAATCGCGATCACAGCAACGTCACCGCCGTAGTATGCATGGAAATGAGGCGGCGGGTGATCATCGTAATACATCCGAATCGCGATACCGAAAAACATGCTGATAGTCGGCACGTGGATAGTCTATCCCAATCCGCCCAAAACTGTCTCCCGCAGCCCGGCGGTTTATTGAGATACCGAAATCGACGACGATGGAAATCGCCGACGAAAAGCCGTGTCCTGTCCTTGCTCCCCGCAGCCATCGACTGTACGATGCTCGTGTATTACTCTTCTTCGGAGCGTCGATGAAGACCCGTTCGGTGCGGTTATCCGGCCAAGACCAGGCCAAAATCGAGCGGCTGAGCACAGCCGCGGGTGAGACGCCGGCGGAGATTGCCCGAGAGCACGGGCTGGTCGGTTGCTTTAACGGCCCGAAGGACCTGTCGCGCAACGCCCGTCGCCACCTGAAGCGGCGACTCCGTGCCAGGCACTCTCGTTGACACCGGCGCCCTGGTTGCCTGGTTTAATCGCAGGAACGGCGAACATCGGCGGGTGTTCGATATCATCAACACCGACGCACGCCACTTCAGGTCCTACCGCACGCCCTCGGGTCGCGCATTGCGCAATCTGACCTGACTAGGACAAGTTGGCAGTTGGCAGTATTCAGTTCGCAGCTACTGCAAACAGCCCACTGGAAACCGCAAACTATTCTAGAGGGGAGCGCGCATGAGCGAACAAGCGATCAGTGCTGAAAAGCTCCAAGAGCTAATCACGCGCGGGGCGTTCAACCGCTGGCTCAACTTTACCGTGGTGAAGGCGGATGCGGACGGAATCGAAGTCAGGGCCGCCTGGCGCGAGGAATGGGTGGTGAACCCCGAGCGCCGCTACACCCACGGCGGCATCCTCGCCGCGATCATCGATGTCGCCGCCGACTACGCAATCGCGGCGAAGCTCGGCCGGCCGGTGCCGACGATAGATCTTCGCGTGGATTATCACAAGGCGGCGGCTCCGGGCGATCTCACGGCGAAAGCGCGCGTCGTGCGCATGGGAAGCCAGTACTCGACCGCCGAAGCCTCGATCTGCGACGGGGGCGGCGAGTTGGTGGCGAGCGGGCGCGGTACTTACTTCACCGCTCCACCCAAATAAAAATGGCCGCCAAGACGCCAAGCACGCCAAGAATTCCAGAATCTTTAACCACAAAGGACACTAAGGACACAAAGGGTTTGATATCCGAATGGATTTCGTGTCCTCAGTGTAGGATATAGGCTAGATGACATATGAAAGGCCCTAAACAAAAACGCGGCAGCCGGAAAAAACGGTTGATCGTGGCGATGACCGGCGCCACCGGCTCGATCTACGGCGTGCGCATCCTGGAGACGCTGCGCGCGATCGGTGGCTGGGAGACCCACCTCATCGTCTCGGACGCCGGCGCGCTCAACGCCTGGCAGGACCACCGGCTCTCGCGCAAGGACCTCTCGAAGCTCGCCGACGTCACGCACAACGTGCGCGATGTCGGCGCCGCGATTTCGAGCGGGTCCTACATCACTCACGGCATGGTGATCGCGCCGTGCTCGATGAAAACGCTCGCCGCGGTGGCGCACGGCTTCTCGGACAACCTGGTTTCGCGCGCGGCCGACGTGATCCTAAAGGAGCGGCGGCGCCTGGTCTTGATGGTGCGCGAAGCCCCGCTCAACCTCGCCCACCTCCGCAACATGGTGCAGGTCACCGAGATGGGCGGCATCATCTTCCCGCCGGTGCCGGCCTTCTACAGTCATGCGAAGACGGTGGACGACCTCGTGAACCACGCGGTGGGGCGCGTGCTCGACGTGTTCGGCGTGGAGCACGATCGCATCGTGCGCTGGCAGGGCATCAAGGAACCGGTTTCGGTCAACGATGAACAAGCGGGGAAACACCGATGACGAAGGACGTGAAGAACGAGAACTTCCGGGATTTCCTCGACCGGCTGCGCGCGGCCGGGGAGTTAGTGGACATCAGGCAGCCGGTGGACATCCGCCACATCGCCACGCTGGTGGACCAGTCCGACAAGGCGCTCCTGTTCCGCGACGTGATCGGCTACGACATGCCGGTGGTCTCGGGCATCATCCGCTCGCGCGGGCGCGCCGTCATGTCGATGGGCTGCGACGAGTACCCCGAAATCGAGCAGAAGCTGCAGCGCGGCATCGACCACCCGATCCCGCCGAAGTACATGGAAACCACGCCCAACAAGCAGGTGATCGAGACCGGCGAAGATGTCGATCTGTTCCGCCTGCCGATCCCGATGTCCTCCATCTACGACGGCGGCCCGATGATCACGGCGGGCGTCACCATCGCTAAAGACCCGGATTACGGAACCAACTCCGGCATCTACCGCTTCATGGTGAAGGAAAGGAACTTGGCCGGCATCGACATCGTGACGCCGAACAACATGCGGTTGTTCGCGCAGCGCGCCTACGAGGCCGGCCGCCCTTGCCCGATCTCGATCTCCATCGGCACCCACCCCTTCGAGATCATGGGCTCGGGCTTCCGGGCCCCCCTCGGCGTGGACGAGATGGCGATCGCCGGCGGCATCCGGGGGGCGCCAGTCGAGCTCGCGACGTGCGAAACGATGGACCTGCCGTGCATCGCGGATGCCGAGATCGTGCTCGAGGCGGAAATCCTCCCCACCGGCTGGACCCGGCCCGAAGGGCGCTTCGGGGAGTTCACGCGCCTGATGGGGGGGCTGCACTGGAACCCACTCGTGAGGATTAAGGCGATCACCATGCGACGCGACGCGATTTACTACGCGCTGCACATGCCGTGGGAGAACACCTGGCTCGCCGCGCCCACGCGCTACACCGCGATCCGGCGCGCGCTCAAGACCGCCGGGGTGCAGGTGAAGGACATCAACGTGACCCTGGGCGGCTGCGCGTTATGGCACGCGNATCAGGAAGCAGGCAGGAGAAGGCAAGAACGCCCTGCTCGCCGCGCTCTCGGTGATGGACCTCAAGCACGTGGTGGTGGTGGACGAGGACATAGACGTGTTCGACCCGACCGACGTCGAGTGGGCGATCGCGACCCGCGTGCAGGGTGACAAGGACGTCATCATCATTCCCGGCGCGCGGGCGAAGCCGCTCGATCCCAGCCTGCCGGTCACGCCCCCGGGCGTGGTGCCGACCGGCGCCAAGGTCGGGATCGACGCCACCATCGGCGAAGGCATACCGCCCGAGCGCTTCGAGCGCATCGCCTATGCCTACGCCGAACGCGCGAAGATCGCCGACTACGTCAAAGGCAAGGCCGACGCCGCGCCGAAAGCGGCCGGCCACGACGAGAAGCATGCGGCGCAGCTGGCGGGCAGGATATTGAAGCTGATCGAGGCCGAGCCGAAGTACTACCAGGAAATCGCGGAACATTTCGGCGAATACGAGTTCCAGGCCGTGGCGCGCGCGCTGGGCAAGCTGCACGCCGACGAGAAGCTGTGGCAGGACGCGCGCGGGCGCATCTGCCTCAAGGGCTCGCGCTTCGCTGCCAAGCCCCCCAAACCCGGTGACGAAGTGACGCAGTGACGCGGTGACGAGTGTCTCGCCTCGCGGTAGGTATATACGGCACCTTGCATTTCCATCACTCTGTCACTACGTCACTACGTCACTGCGTCACTGGCCTTCAGCCGGCATGGCGGCGAGAACAATCCGCGTCCATATAGAAAACGCGCGCGCCAAGGACGCGCTGTTCCAGATCACGCCGGCGCAGTGGGACGCGGCGTGTGCGCGCCACCCGGCGCTCGCCCGGCGCCTCGAGGCGAGCCTGGGCTGGGATGAAGACATCCTCGAAGGCGCGCTCAAGGAGGCCGAAATCGTGATCGGCGTGCCGGCGCGGCGCGAGCGGCTCGCCGAACGCGCGCCGCGGCTGAAATGGCTGCACACGACTTTAGCCGGGGTGGACGCCTACCTGCCGCTCGACTGGCTGCCCCCCGGCGCTATCTTCACCAACAACCGCGGCGCGCACGGAATGAAGGCCGAGCAGTTCATGCGCATGGCCTACACCATGCTCCACACGCGCATGCCCGAGATCCTCGCCGACCAGCGCGCGCGCCGCTGGCGGCAGGTGTTCTCGCCCAGCCTCATCGGCAAGACCGCGCTCGTCGTCGGGCTTGGCGATCTCGGGCAGGCCGCGGCGCGCGCGGGCAAACAGCTCGGGTTGAAAGTGATCGGGGTGAGCCGCACCGGGAAGAAGGTGCAGCCCGCCGACGCCGTTTACGCAGTCACCGCACTTGACCGGCTGCTGCCGCGGGCCGATTTCGTCGTCATGGCGGTTCCGCTCACGCCGGAGACGCGCCACCTGCTCAGCCGCGCGCGGCTCGATCTCATGAAACCGACCGCCGGAGTCATCAACATCGCGCGCGCGCCGGTCGCCGACCATGAAGCCCTCGCCGAAAAGCTCAGGCGCGGCGATCTCGCCGGCGCGGTGCTCGACGTGATGGAGCCCGAGCCGCTCCCGCCGGAATCGCCCCTGTGGGACACGCCCAACCTCATCATCACGCCGCACATCTCGTGCGACGACGGCGAGCACTACATGGACATCACGCTCGACCTGTGGTTCGAGAATCTCGCGCGCTATTTGAAGAACAAGCCGCTGAAGAACCGCGTCGATCCGCGGCGCGGCTATTGAACCGCCAAGACGCCAAGAGAACCAGACCCCCTCTCACCGCCGAGGACGCCGAGGAAGATCAAGAACAAGAATTGAACCGCCAAGGCTCCAAGAAGATCGAGAATGAAACCGCAGATAAACGCAGATAAACGCGGATAGAATTCAAGAGTCCTTCTGCCTTCATCCTTCTGCCTTCTGCCTTATTTTCCCGCCGCCGATGGCCGCCGATAAGGTCGAGACGGAACCGCCAAGGCGCCAAGACGCCAAGGAAAGAGATGATCAAGCCGCAGATAAACGCCGATGAACGCCGATAACTTAAATGACATATCACAGCGGCCACAGGGAACATGTAGATCGGGAATCGAAAACAGCCATACGACGAGGCCCTACATTACTCCCCTCCTTCCCCAAGTACTCCCCTCCTTCCCCAAGGAGGGGTGGCCCGCAGGGCCGGGGTAGTTCAAAGACTCTTGGTGATCGTCCTATCTCTGTGACCTCTATGTCCTCTGTGGCTAATCTCCAGGTTCCCCGCGCGGGCGAGTTGAACCTCGACCACGTCGCGCACTTCGTTCCGCACTTGGATAGCGCCAGCGGCGCGCTGGAGACGCTCGGTTTCACGCTGACGCCGTTCTCCGAACACTCGCACCGTTCCGAGCCGGGCGGGCCGCTCGCGCCGAGCCGGGCGGGCCGCTCGCGCCCGCCGGCGCCGGCAACCGCTGCGTGATGCTCGAGCGCGGCTACCTCGAGTTCCTCACGCCGACTGGCGACACCGCGGTCGCCACCCAGTTGCGCGCCGCGATCAAGCGCTACGTGGGCGTGCACCTCGTCGCCTTCGGGACTGCCGCACCCGCGGCCGATCATGCGCGCCTGGAGAAGGCGGGCTTCGCGCCGCTCGCGCCGGTCGCGCTGCAGCGCGAGATCAATACGGGCGCCGGTACGGAAACCGCCCGCTTTACCATCGTGCGCGTGCCGCCAGGCACGATGGCCGAAGGGCGCATCCAGTTCTGCCAGCACCATACGCCGGAGCTGCTGTGGCAGGAACGCTGGCTCGCCCACCCGAACCGCGCCGCAGGGCTCACAGGTGTTCTCCTGTGCGTGGCGGACCCGCAAGGGGCGGCGCAACGCTACGCCCGCTATACCGGGCTGCCGGCGCAGCTTTCCGGCAGCGTCTGGCGCATCGACACCGCGCGCGGCAACCTCCTGTTCATCGACCCGGAGACGCTCGAGCGGGGGCTCGATGACAAACCGCAATCGCTTCCCTGGATCGCGGGCTACATCCTGGAGAGCGACGACATCGCCGCGAGCGGCGATTTCCTGCGCAAATCGGGAACTCGCGTTGACGTGCTCGGCAACCGGCGCTTGCTGGTGAAGCTGCCGCCCGCCGTCGGGGGGCTCGCGATCTTCGAGCCAAGGAATTCGGGCACGCTCAACTTCGATTAACCGGAACCTCTCACCGCGGAGGACACAGGCGCCAAGAAAATCCGGGGGAACGATCGTCCTCAATCCTGAATCCCGAATCCTGAATCCTGTCTGGGTTAACCCTCTGTGTTCTCCGTGATCTCTGTGGCGAAGAAGCTTCAAGGTTCGAAGTTCAAGGTTCTTTTTTGCTGTTATCGGCTTTCGGCCCTCACCCCCGCCCCTCTCCCAAATTGGGCGAGGGGAGGTTCCAGCTTCCCGTTGGCCAGGAAGAGAGGAGGATAGACCTCAGGGTCTGTCCCCGATTCACAGGGACCTTTCCTACAGACTCGTTAGCGGCCAACAAGCTGCCGAGCTATACTGGATGAATTCCTGGAAGTATGGAGGTCACCATGTCAACCGATGTCGCCGAGATCGAAGCCAAGATTCGGTTGTTGAGCTTTGAAGACAAGACGGAGCTAATCCGTGCCTTGATCGCTGAGCTCGATGGTCCGGCTGACGCCGACGTGGAACGCGCTTGGTTGGAAGAGGCGCAGAGACGACATCGAGAGGTGCTCGAGGGCAAAGTGAAGCCGGTTTCCGGCAAACGCGTCTTTGAGAAGTTGCGCTCCCGCCTGAAGCGATGAAGCTCGAGTTCCACCCCGAAGCGGAGTTGGAACTCATTGAGGCAGCCGCGTTCTACGAGCTACAGGTCCCAGGTTTGGCGGAGCGTTTCGAGCTTGAAATTCGACGCGCAACAGATTTTCTACTCGAGCATCCTGAGATCGGCTCGCCCGCCGATCCTGTTCTCCGCAGATTTGTCCTGAACCGCTTTCCCTTTACGCTGTACTACAGCGTGACATCCGATGTCCTGCGCATCGAAGTCGTCGCGCACCAAAGTCGCCGCCCCGGCTACTGGAAGGCGAGAGTTGACCGCTAACCACGAGCTGCAACGGACGCCGCAAGCGGCGCGCCGCTGAACGGGAGCGTTGAACCAGCATCCCCCCTGATATCTGCTGCTCCGGGTTCTTGATTTTCATCGACGGCGAGGAAGAGCAACGATGAATGATGAATGATGAACGATGAACTGAGAGCCAAGACTCGATTCGTTACCCGTTCCGTGTGTTTCCGTGGCTAATTCGTGTCCTTGATCTTATCCGCGTTTATCTGCGTGTATCTGCGGTTCCTCTATGCAGTTTGACGAAACCTTCGATGTCGTCGTGGTCGGCTTCGGGCTCGCCGGCGGCATTGCCGCGATCACCGCTGCCGACGCCCGCGCCAAGACGCTCCTCATCGAGAAATCGAGCGTGCCGGGCGGGCTTTCGATCTGCTCCTACGGCGCGGTGCGCAGCGCGCGCGATCCCGAGGGCGCGTTCGCCTACCTCAAGGCGACCAGCGCCGGGCGCACGCCCGACGACGTGCTGCAGGTGCTGGCGCGCGGCATGTGCGAGATCGAGGCCTACGTGCGCGAGCTTGGCGGGATCAACGATGCGGTCATCACCACCTCCATCGAGGACCACGCTCGCAGCGGCGGGCTCGACGACCCTAACCGGCGCCGCCTGAGCGGCAACTATCCCTTTCCCGGCACGGAGACGTTCTATCACACGACCGTGGTGGACGTACCGGGCTTCGACGCCGCGGCGCATTACCCGTGGGCGAACGGTGCGCCGGGCGGACCAAAGCTTTTCAAAATCCTTCACGACAACCTGAACGCGCGCGGTGTCGCAATCCGGCTTGCCACGCCGGCGCTGCGCCTCGTCGCCGATCCCGCGACGCGCGAGGTGCGCGGCGTGCGGGTCAGGGAGAACGGCGCCGAGCGCGCGATCCAGGCACGCCGTGCGGTCATTCTCGCCTGCGGCGGCTTCGAGTGCAGCGCGGAGATGAAGGCGCAGTTCCTGGAAGGCGCTCCGATTTTCAACGCGGCCGCGCGCACCAACTCGGGCGCCGGCATCCGCATGGCGCAGGACCTCGGCGCGGCGCTGTGGCACATGTGGCATATCCACGGCGCCTACGGCTTCCGCCACCCCGATCCCGCCTACCCGTACGCGATCCGGCTCAAGCGCTTCCCCGACTGGTTCCCCGGGGAGCCGGAGAAGGCGCGCGTGAAGATGGCGTGGATCCTGCTCGACCAGGACGGGCGGCGCTTCATGTCGGAGTACCAGCCCTACACCCAGGACACGGCGGTGCGGCCGGCACAGCACTACGACCCGGTCAAGCAGCGTTTTCCCCGCAACCCGGCGTTCATGATCTGCGACGAGGAAGGGCGGAAGATGTATCCGCTCGGGAAGGCGACTTCCAACGACGAGGGCATCCGCTACTACTGGAGCGACGACAACCTGAAGGAGGTGGCGCTCGGCATCCTCAAACGCGCCGATACGCTCGAAGGGCTGGCGATCACCCTCGGGCTCAAGCCCGAAACAGTGGCAGCGAGCGTCGCGCGGTGGGACGAGCAGTGCGCGCGCGGCGGTGACGAGGATTTCGGGCGCCCCGGCGGCACCATGACTTCGATCAGGACGCCGCCGTTCTACGGCGCTCCGGTATGGGCCACCGTGTCAAACACGCAGGGCGGGCCAGTGCACGACGCCGAAAGCCGCGTCCTCGACATCTACGGCAAGCCGATCCCCCGGCTTTACGCCGCTGGCGAGCTCGGCAGCGCCTTCGGCCACCTCTACCTCTCTGGCGGAAACATCGCCGAGTGCTTCGTCACCGGGCGCATCGCCGGCCGCAACGCCGCTTTACTCGTGCCCTGGAACTAAGCTATGCAGTCGGGCGACGTAACCGCGCTATTTGCTCGTAATACGATTGTGTGATAGATTGACGATTCGTAATACGGCGCGAGGAAACCATGTCAGTCGTCACGATCTCACCCAAGTTTCAGGTCGTAATCCCCCAGCAGATCCGGGAAGCGCTGGGGCTGGAGCCCGGCCAGAAAGTCCAGGCCATCCAGTACGAGAATAGAATTGAATTCATTCCGTTGCGGCCTGCCAAGGCCGTGCGGGGCTTCCTGCGCGGCATCGACACCCGCGTCGCGCGCGACCGGGACCGCGTGTGAACGTCGTCGATTCCTCGGCGTGGCTCGAATATTTCGCGGACGGCCCCAACGCCGGTTTCTTCGCGCCGGCTATTGAGAGAATAGACGAGCTGCTCGTTCCATCGGTCGCCATGCTGGAGGTTTTCAAGCGGATCCTGCAACAGCGCTCGGAGAGTGAGGCGCTGCAAGCCGTCGCGGTGATGCAGCAAGGAAGGGTCATTCACTTGGATGCCGCGTTGGCCCTATCCGCCGCGAAGATCGGCGTCGAGGTCAAGCTTCCTCTGGCGGACAGCATCATCCTCGCAACCGCGCGCCGGTTCGACGCGACGGTCTGGACCCAGGACGAAGACTTCGACGGCCTGGCAAAGGTAAAGTACCGTCCGAAGAAGTGATGCCGCATAGCAGCCTGTCGGGCTTGAGGTTCCGACAGGCTGCTATAAGCAAAACCGGCTGAGGATTTGGGATGAATCTGAACCGGATCACCCCTCCTGGCCCACCGTTCGAGACGGGAGCGGGTCGAGTTCATGTCTCTAAAGCCCTTTTTTCGATTTTTCTTGCAGGCAGTTTTGCGTAAGGAGTTTATCGGATCAAAGACCGACAAACTCCTAAAGCTCCGCCTTGATGCCCGCCGCTTTGATGATCCGCGCGTACTTCGCGATGTCCGCCTTGATCGTGGCGGCGAACTGCTCGGAGGTCCCTCCGATTGGTTCGTAACCCAATGCGTCCAGCCGCTGCATCACGTCGGAGGACTTGAGGCCCGCGGTAATCGCTGCGTTGAGCCGCGAGACGATCTCGCGCGGGACGCCCGCCGGCGCCACCACGCCGAACCACGGCTCGATCTCGTAGCCCTTCAAGCCCGACTCGGCGATGGTCGGAACATCGCGGGCCGCGGGCGCACGCTTCGAGCCGGTCACCGCGATCAGCCTGAGCTTGCCGGCCCTGGCGAGAGACTGGATCAATGCAAGATCGGCGAACATCATGTCGATCTGCCCGCTGACGACATCGATCAGCGCCGGCGCCGTGCCCTTGTAGGGCACGTGGACGATGTCGGCCTTGGCCATGGACTTGAACAGCTCCGCCGAGAGGCTCGACATGCTGCCGGTGCCCGAAGAGCCATAGCTCAGGTAACCCGCCTTTTTCCTGGCGATCGCGACCAGCTCCTTCACGTTCTTGGCCGGCACGGTCGGATTCACGGCCACCGCATAGGGCACGTGCGCGATGTTGATGATGGGCGAGAAATCCCTGACGGGGTCGTACGGCAGTTTCTTGTAAAGGCTCGGGGCCACCGCCATGCTGCTCGAGCCGCCCATGGCAAGCGTGTAGCCGTCGCCAGGCTGCTGCGACGCGTAGCCGAGGCCGACCGTGCCGCCCGCGCCGCCGCGATTTTCCACTAGGACCGGCTGGCCCCACTGCTCGGTGAGCTTCTGCCCCACCATGCGCCCGAGGATGTCGTTGGGCCCGCCCGGCGCGAACGGCACGATCAGGCGGAGCGGCTTGATTGGATAGGTCTGCGCGTGTGACGTGAGCACGTGCACGGCGACAATCAGGCAGCAGGCCCCGCACGCGGCACGGGTGAACAATGTTTTGTATTTCACTGGAGTTTCCTCGGCGCGGATCATTATAGCGCGCGA
>JACPEF010000090.1 GCA_016183675.1 Betaproteobacteria bacterium
CAACCGGTGCAACATTATGGTTTCTGTGTAGAAACCCCGGGCGCGGCGTCACCCTCCTCTTGTTGCGGGCAACATAATACCCAAGAATAGGCCGCTCGTCTCGGGGTTACCTCGGTGCTTCCCTCGCCTCCGCGGCCTCCGATAGGCAATCGGCAAGCAACTACCTGCCTCGCGTCGGCCACTTGCGCGCAGCCTCTGCGCGGCGCGCGCGGCCTCTGAACCGCTATCGGCAAGCATCAAGCCGCATCGCGTCGGCCGCCTGCGCGTCTCCGGGGTCAGATCCCCGAACAAAAAACGTTCGGGGCCCCTCTTCCGCCCTACGACGCCACGGCCTCGGAACACACATCGGCAAGCAATTCAGGACATCGCGTCGGCCGCCTGCCCGCCTACGCGGTCGCATCCCCATGAATGGGGCCCCTGCTCCTCGGGCACGCTCGCCGCCACCAGGCCGTTGCCACCGTAAGCCCTCGCCAGCGCCGCGTAATCCGGGCTGCCGGTGGCGACGCCCGTCTCCGGGAGCTTCATGCGCTCCTGCTTGAGCTTGATCAGCGACAGGGTGTCGTCGCGGAACACCACGACGGTGATCGGCAGGCGGTGATGCGCCAGCAGCGCCAGCTCGCCGATCACCATATCGAGCCCGGCCTCGCCCGTCATGGCGAGCACCGGCCGTTTCGGGAACAGCAGCTTCGCCGCAATCGCCGCCGGCAACCCGTAACCCATCGAACCGAGTCCGCTCGACTGCAGCAGCCGGCGCGGTTCGTACGCCTCCCATACGTGATTGATCAGGATGCGGTGGGCACCGGTGTCCACGGTGGCGATGGTGTTCCGCGGGAACACTTCGCGCAGCGCCGCGGCAGCCTGGTACGGGCCGAGCCCGCGCGCGGGCCGGTGCGCGATTGCCGCGCGGATGTCTGCGCGGTACCGGGCGAGATCACTGTCGGTCCACCCGCGCGGCACCTTCACTCGTGCGCCTGCCGTCAGTTGCCGCAGGGCGCCGGCGATGCTGCCGACACACTCGATGCGGCTCAGGTAAACGTGGTGCGTGTTCGGAGCGAGGTCTATGTTCACGGTGCGCTTTCTCCCATCCCACGGGGTGATCCAGTCGCTTCTCAGCTCGACCGGGTCGAACCCGATGGTCAGCACAAGATCGGCCTCGCGCACGTGCGCCACGTGGATCCGGTCCACGACGGGCGAAAGCCCCGCGCCGCCGACGGCAAGGGCATGGTCCTCGGGGACGACACCCTTCGCCTTGTAGGTCGTGATGAACGGCACCCCCCAGCGCTCGACGAACCGTTTCAATTCGGCTTCCGCCCCGTCGAGCTGGACGCCGACGCCCACCAGCGCCAGCGGTTTGCGCGCCGCGTTCAGCCAGCTGCGTACCCTGCCAAGGTCCGGCGCCGCGGGCACCGCTGGAAGACGTACCGGCTCGAAGCGCTCGCCGCCGGGCTGCTCGGCTGCCTCGAAGCGCTCGCCGCCGGGCTGCTCGGCTGCAGCGACGTCGGTCGGAAGATTGAAGTGCACCGGCCCCGGCAGCGGCGCTTTGGCGATCGCGATGCCCTTGCGCACCTGCTTGAACGCGCCCTGCGCCGAAATCGTCGTGGACCACTTGACGATCGGGCGCAGCACTTCGCACTGATCGATGACCTGATGCGTGAACAGCGGTTTGAGCGAGGCAGCGATCTCGCCCGTGATCGCGATCAGCGCGGAGCGGTCGAGCAGCGCCTGCGCGACCGGCGTGACGGCATTGGTGAGGCCCGGGCCGAGGGTCGCAACCAGCACGCCCGGCTTCCCGGTGAGCTGGAAACTCGCGTCCGCCATGAAGCCGGCGCCCAGCTCCTGCTTGGTCAGAATGAAGCGGATCCCTGTCTTGCGGAACGCTTCGAGCACCTCCAGCACCTCGCCGCCGGGGATGCCGAATGCATAACGAACGCCCTCCGCCTTGAGCGCCTGGGCGATGATGTCTGCGGTCTTGGGCAAGCGGTTTTTTCCGTGCGCGGCCGGGCCGCCACGCGGCGTCATGAGCAGTGGAGCGCGGGGATGTTAGCACACCCTCGTCATCGGCCGGGCTCGCCGTCGTCACGCTCTTCGCCGAAAAATTATCCCTGCGAGCATAAGGGCCGCGGCCTCTGAACGCCCTATTCCACACCGTGGATGAAGCTATGCCGGTGGCGCGGCGCAATATATAATTTCACTCCTTCGCGGGCGGCGCCGACGCGCCGTCACGACGTGAAATGCCCCATTCAGCCCCGCGCGCTAGCAGCCTGTCGGACTTGGCAACCCGACAAGCTGCTATAAGCGAAACCGCCTCAGGATCGGCGCTGGAGAGGAACAGAAAGACCCCTTATCGATTTGCGCGACAGGACAAGGAGATGAGTTCGGATGAAATTTGGGGTGTTTTTCCCTTCCGTTGTTGGAGGCGGTTTTGCCTAAGGAGTTTGTCGGACCACAGTCCGTCAAACTCCTAGCGGCATGCACAAGATCCAGGAGCAACCATGAGCCACAACCTGTTCAACTCCTTGCAGGAGTTCCAGTACGCCGGCAAAAGCGGCAAGTATCATTCGCTTCCCGCTCTGGAAAAGGCCGGTCTGGGCAGGATCTCGCGCCTGCCGGTGAGCCTGCGCATCGTGCTCGAGACCGCGCTGCGCAACTGCGACGGCAAGAAGATCACCGAGGACCATCTGCGCGCGCTGGCCGGCTGGAAGCCGAAGGCGCAGCGCACCCAGGAGGTGCCGTTCGTGGTCGCGCGGGTCCTGCTTCAGGACATGACCGGGGTGCCGTTGGTCGTGGACTTCGCCGCGATGCGCGAAGCGGCGAAGGAACAGGGCAAGGACCCGGACATCATCGAGCCGATCGTGCCCGGCCACCTCATCATGGATCACTCGGTGCAGATCGATCATTACGGCACGCCGGACGCGCTCAAGAAGAACATGGAGATCGAGTTCAAGCGCAATCGCGAGCGTTACGAGTTTCTGAAGTGGAGCGCGCAGGCGTTCAAGACCTTCCAGATCATCCCGCCGGGCAACGGCATTTGCCACCAGGTCAACCTCGAGTACGTTTCGCAGGTCGTGTGGCGGAAGGACGGCATGTTCTACCCCGACACCCTGGTCGGGATCGACTCGCACACCACGATGGTCAACGGGCTGGGCGTCCTGGGCTGGGGCGTCGGCGGCATCGAGGCCGA
>JACPEF010000091.1 GCA_016183675.1 Betaproteobacteria bacterium
CTTCGGCGGCGCGCGGTCGGGTGTTGTAGTTCGAGCTCATGCTCATGCCGTAGGCTCCGGCCGCCATGATCGCGAGGAGATCGCCTTCGCTCAGCGACAGGGCGCGGGAGTGCGCGAGAAAGTCCCCGCTTTCGCACACCGGGCCGACGATTTCATACGCCGCGCCGTCGCCGCGGCCGGCCGCCACCGGCAGCACCTCATGGTAGGCGTCGTAGAGCGCCGGTCGCAGCAGGTCGTTCATCGCCGCGTCCACCACGGCAAAATTTTTCTCCGTTCCGCGCTTGAGGTACTCGACACGGGTGAGCAGCATCCCGCCGTGGCCGACCAGTGCCCGGCCCGGCTCGAGCCTCAGCTTGAGCGCGCGCTTGCCGATCCGGCCCGTCAGCGCCCGCGCGTACTCCTCGAACGCGGGCGGCGACTCGTCCCGGTAGCGGATCCCGAGCCCGCCGCCGACATCAACGTGGGCGAGGGCAAAATCCTCCGCCTGCAGGCGGTCGGCGAGCTCGAGGACGCGGTCGAGCGCCGCGACGAACGGCGGGACCTCCGTCAACTGCGAGCCGATATGGCAGCCGACGCCGGCGATGGCGAGATGCCGCAGTTCGCGAGCGCGGCGATACAATCCAAGCGCGTCGCGGTAGGGGACTCCGAACTTGTTTTGCCTGAGCCCCGTCGCGATGTAGGGATGGGTGCGCGGGTCGACGTCGGGATTGACGCGCAGGCTCACCGACGCGGTCCTGCCGGCTGCCGCTGCGACCGCCTCCAGGCGCAGCAGCTCGCCTTCCGACTCGACGTTGAAGCAGAGGATGCCCGCTGCGAGTGCCTGGCGCATTTCCTCGGCCGTCTTGCCGACGCCCGAGAAGACCACCTTGGCGGGGTCGCCGCCCGCGGCCAGGACCCGTTGCAGTTCGCCGCCCGAAACGATGTCGAAGCCGCTGCCCAGGCGGGCGAACAGGTTGAGCACGGCGAGCGTGGAGTTGGCCTTCACCGCGTAGCAGACCAGGTGGTCGTGGCCGGCGAACGCCGCGTCGAACGTGCGATAGGCTTGCGTCAGCGCGGCGCGCGAATAGACGTAGCACGGGGTGCCGTAGCGCTCGGCAACCTGGCGCAGCGGGACTGCTTCCGCGTGGAGCTCACCGTTCTGGTAGCCGAAGTGCGTCACTGGAGACTGTGTAGAAACCTCAAAAGCCGGTTAACCGCAGAGACGCGGAGGACGCAGAGGAAAGGGGAACGAACCCTCTTGTCTTTTCTTCCTCTGTGTTCTCTGTGCCTCTGTGGTTCATATCCTAGGAAGCCGGTTTCTTCTCGTCCGGCTGCGATGCGGGCGGCGGCGCGGGCTTCTGCGCTTCAGGCTTCGGCTTGGGCAGGTAAAGCGGGCCCTTGTAGCCGCATGCTACGAGCAGCGCGGCGAGGGCGATCAGCGAAATCAGGGCGCGCATGAACGAGAATGGTAAGCGGTGAGCGGTGAGTAGTAAATGGTGGTGAGCGGTGAGAAAAAACCTAAAAGCGCTCTGGAAAACCCATATATAGCCGCCGATGGACGACGACTTCTCGTAACCCCACAAACTTATTAGCAGGGGATTTCATCTGCGTCTATCGGCGTTTATCTGCGGCTAATGCTTGATTTAGATTTTTGAGATGGATTCTGGCCGGACCGCTCACGCCGGTCTGCCCTGGCCGCTGATGCGCTGCATTTCACCCTCGATCCAGTCCTCGACTTTGCGGTTGAGTTCCTGGGGCGTCAACTGCTCCGTCGCTATCGGCCCACCGACGCTCACGGTGACCAGCCCCGGGTACTTGAGGAACGCCTTGCGGCGCCACAGTTCGCCGGCGTTGTGCGCAACCGGCAGCACGGGCGCCGCGGTCTTCACCGCGAGCCACGCGCCGCCCACCTGGTACTCTCGGCGCGCGCCGGGCGCGACGCGCGTGCCTTCCGGGAAGATCACGATGCAGAAACCCCGCGCGAGCCGTTCGCGTCCCTGCTCGAGCAACTGAAGCAGCGCGCGCGGCCCGGCCCCGCGGTCGATCGCAATGGGAGAAAGCATCGCAAGGCCCCAGCCGAAAAACGGTGTCCAGAGGAGCTCGCGCTTTACCACCCATACCTGCGGCGGGAAGATCCGCTGGAACGCGAACGTCTCCCATGCCGACTGATGCTTGGCGAGCACGATGAACGGTGGCGGCGGGATGCGCTCTGCGCCGAGCACGCGGTAATGGATGCCGCAGATCTTCTCCGCCCCCGCCACCATCAGCCGCGACCACGCGGTGACGATGCGGTAGCGGGTGATCGGCTTGAAGGGAAAGGTCGCGAGCGCGATCAGCGCGAACAGCGGCGTGATGGCGAGCTGGAACAGCGCGAACAGCAGCGAACGCAGGACGACGCCGGGTGTCATTTAACGAGGGACTTTACCGCCTCGGCGAGGTCGGCGTACACCACGGTGTTCGGGGGCAGTCTTTCCTCGCGCCGCGTCTTCGCGCCCTTGCCGGTGAGCACCAGGACCGGCTGCGCGCCGACCGCTGCCGCCGCTTCCAGGTCGCGCAGCGAATCGCCGACGCACGGCACGCCTTTGAGATTGGCATTGAAGCGACGCGCGATGTCTTCCAGCAGACCGGGCTTCGGTTTGCGGCAGTTGCAGTCGGCTTCCCGGGCATGGGGGCAATAGAAGACGGCGTCTATGCGCCCGCCCGCCTGCCCGACGGCGCGGTTCATCTTGTCGTGGATCGCGTTGAGCGTCGCCATCTCGAAGATTCCGCGCCCGACGCCGGACTGGTTGGTCGCCACCACCACGTGGTGGCCCGACTGGGTGAGCCGCGCGATCGCCTCGAGGCTCCCCGGAATCGGCTTCCACTCCTCGGGGCTCTTGATGTAGGACGGGCTGTCGTGGTTGATGACGCCGTCGCGGTCGAGGATCACGAGCTTCATGGCTCGAATGCTGAATGTTGAATGTTAAATGGTGAATTTGAAAAACGTATCGCGACTCATGCAGCGCTGCTGATCATTCAACATTCAGAATTTAGCATTCAAAATTCAAGCTTGCGCTCACACCGCAAGCTTGGAGATGTCGGCCACCCGGTTCATTTCCTTCCTAAGGTCGGCAAGAAGCGCGAGGCGGTTCTGCCGCAAGTCGCGATCCTCGACCATTACCATAACGGAGTCGAAAAAGGCGTCAACCGGCTCTTTCAGGGCGGCAAAAGTCTTGAGAAAGCCGGTGTAATCGCCGCGCTCATACAGGCTCATCGCGTTATTGGAGGTCGCCTCGAGCGCTTCAAAAAGCACGCGCTCCGCCGGCTCCTTTAGCTTTTTGGCCTCGGCGTTATTGAAGGATTCCCCCCTGGCTTCGGCCTGTTTGAGAATGTTCGCCACACGCTTATTTGCGGCCGCGAGGCTTTCCGCTTCCGGCAGCTTGTTGAACGCGCGCACGGCTTCGAGTTGGCGGGGCACCAGGTGGATTAGCGCCGGGCCCAGGCTGACCACGGAATCGACCTCCAGCGTCGTGTATCCGGCGTCCTTCAGGTAGCCCGACAGGCGGTCATGGATGAAGGTTTCGAGTTCCCCATGGGCGTCACCGACCCGTCCGTTGTATCCCTTGAACGCTGCTTCGACCAGCTCCTTGAGCGAGAGCGGCAGGTTGCGCTCAATGAGGATGCGGATGATGCCGAGAGCGGCGCGGCGCAGGCCGAAAGGATCCCTGTCGCCGGTCGGGACCTGACCGATGCCGAACAGGCCAGCGAGTGTGTCGAGCTTGTCGGCAAGCGCAACTGCGACCGCGACTTTGTCTGTCGGCAACTCGTCGCCCGCGAAGCGCGGGCGGTAATGTGCCTCGATCGCATCGGCGACCTCCTTCGGTTCGCCGTCGTGAAGCGCGTAGTAGCGGCCCATCACACCTTGCAATTCCGGGAATTCTCCGACCATCTCGGTCAGTAAGTCGGCCTTCGATAGCCACGCAGCACGCTCTGCAAGTTGGGCATCTCCGCCAAGCGTGCGCGCGATGTTTCCCGCAATGAGCTTGATGCGCTCGACGCGCTCGAGCTGGCTGCCGAGCTTGTTGTGATACACCACATTGGCGAGGCGCGGCACGCGGGCTTCAAGCCGGGTCTTGCGGTCCTGGTCGTAGAAGAACTTGGCGTCGGCGAGCCGCGCACGCAGCACGCGTTCGTTGCCGTGAATGATTTCCCGTGAATCGCTGGCCTTGAGGTTAGCGACGAACAGGAAGCGCGGCACCAGCTTCCCGCCCGGCTTGTCGCGAAGCGGAACGTATTTCTGATGCTGCTGCATGGAAAGAACGAGGCATTCCTGCGGCAGGGACAGGAACTCGGGATTGAACTCTCCGGCGTAAACCATCGGGGATTCGACCAGCGCGGTGACCTCATCGAGCAGCGTGTCGTCCGCCACGAGTTCCACGCCGCTCGCGGCCTTGTCCAGCTGTTTCACGATATCCGCCCGGCGCTCGGCAAAATCCGCCATGACTTTGCCCTGTTCGCGCAGCGCTCGTTGGTAATCGTCGGCGTGCTTGAGCGTGATCGGTTTCCCTGAGAGGAAGCGGTGTCCGAAAGTCTTATTGGAACTTTTTGCTCCCAGCACCGCGCCTGGTACCACGCGCGATCCGTGCAGCATCATCAATCCGTGCACTGGTCGTACGAATTCGTCGTCGCCCGAGCCCCAGCGCATGATCTTCGGCACCGGCAGCTTCCTGAGCGCTGACTCGACCATTTTACTGAGCACTTCATCAAGTGTTCGCCCTGATACAGGAACGGAAATAACTACAACCTCTCCTTTCGCGAGTTGCTCATATCTAACTGATTCGAGAGAAGCCCCGTACTTCCGCAAAAACCCCAACAGCTTCTCAGTAGGGTTTCCACTAGCGTCATACGCGTCTTTCTTGGTCGGCCCCTTTTTGTCTTCGTGCTCATCAGGAGAGCGACCGCATACACGTTCGATCTGGACAGCAATACGTCTCGGCGTCGCGAAAGTTCTCGCTACTGCTCCAGAGACTTCGGGGGAAGTTCCTCGGTCAGCAGCTCGACGAGCAGGCTGTCGGTTGCCGGCCCCTTCGTGGTTTTCGCTTTCGCCATCGCCTAGGAGCGCGCTTTCTTCTTCGCCGCTCGCGGCTGCTTCAGCATGGGAAAGCCCAGCCGCTCACGCGACTCGTAGTAGGCCTGCGCCACCTGCCGGGCAAGGTTGCGCACGCGCCCGATGTAGGCGGCGCGCTCGGTCACGGAGATCGCGCCGCGCGCGTCGAGCAGGTTGAAGGTGTGCGAGCACTTGAGCACCATCTCGTAGGCCGGCAATACGAGCTGCGCTTCCATCAGGCGCCGGGCCTCCGCCTCGAACTGCCCGAAGTGCTGGAACAGGATTTCGACGTTGGCGAGCTCGAAGTTGTACCGCGACTGCTCGACCTCGTTCTGGTGATAGACGTCGCCGTAACTGACGCCATCCACCCACGCCAGGTCGAACACGCTTTCCTTGCCCTGGAGGTGCATCGCAAGGCGCTCGAGCCCATAGGTAAGCTCGCCCAGCACCGGCTTGCAGTCGAGAAGCGGATGTCGTTCTTGCGCGGGTCTATGCCGAGCGCCTTCAGCGAGCCGAGATAGATATCCTGGAAAGGCTCGGGCGAGGGCTTCATCACTACCTGGTACTGGTAGTAGTGCTGCAGGCGGTTGGGGTTCTCGCCGTAGCGGCCGTCCTTGGGCCGGCGCGAGGGCTGCACATACGCCGCGTTCCACGGCTCGGGGCCGATCGCGCGGAGAAACGTCGCGGTATGGAAAGTGCCCGCGCCCATCTCCATGTCGTAGGGCTGCAGCAGCACGCAGCCGCGCCGGTCCCAGTACTGGTTGAGCTTGAGTACGATTTGCTGGAAGGTCAGCATCGGGCGCGGAGCGTTCCTAACCCGCGAATTTTACAAGCTTTCGTCAGGCAGCGGAACGCGCGCCGCGCGACCCGGCCCGGCGCGCGAGCGCGAGCAGCGCGAGGCAGAGCACGAGCACGGCGTAGTTGCTCCATCGCACGTAGGGCGTCGAGCCGCCGTAGCCTTGAACCCGGTACGTCACGCTCGCGGTGGTGAACTCCGGGGCGGTGGCGACGACTTCACCGCGCGGGTTGATCGCCGCGGTCACGCCGGTATTGGTCGCGCGCAGCATGTAGCGACCGGTTTCGATCGCGCGCGCCTGCGAGATCTGCAGGTGCTGCTGCGGCGCGATCGAGCGGCCGAACCACGCGACGTTGCTGACGTTGACGAGCAGGCTCGCCTCGGGCAGCTGGCGGATGATTTCTTCTCCGAACGCGTCCTCGTAGCAGATATTGACCGCGACGCGCTGTCCCGCCACCGCCAGCGGCCGCTGGTCTTCGCCTCCGCGCGAAAAATCCTGCAGGGGGATGGCGAGCACGCCCACGATCCAGCCCAGCACCGGCCGCAGCGGGATGAATTCGCCGAACGGCACCAGATGTGACTTGCGGTAAGCTTGGGTGGGCGAGCTGCCGAACGAGACGACGCTGTTGAAGTACTCGCCGCTCGCGACACGCTCCGGCACGCCGATCAGGATGTCCCCGCCGGTGCGGCGTGCGTGTGCGCCGATCGCTGAGAGGTAGTCCCGGGGCACCTGGTCGAGAAACAGCGGCAGCGCCGTCTCGGGCAGGATGATGAGGCGGCTTCCGGATGCCTCGGCGAGTCCGCGATAGGCGTCGAGCGTGGGGCGCACGCGGTCCTCACGCCATTTCAAATCCTGCGCGATGTTGCCCTGGAGCAGGCTGACGGTGACCGGCGCGCCGACGGGCTCGGTCCACGCGATCTGTTTCAGCCCCCATCCGGCGAACCAGATGGCCAGAAGGATGAAGGATGAAGGATGAAGGATGACGCGAGAGATGCGAGATGCGGGATGCGGGATGCGGGATGAAGAATGAGATTTGCCGGGGGTCTCGCTTTTTCCCTCCGCCCTCCGCGTTCCGCGTTCATCGTTTGCGGTCAGGCGGTGCCACAGCACGACGAGCAATCCGGCGCTGGCGGCGGTCGCCAGCGTGACGCCGTAGATTCCCAGTATCGGCGCGTAGCCCGCGAGCGGGCTCAACGGGACCTGGGAATAACCGGCGGCGAGCCAGGGAAAGCCGGTGAAGAGCCAACCGCGGACCCACTCCGTCAGGGTCCAGAGCGCCGGGACGAGCAGGCCGAGCCTGATCGCGGGCGTGACATGGAATCTGGCGGCGGCATATCCCGCAGCGGCTGGCAACAGCGCGATCGCGGCGCAGAACAACAAGGTCGCAGCCGCGGCGAGCGGGGCGGGCATCGCGCCGAAGTCGTGCAGGCTGACGTAGACCCATGACACCCCGAACAGGAACAGCCCGAGTCCGTAGGCGAAGCCGATCCACGCCGCTTGCCGCGCCCCCTTCGCGCGGTCCCAGAACGCGAACAGCGCCGCGAGCGTGATGACGGGCAGCGGAAAGAGATAAAACGGCGCGAAACCCGCCACCGTGACCGCGCCGAGGACAAAAGCAGTGATGAACGATGAATGATGAATGATGAACGAAAAGCTGGTACGACTGCCCGGTTTCGCTTCGCCTGGGTCCTTCATCGTTCCGCGTTCATCGTTCCGCGTTCATCATTATTTTTTCTTGGCGACCTGCAGCAGGTGCAGCCGGCGGCTGTCCGCGCGCAGCACCTTGAAAACGAGATTGTCGAAGCTCACCTGCTCGCCGCGCTTGGGCACGCGCCCGAAACGCGACATCACCAGTCCGCCGATGGTGTCGAAATCCTGGGCGTTGTAATCGGTGCCGAATGCGGCGTTGAAATCCGCGATCTCGGTGAGCGCCTTTACCCGGTACTGCCCGCCCTTGTCCTGGACGATGTTGTCCTCGACGTCGTCGAAGTCGTATTCGTCCTCGATGTCGCCGACGATCTGCTCGATCACGTCCTCGATCGTGACCATGCCCGCCACGCCGCCGTACTCGTCCACCACGATCGCAATATGATTGCGAGTCTTGCGGAATTCCTTGAGCAGCACGTTGAGCGGCTTCGATTCGGGTATGAACACCGCGGGGCGCAGCATCTCGCGTACGTTGAATTCCTCCTCGCCCGCGTAGTAGCGCAGCAGGTCCTTGGCGAGGAGTATGCCGATGACGTCATCCTTGTTCTCGCCGATTACGGGGAAGCGCGAGTGCCCGGTCTGCATCACCATCGGGATGAACTGGTCGGGCGACTCCTTGATTTCGATGACGTCCATCTGCGCGCGCGGCACCATGATGTCGCGCGTCTGCATTTCCGAAACCTGCAGCACCCCCTCGATCATCGACAGGGCGTCGGCGTCGACCAGGTTGCGCTCGTAGCAGGAGCGCAGCAGCTCGATCAGCTCTTCCCGGTCCTCGGGCTCGCGCGCGAGCCACGCGCCGAGGCGCTCGAGCAGAGAGGCTTTTGGTCGGTCGATGGCCATCGTTGTCGGGATTGGGATTAGGGGCTAGGGGCTAGGGGCTCGTCACTCCAGTCCCTAGTCCCTGGCCTCTAGTCCCTGCCGTACGGGTCGGGGAAGCCGAGTCGGGTGACGATTCGCGCTTCCCGCCGCTCCATGACGCGGGCCTCCCGCCTG
>JACPEF010000103.1 GCA_016183675.1 Betaproteobacteria bacterium
AATCCTGGAACGAACATGACATGCATCTCTGGTGCATGGCGTGCTTGGCGTCCCTGCGGAAATACTCATACAAAGAAACGTAGCGGTCCCACGGATTTCGTACAAACGTGAATTTGAAAAAACGGCTCAAATCCACGGTAAGCATGGCTGCCGCGTCGGCGTATCTGAGATGCGCCGGAAACTGGCGCTTGACCGATAGGTACCGCTCGATGCCCCTGCTATAGGCAAGAAAGTCTGTCACGCCATACGGCTCGAGCACGTGCTGGATGCTCGTACCCGCCGTCTTGGGAATGTGAATGAAAAGGAATTTCCTTGTGTCCGACAGAACCACCGGCGTCCCTACTTCGCGTAGCTGACCGTGAGGTCACCCACGCCGTCCACGTGGCCTTCGAGCCTGTCGCCGGGCTTCACGGGACCGACGCCAGCGGGCGTGCCGGACATAATGAGATCGCCGGCCCTGAGCGTAATCAGCTTCGAAAGATACGAGATCATGTCGGGCACGTTCCAGATCATCTCCGAGAGATCGCCTTTCTGCGTGACCTTGCCGTTGACCTTGAGCCAGATCGCGCCCTTCGCCGGATGGCCGATCATCGAGACCGGCTTCACCGCCGTGCACGGGGCGGAGTTGTCGAACGCCTTTCCCATCTCCCACGGCCGTCCCATCTTCTTCGCCTCGCCCTGGATATCGCGCCGCGTCATGTCGAGACCGACGGCGTAACCATAGACGTGGCCGAGCGCCTTCTCCACCGGGATCTCGGCTCCTCCTTTGCCGATCGCCACGACCATCTCGATCTCGTGGTGCAGATCCCGGGTCACCCGCGGAAACGGAATGGTCGCGCCATTCCGCACGATCGCGTCCGCCGGCTTCATGAAGAAAAACGGCGGCTCGCGCTCGGGGTCGTGCCCCATTTCGCGCGCGTGCTCGGCGTAGTTGCGGCCGACGCAGTAGATGCGCCCCACCGGGAAGGTTTCGTTGCTCTCGGCCACCGGCAGCACCGGCGTCAGGCGGAAGTCAATTGCGTGCTTCATGGCCGTCGGAACTTCTGGATTTTGCGCGCATTATACAATGCCGATTTCCCATTTACCGTTCACTGTTCTCCGGGAACCCACCGATAGGGAGGAGCAATGAAGATCAAGTCCGTCAAGGCGAGCGTGCATCGTTTTGCCGTCACCGTGCCGCTGCTGAAGGAGCCGATCAGCCGCAAGGCGGTCGTTTGCGAAGTCGAATCCGACAACGGGCTCGTCGGCCACGGGCTCACCGGCGGCGCGTACCTGCCGTTCGCCATCGTCACCGCGCTCGAGAAGGAGTTTTTCCCGGTGGTGAAGGACATGGACCCGCGCGACACCGAGGCGATCCACGAGAAAGTGTGGTGGAAGTTGAACCAGCGCTCGATGACGGGTGTCGTCTCCAGCGCGCTCTCCGCCCTCGACATCGCGCTGTGGGACATCCACGGCAAGCACGTCGGCCGCACCGTCGCCCAGCTGCTCGGCGGCGCCCGCGATTGGGCGCCGACCTACTGCACTTTCGGCTTCCCGGAGTACGACCGCGACCAGCTGGTGGAGGCGGCGAAGCTCCAGGTGAAGAACGGGCACCGCCGCCTGAAGATGGTGGTCGCGGTTCACCAGGACGGCTGGCAGGAGGACGCGCGGCGCGTGCGCGCGGTGCGCGACGCGGTGGGGCCGGACATCGAGCTCATGATGGACGCGAACTACAAATTCAACCCGGTGGACGCCCGCCAGCTCTGCCGCGCGATCGAGGACTGCAACCTCACCTGGTTCGAGGAGCCGCTCCACCAGAACGACACGCGCGCCATGGCCGACCTGCGGAGCCACACCAACATCCCGATCTCCGCGGGCCAGAACGAAGGCCACCGCTGGCGGCTGCGCGAGCTGGTGCTGCACCAGGCGGTGGACATCCTGCAGCCCAACTGCTGCTACTGCGGCGGCTACACCGAGGCGGCCAAGGCCGGGCACCTCGCGCAGGCGTTCAACCTGCCGATCGCGAACGGCGGCGGCTGGCCGCTGCACAACATGCACACCATGGCCGGTCTCATGAACGGCTGGCGCGTCGAGTTCCACCTCGACATGCAGGCGGTGGGCGAGATGATCTTCCTCAATCCCCCCAGGCCCGAGAACAACGTCGTCAAGCTCCCCGCGAAGCCGGGGCTCGGGCTGGAGCCGAACCGCGACACGCTCAAGGACACACTCGTAAAGGCGTGACTCGTGACGGGTGACTCGTGAGTCGTGTCAGCTCGTGAAGTCGGGAGGTCGTGAGATCCGGAGATTGAAATGCCGGGAGATCGTGAGATCGAGAAAAGCCGGGAGATCGTCAGATCGGGAGATCGTGAGATGGATTGTCGCTCTCACGCCCTCACTGAATTTCTCGCTCTCACGCTCTCACGCCCTCACGGAACTTGTCGCTCTCACGCCCTCGCGGAACGTGCCGCTCTCACGCTCTGACGCTCTCACGTCTGTTTTTCCCGCGATCCCCCACCCATGAGCGAGGGCGCGAGCCTGTGGGCGCTGTTCTGGTCGAGCTTTCTCGCGGCGACGCTGCTTCCCGGCGGCTCCGAAGCCGTGCTGTTCGCGGTGCTGAAGCTTCATCCCGTGGAGTACTGGCCCGCGCTCGGCACAGCGACCCTCGGCAACACCTTGGGCGGCATGTCTTCTTACCTCATCGGCCGCGTCATCCCGCAAAAAAAGGAGCTCCCCGGCCTGCCGGTTGCGCAGAAATACGGCAGCCCGGCGCTCCTTTTTTCCTGGGTGCCGGTGATCGGCGACCCGCTGTGCGTCGCCGCCGGGTGGCTGCGGGTGAATCCCTGGCTTGCGACGCTCTTCATCGCGCTCGGCAAATTCGCGCGCTACGTCGTCATCTCCGTTCTCGCCACGGGATAAAGACGGAAATAGGGAATGGGAAATGGGGAATAGTGCAGGGGCGCGCCGCCGATTCTGGCCCCAACCCCTTGGGGCTGGCGCGATTTTGGCCCAAGTCCTGTTGCCACCCAAGGGTTTGAAGTGAGTAACCACCGTAACTTGTCTGCGTCCCAGCCAAAATCGTGACAGCGCACGAGTGTTTTATTGTGTTGAAGGCTCTGGGATAATCCCGCGCTGTCGCACTCCACGCGAGGAAGGACAATGCCAGCCGAGGTTGATGCCGCCGGCGGTGATCAGGCCGCACTCCGGTTCTCCGACGCGGCCGGCTGCAAGGCATGGCTCGAGCGGCTGCCGTTGAGCGATGTCGTTGAATGCCATGCGGAACTGAGCGAACAGGTGCGGCAGCTCGCGCAGGCCACGCTCAAGCCCGCGGCCAGGCTCGAGTTGCTGGAGCTGCTGCGCGAAACCGTCGCGGCGGTCCAATCCGGCTACGCGCAGGTATGCTGGAGCCGCCCGGTGCCGCTCGAGGCGGGGGACCGGGCGATATGGGAAAGCGTGGTTGGCCTGTGGCGGACCATGGCATCCGGCTACGATTCCCTGATCGTCGACATGGCGGGCGCCGCACCGGAGCTCGCGGCGCAAGCGGACCTCATCTCCCAGCGCGCGCTGCGCTACACCGCGCTGGCGATGGGTGAGTACAGTCGCGTCTACCATGCGGTCAGCGCGGAGTTGTGGAAGCAGCTGCACCGGGTCTACGTCTTTGCCGAAAACGCCGGCGTCGCGACGAAGGCCGTGCACGATGCCGTCGGCCGCGTCGAGCGTTCGACGAGCTGCGCGGCAACGTACGTGCACGCGCTGCTCGCGCACCTCGCCCAGCCGGACGCGCTCAGCGTGCGGCAGATGGAGATCGTCGATCGCTGGCTCGACCGGTGGGAAAAGCTCGTGGTCCTTTCCCCCGAAACGCTGATGCAGAGCACGATCCCCGCGCTCGCGGTGGATCTCGCCTCGTCCAGGGGCGTCGGTTTCGCCAGGGACATGCCGGCCGCCGGCGTGCGTTACCTCAACCTGGAGAGCCTGAGCAAGACGCTGCGCCAGGCGGCCGCGTCCCTCAAGGAAGGGCAGACGCCGGCGCAGCTCGGCCTGGGCGAAATGTCGAGCAAGGCATGCGAGATGCTGCTCTTGCTGCTGCACGTGCAGTGGTGCGCCGCCGGCACCGGCCGCATGGACGAGCGCAGCCCGGCCGAGATCAAGGTCATGATCTTTCCCGGCCTCCACTCGATCCATTATCACCTCACCGGACGCCCGTTCCGCAAGCCCGGGGGGGAGATCACGGCGCGCGAACGGCGCGACGCCCAGATGCTCGAGAGCGTCTCGGAGCGTAGCGACCTGGTGTCGCAGAGCAGCGCAGCGGTCGAGACCTGGGTCATCGTCAACAAGAGCATTTCCGGCTTCCTCGGCATGTGCCGCGAGCGGCAGGCGGCAACCGGCGTCAGCCGCTACCAATTGCTCGGGCTGCAGGTCCCGGCGGGGAAGAACCTGCATGTCGGCATCGTGCAGCGGTTGATCGTTGATGAGGAAGGCGCGATCTGGGCGGGTTTGCGCCTGGTCCCCGGCGCCCCCCGGGCGGCGGCGGCGCGCCGCGCGGACGCCGACACGGCCGATCCCAGGGCTGCAAAGTACGACCGGGCCCTGCTGATGCCCGAAGACGCGGCGCGCAAGGTGCCGGCGAGCGTGCTGCTGCCGCCGGGCTGGTTTGCGGCCGGCCGCGTGCTCGACCTCCACACCGACACGGCGCAAAAGATCCGGCTGCAGGCCCTGCTCGAGCGGGGTCCGAATTTCGCGCGCGCCACCTATTCCGCGGGCTGACGCCGCCTGGCCGAAGTTTGAAGTTTGAAGTTGCAAGTTTGAAGTTGCCGGGCCGAGGCCCTGGTCGTCGTGCCGCCCGGCGTCCAACCTCAAACCTCGAACTTGAAACTTGAGACTTTCTTTTCCCCGGACTACGCCACTGCGCGCGAGCGTTTTCGCGCTGCGGCGCAGGCCGCGGGCGGAGTGCTGGACGCGCTCGCGCTCGACGAGGTGCGTGGGCCGAATGGCGAAGCGCTCACGATCGACATCGCCCGCATCGGGGAACGCGCTGCGAGGCGCGTGCTGCTGCACACCTCTGGCGTCCACGGCGTCGAGGCCTTCGCCGGCGCGGCGGTCCAGCTTGCCGCCCTCGCCGATCCGCCCGCGCCGCCGGCGGGTTGCGCGCTGGTGCTCGTGCACGTGCTCAATCCGTACGGAATGGCGTGGCTGCGTCGCGCCAACGAGAACAACGTCGATCTCAACCGCAACCTGCTCGGGCCGGGCGAGCGCTGGGTGGGCGCGCCGGCGCTCTATCCCCGCATCGACGGCCTGCTCAATCCGCCCGCTCCCCCGTCATCCGATCTATTTCGGCTGCGGCTGGGGATGCTCGCACTGCGGCATGGCGTGCGCGCCCTCAAGCAGGCGATCGCGGAAGGCCAGTACCAGTACGCGCGCGGATTGTTCTACGGCGGAAACGCGCTCCAGCCCGGGCCCGCGCTCTACCTCGACTGGCTCAGGCGCAACCTGTTGCAAGCCGAGTACCTCTTCGCGCTCGACCTGCACACCGGCCTTGGCAGACGGGGTGGAGAAATGCTGATCCTCGAGCCCGGCGCCGGCGCAACTCCCTCGCGCGAGCTGAGCGCCGCGCTCAATCGTGCGCTCATCGACCCGACGGACCAAGGCGCTCGGCCGTACCGGATCCGGGGCGGGATGGGAGGCGCGCTGCCCCACATTCTGCCGCCGGCCGCGATCGATTTCGTGCTGCAGGAAATTGGCACCTACGGCCCGCTCACCGTGCTGTGCGCGCTGCGTAATGAGAACCGCTGGCACCACCACGGCACGGGAAGCCTCGAGCATCCCGCGAAACAGGCGGTGCGCGAGGCGCTGTGCCCGGCGTCTCCCGACTGGCGCAGGCGCGCGGTCGAGCTGGGCTTGAGCCTGCTGCGCGCCGCGGCGCAATTCACCTTTGGCAAGCGGAGCTAACCGCAGAGGCGCCAGCCCTCCTCCCTTCCCCTTCTCCCGAGCGGAGAAGGGCAAGCTCGAGCCTCCCCTCTCCACGAGTGGAGAGGGGCGGGGGTGAGGATGGACGCAAAGGGAACGCAAAGGAGATCTTCTTCCATTTGATGTTCGGGCTGAATTCAGTCTCGACTTGACTATGCTCGATCGGTCCTTGTTTTTCTTCGCGTGATGTTCTCTGCGCCTTCGCGTTTTTGCGGTTAGTGCTTCTTGAGGGAGGAGCCATGACGTGCGAGCTTTGCGAGCGGGACGGTGGTGAACTGCTGTGGCGCGACCCGCGCTGCCGCGTGGTCTACGTCGATGAGCCAGGCTACCCGGGTTTTTGCCGCGTGATCTGGGTGGCCCACGTGAAGGAGATGTCCGACCTTTCCGATGGCGACCGCGCGCACTGCATGCGCATCGTGTTCGCGGTGGAATCGGTGCTGCGGGAGGTGCTGCGCCCGGAGAAGATCAATCTGGCATCGCTGGGCAATCTCACGCCCCATCTGCACTGGCACTTGATCCCGCGCTTTCGCGACGATCCCCACTTCCCGAACCCGATCTGGGGCGGGCGGCAGCGGGAGCCCCGCGGGGGGCGTTCGTGGCGGCCGGTTGGCGACATCAGGACGGCGCTTGCACAACGGCTGGCATGATCCTATGCTTGAACAGACTCCATGCCGAAAACGTGAACTATTTCCGTCGCTTCGCGCCGTTTTTCGAGGTCCGGGTGCAGTAGTTCACGTGCGCCATTGGGGCGGTTCGGCTAGCCTGCAAATGGAGCGGTGCGCCTTGCGCCGATGGCCGTGACCACCCATGAAGAAAACGGGCGGCACAGTCGCGGCGACAATCGCGCTGGGCCGGCGCCATCGTCTCCGGGGGAATCAGCCGGGCCGGCGCGCGCAGAGATCGAAGGAAGCCTGAGATGAACATCCAGCCGCTCACCTCCGCCGGGTATCCATTGGAATTCAGCGACAGCGCGACCTGCAGGAGCTGGGTCGAGCAGCTCACGCTGACCAATATCCAGCTGACGCAGCAGGTGCTGACCCGCCAGCTCGCCAGTCTCAACGCCGCGCAGCTGCCCGCGCTCGAGCGCCTGAAGATCCTCGAGGTGCTGAAAGAGCCGGCGAACTTCGTGCAAAGCGAGTCCGCCAAGCGCTACGCTGGCAAGCCCCTGCCGCTGGATCCCAACGAAATGACGGTCTGGAACAACGTCATTGCGCTGTGGCAGGAGGTGAGCGGCAACTACCAGCATTGCCTGAAGGCCTACCGCGAAGGCGATCTCGCGATCGCGCCGCACGCGGCGCTGGTCGCCATGCGCTGCCTGCGCCTCATCGGTTGCGCGATGCTCGACTACTACCGCGTCTACCGGCAGCCCCCGGGCGTGATGTGGCGCTCGCTGCACGAGCTCTATTCGTTCGCGGAAAGCCACGGTTTCGCCCGCATCCGCGTGCAGGACAGCTTCACGCAGCACGACCCGGATTCGAGCTGCGCCGAAAACTACGTGCAGGTGCTGCTCGCTCATCTCGCCAATCCGTTCTCGCTTTCGGTGCGGCAGATGGCATTCGTCGCGCGCTGGCTGGAGCGCTGGGCGACGCTGATCGGGCTCGCCACGCAGCCATTGCCGACGAGTCCCATCCCCTCGCTCGCGGTCGATCTCACCGGCGCGAGCGGCGTGGTGTTCGGCGCCGCGCTCGAGCCGGAGCCGCACCTGCGTTATCTCGATCTCGAACAGCTCTCGAAAACGCTGCGCCAGACCATCAACCTGCTCAAGCAGGGCCAGACGCCGGGGAGCCTCGGCCTGGGGGAAGACGCGCGCCAGCCGGGCTGCGAGAACCTGCTGATGCTGCTCTACGTGCAGTGGTGCCGCGCGGGCACCGCTCGCGCCGAGGACCGTTCGAAAGCCGAGGAGCCGGCCGAGGTCTGTTTCGGCCTCGCGGCTGCGCACGCGCACGTGAGCGGCGGCCCCGGATCACGCCAGCCGGGAGAGCTGACGGCGCGCGAAAAACAGGACCTGGATACGTACGGGTTCGTTGCGCGGGTCGAGCAGGAGGCGCCGGAAAAAGGCGAACAAGCGCTCGAGCAGTGGCAGATACTCAACCACAGCGCCTCCGGCTTCATGTGCATGCTGCGCGAGCCGAACCGCAACGGGCGCATCAGCCACAACCAGATGCTGGCGGTGCGCCGCGTCGGCGGTCGCCACTTCCACATCGGCATGGTGCAGTGGCTGAGGATAGAGGAAGGCAGCGAGCTCTACTGCGGCGTGCGCCTGTTCCCGGGAACACCGCAGGCGATCTCGGTGCGCCCGTCCAACTTCAGTCTCGCCGGGACCAGCCGCTACGAGCGGGCGCTGCTCCTGCCCGAGGTGCCGGCGCCCGCCACGCCCGCCACCCTGGTCCTGCCGGCCGGCTGGTTCCAGAGCGGGCGCTTCGTCGAGGTCTACTCCGACCGCAAGCAGGTCGCGAAGCTGCTCAACCTGCTCGAAAAGGGCAACGACTTCGACCGCGGAACCATTGTGGTCGTCTGACGACCACAATGGTTTAGGCTCCTTCCATGTAACGGGACCGCGCCGCCGCTCATTCCAGGAATTTAAGCGTCGGGGTTGCACATAACCCCTTTCGGACCCGAGTTTTTGTTTTGGGTCGCGTCGGTTATGATGAATCCCTCTGGAGGGATTCATGGCGGGACTCAACAAGGGCGTGCCGCAGCCGACCGAGATCGGTTTTCACCATTCCCCATTTCCCATTCACCATTCATTCATGAAAACCACCGATTTCGGCTACCAGACCGTTCCCGAGGACGAGAAACCGCGCCGCGTCGCCGGCGTGTTCGATTCGGTCACGGCGCGCTACGACCTCATGAACGACCTCATGTCGCTCGGGCTTCACCGGTTGTGGAAGCGCTTCGCCGTCGCGCAGAGCTTCGTCGCGCCCGGTGCGAGAGTGCTCGATGTCGCCGGCGGCACCGCCGATCTCGCGCGGCTGTTCGCGCAGCGCGTCGGGCCCCAGGGCGAAGTGGTGCTCACCGACATCAACAACGCCATGCTCAAGCTCGGGCGCGACCGGCTGCTCGACGCGGGGATGCTGATTCCAGTGGTGCAGTGCGACGCCGAGCGGCTGCCCTTCGGCAGCGACCGCTACGACTGCGTAAGCATCGCCTTCGGGTTGCGCAACATGACGCACAAGGACGCGGCGCTCGCCGAGATGCACCGCGTGCTGCGCCCCGGGGGCAGGCTGCTGGTGCTCGAGTTCTCCAAGGTGTGGCAGCCGCTCAAGCCGCTTTACGACGCCTACTCGTTCGGAGTGCTGCCGCGGCTGGGCCAGGTGGTCGCGAACGACGCGGAAGCTTACCGCTATCTCGCCGAATCGATCCGCAGGCACCCGGACCAGGAACAGCTCAAGCGATTGATGGAACGCGCCGGGTTCGAGCGGGTCGAATATTTCAACCTCTCCGCCGGCGTTGTCGCCCTGCACCGGGGGTACAAATTCTGACCCGGGGCCGCGGGGAATACCGGCGCCGCGGAGGGGGTTGACGTGGCGCGGCCCGAACGGCCGCGGGCGGAAGGTGTCCGCCCGTTGCGCGCCGTTACGGACGCAGCGGAAGAGGAGAGACGATATGAAACCATCCGGCTTTTGGGTTCGCCAGTTGTTTGCGGCCGCAGCGGCGGCATCCGCGGCCTGCACCACCGTTCCCGGGATCACGCCGCTCCAATCGAGCGCCTCGTCCACCGCGCCCGCCGTGGCGGTCAGGTGCGCGACGGGTTCACCGGCCTCGAGCGCCCCGGCCAGCGCTACTCCGTCACGGCGGTGAGCGGCGAGCGGGTCCAGGTGAGCGTTTCGCGCGACGGTCTCAACGACGAGCTTCAAGTCTACGACCGCCAGTGGAACTGGTTGAAGCGCCCGGCCACCAATTTGCAATCGTTCGATTACAGCCCCCCCTACCAGGCGTTTGCTTTTCCGCTCGCTCCGGGCAAGACCTGGCGCGCGCGATTGACCGCGACCGATCCGGCGGACGGGCGGCGCTTTCCCGTGACCATCCACGGCGAGGTCCTCGGCTGGGAACGGGTGAAGGTGCCGGCGGGCGAGTTCGACTCGCTCAAGGTGAGGCGCAACGTTTTCTTCGATTACTGGGAGCACACGGTACGGGGCCGGAGCGAGATCGTCGAGACCGAATGGTACGCGCCGGCGGCGAAACAAGCCGTCAGGCGCGAAACCACGTCGCAATACTGGAGCTACCTCTACGGGGAGCGCGATACCGGCTTTCTGCGTGTCAGAGGAAGCGATAGGGACGGCGGCGGCCCGAGGTTCGTGCAGGATGACTGGCTGATCTACGAGCTCATCAGCCACTCGGTGCGCTGACCGCCGTCGCGCACCGGGTGCCGCCGTTTGCGCTAACAAACTGAAAACTTTCGTGTTCCACGGCCGGCCCGCGCGCCTGCCTAGGGCCGGAGCGGCGGCGGTATAATTTGTGTCAAACCGGAAGCAAAGCTCCGGTTTGACCGCACGCGTTGGAACGGACACAAACAGCCGTTCAACGCGCGCTGCTTCGAGCCAAGATGCCGTAGGAGGTACCATGAAGAAACTGTTATCCATCCTGATCGCTCTCATCGGGCTGTCGCTGGTGATCGAGGACGCCGACGCGCGGCGCCTCGGCGGCGGAAGGAGCCTCGGTACGCAGCGCAGCATCACCCAGCAGCCGGCCGCGCCCAAAGCCCCTGCGCAACAGCAACAGCAGCAACAACAGCAGCAGGCTACGCCGGCGACCCCGGCGCAGCAGCCCGCAGGCGCGTCGAAGTGGCTCGGACCGCTCGCCGGGCTCGCGCTTGGGGCGGGATTGTTCGCGCTGTTCCTCAACAACGGCTGGGCGGGCGTGCTCGCCGGTCTGCTGATGATCGCCCTCATCATCGCGCTCGCGATGTTTGTCGCACGCGCTCTGCGCGGCAGGGCGGCGCAGGAACCGCTGCAGTACGCGGGCGCCCGCGGCGTCGAGCCGTCATACAGCACGCTGCCCGGCGGCACCGGCGCCCACTCGGTGGCCGCGACCGTCAGCCGCTGGCCGGCGGGCTTCGACGCCGCGGAATTCGTGCGTCACGCGAAGCTCAACTTCGTGCGCATGCAGGATGCGCACGACCAGAAGGACCTCTCGATGATGCGAGATTTCCTGACGCCGGATCTCTACCAGGAGATCGAGGCCGACATCCGGGCGGCGGGTGACGCACCGCAGAAGACCGACGTGGTGACGCTCGAAGCCGAAGTGCTGGATGTCGCCACCGAAGGCGACGCCTACGTCGTGAGCGTGCGCTACTCCGGGTTGATCCGCGAGCACGCCGACGGCGGGCCTGAGCCCTTCAGCGAGATCTGGCATCTCGAGAAGTCGGTCGGCGGCCGCTCCGGCTGGCTGGTCGCGGGCATCCAGCAAGCGTAACGCAACGACGGGGCTAGGGACTAGGGGCTAGGGGCTAGGGGCTGGGTAAATTCAAATACGAGTCCCGAGTCCTGATACCCGATTCCCGAATTTGGCCCCCTGAATCCTGAATCCCGAATCCTGAATCCAGGCGCCGCGGTGCTGGAACCCGCGGCCGCCTCTGCGATCAACCACCTGCTGCGGGGCGCGAGCTGGGCGCGCGAGGCGCTCGCGCGCCACGCCGGCAAGACGGCGCGCTTCGAGTTCGCGCCGCTCGCCGTCGCGCTCACCGTGCTCGAGAGCGGCGAGGTGGCAGAGGCGGTGACCGATGCCGTGCCCGTCCTGACGATCAAGCTCACGCCCGGTCTCCTGCTGCGGCTCGCCGCGCGCGACGAGGCGGCGTGGAAGGAAGCGGAGGTCGCGGGCGACACCGACTTCGCCGCCGCCATCAACCTTCTCGCGCGCAACCTGCGCTGGGACGTGGAGGAGGACCTCTCTCGCGTCTTCGGCGACGTCGCCGCGCACCGCATGGCTGAAACCGGCCGCGCTTTCCAGCGCTGGGGCGCGCGGACCGCGGAGCACCTCGGCCGCTCGCTCGTCGAGTACTGGACCGAGGAGCAGCCGCTCCTTGCGAGCGCGCGCGAAATGGAAGAGTTCAACTGTGCGGTGGACGCGTTGCGCGACGATGTCGCGCGCCTCGAGGAGCGTCTGGAGCGTCTTTTGAACCGCCAAGACGCCAAGAGCGCCAAGTAAGACCGAAAGCGAGACCCCGTACCACAGAGCCACAGAGTTCACGGAGAACGACCGATTGAACCTCTGTGTCCTCAGTGTCTCTGTGGTTCAATCCCCCACTGTTAGCGGCGTGGGCGCCCTGGCGGCTAGTGCCGTTCCAACTTGTTTCTCCGAACTCCGGCGGCTCGCCTAGTGGCGATAATCAGGCCCATTAGCACTCACTGGATTGCCATAAACAGTTGGAACGGCACTAGAATCGCCTTATGCACGTTTTCCGGCTGCTGAAAATCCTCGGCATCAGCATCCGCTTCGGGCTCGACGAGTTCTTCCTCGGGCACGAGCGGGTGCGGGGCCTGCGGGCGCTCGTCAACGCGCTGTTTTTCTGGCGCATGCTGGCGGCGCCGCGCGCCCTGCGGCTGCGCCAGGCGCTGGAAGCGCTGGGGCCGATCTTCGTCAAGTTCGGCCAGGTGCTCTCCACGCGGCGCGACCTGCTTCCTGCCGACATCGCCGACGAGCTCGCGAAGCTGCAGGATCGCGTGCCGCCTTTTCCCGCCGAACAGGTGCTGGCGATCCTCAACCGCGCTTACGGAAGACCCGTCGAGCAGGTGTTCAAGGACTTCAACCGCGAGCCGGTCGCGAGCGCTTCAGTGGCGCAGGTACACCTCGCACGGCTGCCTGACGGCACGGAGGTCGCGGTCAAGGTGCTGCGGCCGGGAATAGCCGCGGTCATCGCCGGAGACCTGGCGCTGCTCGACGTCGGCGCCTCTCTCATCGAGGCTCTGTGGTCAGACGGCAAGCGGCTGCGCCCCCACGAGGTGGTGGGCGAGTTCGCGAAGCACCTCGAGGTCGAGCTCGACCTGCTGCGCGAAGCCTCCAACGCAAGCCAGCTGCGGCGCAACTTCACCGACTCGCCGCTGCTGCTGGTGCCCAAGGTCTACTGGGACCACTGCTCCAGCGAAGTGATGGTGATGCAGCGCATGCACGGCACGCCCGTGTCCCAGGTGCACGCGCTGCGCGCGCAGGGCATCGACATCCCCCGGCTCGCGCGCGCCGGCGTGGAAATTTTCTTCACACAGGTCTTCCGCGACGGCTTCTTCCACGCCGACATGCACCCCGGCAACATCCTGGTCGCGCGCGACGGCC
>JACPEF010000094.1 GCA_016183675.1 Betaproteobacteria bacterium
GGTCGGCGTTGATGCGCGCGATGCCGACAAACTGGTCGCGGGTGAACACCGTCGGGCGGCCGAACAGCTTATCCACTTCCGGCAGCGTCGAGATGCTCACGAGATGGCAGATCAGCGTATAGCCGTCGGCAGGCGCCGTCGCCGCGACCTGGGCGCCGGTCGTTCCCGCCGCGCCGGGCCGGTTCTGCACCACGACGGGCTGCTTGAGAGCCTTCTCCAGCCCGGGCGCGAGCCCGCGCGCGGTGATGTCCGCGATTCCGCCGGGCGGAAACGGCACGATGATCGTAACTGGCCGCGTGGGGTAATTCTGCGCGACCGCGCCAGCCGCCCACACCGCGGCGAGGCACAGAAAGGATGCTGCAACGGGCTTCATCATGATTTTCCCTCCTCAGTGAGACAGATTCTACCGGTTTCTAGTGCCGTTCCAACTATTTATGCCAATTCCAGTCGGCTCTGAGAGTGATGACGCCGGTCGGTAAGCGAGCTACTCAGGTTCGGCGAAACAAGTTGGAACGGCACTAGGACTGTGCCGCGACCACCCGGTTGCGCAGCCGGCCGATGTGCTCGATCTCGCACACCACCTCGTCCCCGGCCTGCAGGTAGCCCCTGGGCGCAACGACGTCCTTGCGCATCGGTTTCTTCCCGCCGAGCTCGGGATCCGTGCCCCACGCCGTGCCGCCGGGCGTGCCGGTCGAGATCACCACCCCCGGCCGCAAGGTGATGAAAGTCGAGAAGAACTCGACGAGCTGCGTACAATCCCAGATCATCCTCGCCGTGGAGTTGTTCTGCCGCAGCTCGCCGTTGACCCAGGTTTTCAGCTCCAGGTTCTGCGGATCGGCGATTTCGTCGCGCGTCACGATGCACGGGCCGATCGGCGCGCAGGTATCGAAGTTCTTGCCCGGCCCCAGATTGGCGACCGACGAGCCGTTCGGGCGCAGCGTCACCTGCCGGTCGCGCGCGGTGACATCGTTCATGACCGAGTAGCCGAACAGGTGCTCGAGCGCGCGGTCGCGCGGGATGTGCCGCCCCGGCTTGCCGATCACGATCAGCAGCTCGGTCTCGTAGTCGAGCTTCCGCGTCACCCGCTCGTCACGGACGATGTTTTCCTCCGGACCGACGACCCCCAGGCCCGTCTTGAGGAAGAACTCCGGGTCCTTGCGCGTGACCTCCGGCTTCTCGTCGCGGTGGTCCCAGTAGTTCTCGCCGCTGCACAGGATGAGCAGGGGCTCGAGCGGCGCCTTGAGCCTGGCCGTGGCAAGCGGCACGCGGCCGGCGCCGTTCCTGCCGCGATAAGCCGCGTCATGTCGCTCAAGGCGGCGATCATCCCGGTAGGGGTTCCCGTCGGGCACGCGTCGAGCAGGTCGAACACGTGCTCGCCGTCGAGCGCCCCGAGGCGCACCGCTCCGTTTCTGTCGTAACGAACAAGCTTCATGCTTTATCCGGAAAAGCTTTACCGCAAAGGCGCAAAGACGCGAAGGAACCGCAAAGAAAAATCAAAAGACTGCGTCTTCCGGCGGCAATAGTTTATTTTCAAATTCTTTGCGTACTCTTTGCGCCATGGCGCCTTTGCGGTTCAAATTCTCGCTCTGGTTTTCCTTGGCGTCCTTGGCGTCTTGGCGGCTATCTTCATGCAACCGGGTTTTCCAGCGTGCCGATCGGCTCGATCGTGACCGCCACGACGTCGCCTTTCTTCAGGTACTTGGGGGGGTCGAAGCCGATGCCCACGCCGGCGCAGGTGCCGGTGGAGACGAGATCGCCCGGCTCGAGCGTCATCACGCGCGAGAGCGTTTCGATCAGCGCCGGGATGTCGAAGATCAGCTGGCTCACGAACGCGCTCTGCCGCAACTCGCCGTTCACCCGCGTGACGAGCTGGAGCTCACTCACGTCCTTGACCTCGTCGGCGGTGACGATGCACGGCCCCATCGGGCAGTAGCCGTCCGGGCTCTTGCCGAGGAACCACTGCCGGTGGCGGTTCTGCAAGGTGCGCGCGCTGACGTCGTTGATGATGGTGTAGCCATAGACATGGTCGTAGGCGTCCTTCCTGGATAGGTTGCGCCCGCCCTCGCCGATCACCACCGCCAGCTCGCCCTCGTAGTCCGTGGAATCGGTGTAGTCGTTGGCGCTCGGGATCGGCTCGCCCGGGCCGATCACCGAGTTCGGCCACTTGGTGAAGATGACGGGCACCTCCGGCACCGCCTCCTTGCCGCTCGCGTCAACGCCGCTGGAGTGGAATTCCTGGGCGTGGTCGTAATAATTCTTCCCCACGCAGAGAATGTTCTTCGCGGGTCGGGGAATCGGCGCATGCAGCTTCACGGTGGCGGTGGGAATGCGCCCCTCCCCGCTCCTCACCGCGCGGCGGGCCCGGGAGAGACCGTTCTTGCCGAGCGCGATGAAGGCGTTCATGTCCCGCGGCAGCCGCGTCCCGGCCGCGAGGTCCACGATCGTGTCGGACGCCGGGTCGTGCACGCCAACGCGCCTGCCCTGCGCGTCGGAGAATGTTACCAGCCGCATTCCACACTCCTTGAAAACCGTGACGGATGGAGCGTGACTGATAATGCGTGATTGGCTACGCGAGCGAGCGGTGACGTTCTGCGCGTCACGCCGTACCCGTCACGAATTACCCGTCACGCTGTACCAGTCCCGCTTCATCAGCGGTCGGTGCGGGCGCCGGAGATTTGGACCACCTTGGCCCACTTGGCGATGTCAGCGTACAGATACTTCTCAAACTCACCGCTCGTCATCGTCAGGGGGGTCGCGCCTTGCTGGCCCCACGCCTCCTTCACGTCGGGCCGGCTGGTGACTTTCGTGATCTCGGCGTTGAGCCGCTCGATCACCGCCTTCGGCGTCCCGGCCGGCGCCATGAGCCCGATCCAGATCGTGGTCTCGTAGCCCTTCACGCCTGCCTCGGCGATGGTCGGCACCTCGGGCATCACCGTGGAGCGCGCGCGGCCGCTCGTGCCCAGAGCACGGACCCGGCCGGCCCTCGCGACAGGCGCCATCGTGGTGATCGCGTCCAGCATCATCTCAACCTGGCCGCTCATGACGCTGGTGCGCGCGTCGCCGCTGCTCTTGTGGGGGACGTGCACGATTGCGACGCCGGCGAGTGCGTTGAACAGCTCGCCGGCCATGTGATACGTCGTGCCCGTGCCTGAAGATGCGTAGTTGATTCCGCGCGGTTGCGATTTCGCAAGCCGGAGCAGCTCCTTTACGGACTTGGCCGGAACCGACGGATGCACGACCAGAAGCAGGTCCGAATAATTGACCGGCGCCACCGGCACGAAATCCTTCATCAGCGTAAACGGCTTCTTCGGGACCAGCGACTCGTTGACGGTGTGGGTGTTGGACATCATCAGCAGCGTATAGCCGTCGGGGGCCGACCTGGCCACGATTTCGGTGCCGATGATGGAGCCGGCGCCGGGACGAGTCTCGACGACGAACGCCTGGCCGAGGGGCTCCTGCAGCCGCTGCCCGAGGAAGCGGGCATAGATGTCGGCCGGTCCGCCGGCGCCGAACGGAACAATGATGCGTATCGGCTTTGCGGGATAGGTCTGCGCAGCGGCGCCGGTGCAGCCCAGAACGAATGCCGCCAGCACGATGCGCGACGCTGTGAACAACGGATTCATGTTTTCCTCCTGGCGGAAAGCAGTACGATACGCCCCGTGTTCTCGGTCTTATGCGGATGCGATACGCGTGAGTATCGTATCCCCGGCTGGCTGCGTCAACCGCGGCCAAATGAAGGTGCGTGAATCGCGATCCGTGATCCGTGATCCGTGATCCGACGGTCACCGGTTTATCCACGTTCCGGGATGGCGCTAAACTGGCACCGAGGCACTGCATCGAGTATTCCGGTTAAGCGCCGGCCGCGACGGTGACTTTGCGAGAACCTCGATACACTGGGCGCGATGCTGCGGACTGTTGACGTAAGAACCCACGAATGGCCGGCGCTTGCGTGGTCGTTCGTGTACTTCTTCTGCCTGCTGTGCGGCTACTACGTGCTGCGGCCGGTGCGCGACGAGATGGGCATCGCGGGCGGCATCGCCAACCTCCCGTGGATGTTCACCGGCACCTTCGTCGCCATGCTCGCGGCGGTGCCGCTGTTCGGCTGGGTCACGGCGCGCTATCCGCGCCGCGTGATGCTGCCCGCCGTCTACGGGTTCTTCATTGTCAATCTGCTGTTGTTCTTCCTGTTGATGAAAAACGCCGCAGCGCCCGCAGGGGTGGCGCAGGCGTTTTTCATCTGGGTGAGCGTATTCAATCTCTTCGTGGTGTCGGTGTTCTGGAGCTTCATGGTGGACCTCTTCACCAATGAGCAGGGCAAGCGCCTGTTCGGCATGATCGCCGCCGGCGGCAGCGCGGGGGCGTTGACCGGGCCCGCGCTCACCGCGGCGCTCGCCGTGCCGCTCGGCGTGCCCAACCTGCTGCTGGTTTCGGCGCTGTTCCTGGGGGTCGCCGTGATCTGCATTCAGCGGCTGCTCGCTTGGGACACCCAACCCGAGGCCCGCCTGAACGTGGAGCGGACGAGCTCGGACGCGGCGATCGGCGGCAGCATCTGGGCCGGCATTCGCTCGGTGCTCGGCTCCGGTTACCTGCTCGGGGTCTGCCTTTACATCGTGCTGTTCTCGCTGCTCTTCACCTTTCTCTACTTCGAGCAGGCGCGCATCGTGGCGGCGAGCATCGCCTCCGGCGCCGAGCGCACGCGGCTCTTCGCCTTCATCGACCTCGCCGTGAACCTGCTCGCACTGCTGTTGCAGGTGGCCCTCACGGGGCGCCTCCTCGCATGGCTGGGGGTCGCGGGCACGCTCGCCCTGCTGCCGGCGCTCTCGGTGCTGGGATTCGCCGTCCTGGGCGCTTTCCCCCTGCTGGCGGTGATCGTCGCCTTCCAGATCGTGCGCCGCGCCGGCGAATATGCAATCGCGAAGCCCGCCCGGGAGCTGCTGTTCGCGGTTCTCGACCGCGAGCGCAAGTACAAGGCCAAGAACTTCATCGATACCGTGGTGTTCCGCGGCGGGGACGCGGCGAGCGGCTGGCTGCTCGCCGGCCTGAAGGTGCTGGGCCTCGGCGTCGTTGCGCTCGCCGCGGCGGCGGTGCCGGTGGCGCTGGCGTGGGCCGCCCTGAGCTGGCTGCTCGGGAGACGCCAGGAGGCGCTCGCGCAGAAAGGTGACGCAGTGACGCAGTGACGCAGTGACGCAGTGACGAACGGCCCGACGACGTGTTTATTCCGTCACTTCGTCACTTCATCACCTCGTCACCGGGATGCGGTGAGCATCCTGACCGCTGGCTCGATCGCGTCGTCGGCGATTCTCTTCAGCTCGTCCGCCGTGCGGTTCTGGATCGGGTGCGGCACGTAGACGATCGCCGGCTCGAAGCCGAGCGCGCGCGACTGCGTATCCACCGCGTCGGTGAATGCGGCGGTCACGACCGAGACGCCGGGAATGCCGCGGCCGTCGAAGTTCATGAGGTCGTGCAGACTGCACGACGTGCACGACCCTCAGTCGGAGAGCGCGATCAGCACTACATCGGCTTCGTCCACCACCTTCTGGACGATCTCGGGCGTCGCCACCTTGGAGTTGGTCGGCTTGCCGAAACGCCTGGTCTTCAGTCCCCGCTCGACGAAGCGCTTTTCGACCTGGTCGAGGAACTCGTCGCTGCGCACCTTGCCGATGTCGAAGAGCCCGATGGTCAGCCCCTCGAGCGAGGCCGGCGGCTTCAGGCGCGGGCGCTTGACGGCGGTCGTCTCGGCGGTGGGATCTCGCATCCACATAAAACACCTCCCGGTTTCAGGTTCAGGGTTCAAGGTTCAAGGTTCAAGGTTCAAGGTTCAAGGTTCAAGGTTCAAGGTTCATGGAACTTTGAACAGGACTCTCATCACTTCGTCACTTCGTCACTTCGTCACTTCGTCACTTCGTCACTGCGTCACTGCGTCACTGCGTCACCTCGTCACTGGTCACCGGTCACTGGTCACCGGTCACTGGTCACGTATCTCCTTGGTGACCGGTTGAAGTTCCAGCCGGTTGCGGCCGGCGAGCCATCCCGGCAGGATCGCGGAAAACAAGCCCGCCTTCCCGCCGGCGCGCACCACCATCAGTCCGTCCTCATGGAACTTCGGCACCCTCTCCCCGGCGCGGCTCGCGGGGACGCCCTCGCCCACGCCGTCGAGCCCGGCCAGGATCTCCTTCCCCGGCCGGATGGTGGCCTCATAGAGCGCGCGCTCGATGCGCTTGCGGTCCCAGCCCGCCTCGCGATAGATCGCGTAATGCTCGGGCGAGAGCACCAGGATCGCGCGCGCGGACTGCGTGAGCTTGGGATGCCCGATCTTGACAAGCGACATCGCGAGCGAGCGCGTGAGCCCTTCCGCCGTGCGCGACTTCTGGTCCACGAACGCCTCGACGCCGTGGCCCTGGAACAGCGTTACGGTGGACGCGGCGCGCGGAAAGCCGCGCGCGACCGACAGCGGCTCCCATTCAGGATCCGACTCGTCTTCGGCGAAGCACAGGGTGTACTTGCTCGGGGCGCCAAGCGTCGCGCGGTCGGCCTCGCCTGGCCGGCCGCCGCCCACGTTCTGCACGATGAGATTGAGCGCCCGCCCGATCGTCGCGTTCGCGCGGTTGCCCGGCCCCAGCGCGTTTAGACCGGAGTTCATGCCGATTTTTCTTGCGACCGGGCCGTTGACGATGATGACGGGGCTCGAGAAATAGGTGGTGGCGAGGACACCGTGCAGCGTGAAGACGGGCTCGAGCGCCGCTTCCAGCGCCGCGAGCAGCACCGGCATGTATTCCGGCTTGCAGCCGGCCATCACGGCGTTGATCGCGACCTTCTCGACGGTGCACGGCCCCAGATAGGGCGGTATCTTCCCGATGACTTCGTCCGGACGGCGCGTCGTCCCCGCGAGCATGCGCATGACGCGCGTGTCGGTCGGCGGCGTGACCGGCAGGCCGTCGGTCCAGCCGCGCCGGTAGCAGATCTCGGCCGGATCGTCGTCCTCGCCGTACTCGATCTTGCGCGAGGCGAGCGCGGCGCCGCCCCGGTATTTCGCTTCCAGCCGCTCGGCCACCCCGGGCTCGAGGGAGCGCGAGCCTCACCCCGGGCGGAACGCGGGCAGCCCTTCGCCCAGCGTGGCGATGCCGGTGAGCCGGCGCCAGCCGTCGCGGTCCCAGCCCGCCACGCGCTCGACCTCGCGGCCCGCCTCAAAGCGGATCAGCGTAGGCGTCGATTCGATGTTATTGAGCCAGGAATGGTCGAGCTCGCGGTCGTCCACGATCTTCTCGACTCCGGCGGGGAAACGCGGGTCGTCCTGGGAAACCACGCGGAATGCGCCGTCGCGTTTCGCGAGCTCCCGCATCACCGGTTCAATAAGGGTGCAGGTCGGACACGTCCGCTTCGAAAATACAACCAGTCCGTCCGGGATCAACGGTTGGACCGCGGTCATCAAGAAACCCTTCGCAATCTTTCGAATCTCCGATAGTCTAACTCAACTTAGTCCGGACGCTACGCGCCGGACTAAGTCCGCCGATTCGAGCCGGACAGGTGGCTGCCGCTCAATCGGCGGAGGAACCACTGCTTCGAAGCAGTAGGGATAGAACGCA
>JACPEF010000095.1 GCA_016183675.1 Betaproteobacteria bacterium
AATGTCCGACGGCATCCAGGCGCTGTGCTTCTTCGCGGGCGCCAACTCGATCTTTTACGGAGAAAAGCTCCTCACCACCGGCAACCCGGACGTCGAAGCGGATCGAGCCCTGTTCGCGAAGCTCGGGCTCCATCCGCTGCCGCGCGAGCAGCGCGAATTTTGAGTGTTGAATGCTAAATGTTGAATTGAGTCTGCAATGCGAAGCAATACGATCCTGGTCAAGAGTTTCAATTTTGCCCTTCGCATCATTAAGTTATCGAGGAAGCTTCAGCAGCAACGGGAATTCGTAATAGCAGATCAGCTTTTGAGGGCGGGAACGGGTATTGGCGCCCAAATTGAGGAGGCCCAGGCAGGCCAAAGTCGAAGAGATTTTGCCGCCAAAATGGCAATTGCTTCGAAAGAAGCGCGGGAAACCAGATACTGGCTTCGGTTGCTTAAGGGCTCCGGAATCGCTGGCGTAGCTGTTGATGAAGAGCTTCAAGACGTCGAGGAGTTGATCCGGATCATCACCGCGATCGTCAAGACAGCCAGTAGCGCGCGGTGAGCAATTCAACATTGAACATTGAACATTCAACATTCGCCGGAGGACTGCGTGCCGAGCTCGCGGAGCTTGATCGGCGTGGACTGCGGCGCCAGCGACGCTTGCTGGAGTCGCCACAGGGCGCGCGCGTCACCGTGGACGGCCGGCGGTATGTGGCCTTCTGCAGCAACGATTACCTCGGGCTCGCCAATCACCCCGCGCTGATCGAGGCCGCGTGCGAGGGCGCCGTCCGCCACGGCGTGGGGGCGGGCGCCTCGCACCTCATCCTCGGGCACAGCGCGGCGCACCACGCGCTGGAAGAAGCGCTGGCGACTTTCGTCGGATTGCCACGGGCGCTGCTGTTCTCCGCCGGCTACCTGGCGAACATCGGAGTGGTGACCGCGTTCGTCGGGCGCGGGGACGCGGTGTTCGCCGACCGGCTGAACCATGCCTCGCTCAACGATGCTGTGCTGCTCTCGCGCGCGGAGTTCAAGCGCTTTCCGCACCTGGACCTCGCGGCGCTCGAGCGCCTGCTCGCGGCGTCACGCGCGCGCCGCAAGCTCGTCGTGACCGACGCCGTGTTCAGCATGGACGGCGATATCGCCCCGGTGCCCGAGCTGATAGCGCTGTGCGAGCGGCACGACGCGTGGCTGCTGCTCGACGACGCGCACGGCTTCGGCGTGCTGGGCCGCGAAGGGCGGGGCGTGCTCGCACATTTCAATGCGGCGTCGCCGCGGGTGATTTACATGGCCACGCTGGGCAAGGCCGCCGGCGTGTTCGGCGCCTTCGTGGCGGGAGAAGCGGAGCTCGTGGAAACGCTCATCCAGCGCGCGCGTTCCTATATCTACACCACCGCAGCGCCACCGTTGCTATCGGTGGCGCTTATGAAAAGCCTCGAACTCGTCCGCAATGAAGACTGGCGACGGCACCATCTGCGGAGCCTGGTCGCGCTGCTGCGGGAACGCCTGCAACTGCGGCGCTGGCGTCTTGCCCCCTCGGAGACGGCGATACAGCCGCTCGTGATCGGCGGCAACGAAGCGGCGGTCGCGGTATCGGAAGCGCTGGCGCGCCAGGGGCTGTTGGTGCCGGCGATCCGGCCGCCCACCGTCCCGCAGGGAACCGCGCGCCTTCGTATCTCGCTCTCGGCCGCGCACGAGCTCGCCGACGTGGAACGGTTGGCAGAGGCAATCTGCAAGGCGGAGCGCGCTGTTCCCTGTTCCGAGCCCTGAGTTCAATGTTCAAAGTTCAACGTTCAAAGTTCAAAGCCTGGAACCTGGAACCTGGAACCCGGAACTTGGAACCTTGAACCTTGAACCTTGAACTTTGAACTTTGAACTTTGAACTTGGAACCCGGAACCCGGAACCCGGAACCGCAACACGACATCCAGGAGGTCGTGTTGCTGCACGGCTGGGGGATGAACGCTGGCATCTGGGATGACTTGTCCGCACGGCTCGGCGCGCGCTTTCGCGTGCACGCCTTGGACCTGCCCGGCTACGGGGCAACCCCGGCGTGCGTGCCGTACACTTGGCAGGGGCTCGCCCGCGCCGTGGCGCGCAAAGCGCCGGCGCGCTGCCGCGTGGTCGGCTGGTCGCTCGGAGGACAGGTAGCGCTCGCGTGGGCGGCAGCCGTGCCGCACCAGGTCGAGCGGCTCGCGCTGATCGCCACCACCCCCTGCTTCGTGCGCCGTCACGACTGGCCACACGCGGTGGAGGCGAGCGTGCTAACCGATTTTGCACGCGCGCTGAAGACGGATCGTGGCGGCACGCTTCAGCGCTTTCTGCTGCTCCAGGCGCAGGGTGATGCTAGGGCAATACAGGTGGCCCGGCAGCTGCGCGCCGCTCTGGCCGCGGGCGCAGAGCCGAGCGTCGAGGTGCTCGAGCGCGGCCTGGAGGTGCTGCTCAAGACCGACCTGCTCGGGCGTCTCGGCTCGGTCACGCAGCCCGCGCTGGTGTTGCACGGCGACCGCGACATTCTTGCCCCGCTCGCGGCAGGCGAGCATCTGGCCCGGGAGCTGCCCGGCGCGCGGGTTGCGGTGCTGCACGGCGCCGCGCACGCGCCCTTCATCTCGAGCCGGGACGAAGTCTGCCGGCTGCTGACGGATTTTCTGGATGAGCGATGAGCGGCTAGTCGACAAACGCACGCTGCGGCGCTCCTTCGAGCGGGCCGCCGCCACCTACGACGCGGCGGCGGTGCTGCAGGACGAGGTGTGCCGGCGCATGCTCGCGCGCCTCGACTACATCAAGCTCGCGCCGGCCGCCATCCTCGACGCGGGCAGCGGCACCGGCAACGCGATTGCCGGATTGCATGCGCGCTACCCCCGCGCGCGCCTGGTCGCGCTCGACCTCGCGCTCGCCATGGCGCGGCGCGCCGAGGGACGGTGGCCATGGTGGCGCAGGCTCCTCGACCGGCGCGGCGCGGGGCTCGCCGCCGTCTGCGGCGACATCGAGCGCCTGCCGCTGGCGGGGGCCTCTGCCGACATGGTCTGGTCCAACCTGGCCCTGCAGTGGATCGACGAGCCGCAACGCGCTTTTGCCGAGATCAATCGAGTGCTCAGGCCGGGGGGACTGCTCATGTTCAGCAGCTTCGGCCCGGACACGTTGAAGGAGCTGCGCGCGGCGTACCGCGGAGCCGACGGGCACACCCATGTGCACCGCTTCGTCGACCTGCACGACGTGGGCGACATGCTGGTCGTCTGCGGCTTCGCCGATCCGGTAATGGACATGGAGATCGTGACGCTCAACTATGCCGAGGTGCGCGAGCTGATGCGCGATCTGAAGGCAATCGGGGCCCACAACCTGACGCGCGGGCGCCCCGGCACTCTGGGCGGCAAATCGCTGCTCGCTAAAGTGACGCAAAACTACGAAACGTTTCGCCAGGACGGCAGGCTGCCCGCGACCTTCGAGGTGGTCTACGGCCATGCCTGGAAGCCGGCGGGGCACCGGCTTCCCGCTGGCGTGAAACCCGTGAAGGTTCATTTGCCCCAGCGGGAAGGCCGGTGAGTGATGAGTTTTGAGTGATGAGTTTTAAGTCGAGACCCTAAGCCGGCTGATGAATTCAACACTCAACATTCAACACTCAACATTGCCGCGGCCGGCCGGCCGCGGCTACTTCGTGACCGGCACCGACACTGGCGTCGGCAAGACGTTGGTGGCATGCGCGCTGCTCAACGCGTATGCCGCGCACGGCCTGCGCGTCGTCGGCATGAAGCCGGTTGCGGCAGGGGCGAAGCCCACGGCGGAGGGACTGAAGCACGAAGACGTCGAGCGGCTGGCGGCCGCGAGCAGCGTCACCGCGCCGCGCGAGCACGTCAATCCCTACTGCTTTGCCGCGGCGATCGCCCCGCACATCGCCGCGCGTGAGGCGGGCGTGGCGATCGCTCTCGGTCGCATTGAACGGAGCTTTCGCGCGCTCGCCAGCCTCGCCGACGTGGTGATCGTCGAGGGCGTGGGCGGATTCCGCGTGCCGCTCGGCCCCGCCACCGACACCGCGCAGCTCGCGACGCGCCTTGCGCTGCCCGTCATCCTGGTGGTCGGCATGCGGCTCGGCTGCCTCAACCACGCGCTGCTCACGGCCGACGCGATCGCCGCGCGCGGGCTCAAGCTCGCCGGCTGGGTCGCCAATCACGTCGATCCGCGGATGGCCGCGGCCGATGAGAACGTGCGCGCGCTCGAGGAGCGCATCGGGGCACCGCTGCTCGCACGCATCGCGTTTACCGCAACGCCGGATCTCGCGGCCAGCGCGGCCCTGCTGGACACCCGCAAACTGTTCTGACGGCATATCGCAAGCCCTAGCAGCTTGTCGGACTTAGGTGTCCGACAAGCTGCTAACAGCAAAACCGCCCGCGCATTTCGCATAAGGAGTTTGTCGGACCCAAGTCCGACGAACTCCTTGGTTTTTGCACGGTTTTTTGATTGCTTGGCGAGGGGAGCCTGTGATACATTTCACCCGCTCGACGCGGATGTCAGCGGCTGAAAACAATGTATGAACGATGAGCAGCGATTGAACGCAGCGAGCGAGCTCAAGCGCCAGCTGCGCGGCTAGTGCCGTTCCAACTATTTGTGACTAATCCGGTCGGTTCTGCTTAGACCGATTATCGCAGGCAGGCAAGCTATCTATGCTAGGACGATCAAGTTGGAACGGCACTAGCGCCCGCCGCGCCGTCCGGTAGCGACAACAACGGATCTGAATCACAGATGAGGGAAGCATGATCAGCAAGTGGTTTCGACTGTTTGCAGCCGCGGCGGCTTGGCTCGCAGCGGGCGCGGCTGCGGCCAACCAGTACAACCTGCCCGAACCGCAGACCATCATCGCGCGCGAGATCTACGATCTGCACACGCTGATCATGTGGATCATCGTGGGGATCTTCGTGGTGGTGTTCGGCGCGATGACCTACGCCATCGTCAAGCACCGCAAGTCGGTCGGCCATGAGGCAACACAATTCCACAAGTACACCACGGTCGAAATCATCTGGACTATCATTCCGTTTTTCATTCTGATCGGCATGGCCTACCCGGCGATCAAGACCCTCATCGCGATGAAGGATACCTCCCGCCCCGAGCTGACGATCAAGGCTGCGGTGGACCCCGCGAAGCAGTGGACGCTGGATGTGCTCAAGGCGCACGGCGAGAAAATCTACGCCGGCAACTGCGTCGCCTGTCACCAGGCGACCGGCATGGGCGTGCCGGGAAACTTCCCGGCGCTGTCGGGCTCAAAGCGGGTGACGGGCCCGAAGCAGGCGCGGATCAACGTGGCGCTTTACGGCGTGGTGAAGGACGGCAGGCCCGCGGCGATGGTCTCGTTCAAACACCTGTCCGACGCGGACATCGCGGCGTTTCATCCACACGCGCAACAGCTGGGCCAACAAGACCGGCGACGCGGCCAACCCGCCCGATGGCAAATCTTTGCGGAAGTCAGCACGCAATAAACAGGCAGCCTGGAGAAACATCGTATGGTCGTAGGAATTGTATTGATATTATTGATCGTCGGCTCTGTCCTGTTTCACTTCCTGAGCCCGTGGTATTTCACACCGATCGCCTCCAACTGGGGGGCGATGGACGACACGATCAGCATTACGTTCTGGATCACGGGCTTTGTCTTCGTCGCCATCAATTTGTTCATGGCCTATGCCGTGATCCGCTACCGTTACCGGAAGGGCGGACGGGCGGCGTACGAACCGGAGAACAAGAAGCTGGAAGGGTGGCTCACCGGATTGACCACGGTGGGCATCGCCGCCATGTTGGCCCCCGGCTTGTTTGTATGGGCGAAATTCGTCGACGTCCCGAAAGACGCGGCGGTGTTCGAGGCCGTGGGCAAGCAGTGGCACTGGAGCTATCGCTTCCCCGGGAAGGACGGCGTGATGGGCACCGTCGATGCCCGGCACGTCAGCGATAAAAACCCGTTTGGCATGAATCCCGACGACCCCAATGGACAGGACGACGTCTTGATATCAAGCCCCGAGCTACATCTCCCCATCGGCAGACCGGTCAAGGCGCTGCTCCGCTCCGTAGACGTCCTGCACAACTTCGCTGTACCACAGTTCCGGGGGAAGATGGATCTGGTGCCGGGCCTGGTCACCTTTATCTGGTTCACCCCCACCCGGACCGGGAAATTCGACCTCCTCTGCAACGAACTATGTGGCGTCGGGCACTTTGTCATGCGTGGCAGCGTCGTGGTGGAGGACGAGACCGCGTTTCAGGCGTGGTTAAGTGGCCATCCGACGTTCGCGCAAACCTCAGCGCAAGCGGCCGGCGATGCTGCAGCAGGCAAGCCGCTCTATGCAGTGTGTGCCGCCTGCCATGGCTTGCAAGGGGAGGGTAACCCTGCGCTGAACGCGCCGAAATTGAGTGGGCAAGGAGACTGGTACCTGAAACGGCAATTGAAATATTTCAAGAACGGCGCTCGCGGCACGCCCGACAAGGATGTGTTCGGTAAAATGATGGCGCCGATGGCGGCGACGCTGGGTGATGACGCCGCGATCGATCATGTCATCGCCTATATCAAGACGCTGCCGGATAATCCTGCCCCGGCCACGGTGAAGGGCAATGCGAACAACGGTCAAAGGCTTTATGTAACGACCTGTGGAAACTGTCACAGTCCTGATGGGCGCGGCATACAGGCAACGAATGCCCCCGGGCTGAAGGGTATGAGCGATTGGTATTTGGTCACTCAATTGAAAAATTTCAAACAGCGTATTCGCGGCGCCCATCCAAAGGACCTGTACGGTCCGCAGATGGCATCTATGGCCGCAATGCTGGGCGACGACCAGGCAATCAATGACCTCGTTGCCTACATCAATACCTTGCGATGACCGGCCCGCTCGAGCGTCGTTCTATTCAAACTAATAGTATTATAATGATGAGACTCAAGGGATTAGAGCATTAGCGAAGGATCGGCGATGAGGAGATTTTGATGGAATACGTCGCGCACGACGCAACCGCTTTTGTCAGGCCTGCGGAAGTCGAGGAGGTAGAACTTTACCATCCGAAAACTTTCATCGGGAAGTACATCTGGAGCCAGGACGCCAAGATCATCGCCATCCAGTACGCGTTCACCGCGATCGGGATCGGGTTGGTGGCGTTGGTGTTGTCGTGGTTGATGCGGCTGCAACTGGGGTTCCCGAACAGCTTCTCCTTTATCGACCCCAGCAACTACCTTCAGTTTGTCACCATGCACGGCATGATCATGGTCATCTACCTGCTCACCGCGTTGTTCCTGGGGGGCTTTGGCAACTATCTCATCCCGCTGATGGTCGGCGCCCGCGACATGGTTTTCCCCTATGTCAACATGGTGAGTTACTGGGTCTATCTATTCGCCGTGCTGTTACTGACCGCGAGTTTCTTCGTGCCCGGCGGGCCCACGGGCTCCGGCTGGACCCTGTACCC
>JACPEF010000107.1 GCA_016183675.1 Betaproteobacteria bacterium
GAGCCCGATCTGCTCCGCCACCGGCCTGCGGGTGAATTCCTGGATTTTCAGGACGACCACGCTCGCGAGGGCGGGCGTTGACACGATCTCGTTCATAGGAGTGGCAGGCGATGTCGTGACGTCATTTTAACCGCGCTTCCCTTAGAGCCTCTAACATAATGAAACGCGCGATGCGCTGGCACGATTTTGGCTCAGGGCGCGAAGCAAGGCCCGCCGCTTAGTACTCCTAAGCAAGGGACTTGCGACAAAGCCATGGGGCAAAACTCGCGCCAGCCCGCAAGGGGTTGCAGCCAGAATCGGCGCTGGCTCTGTCGCTCGGCTTGCCCATATCGACATATTGGCCGCACCTCGCTTCGCGCCATCACCCATTCTGGCTGCAACGCATGTGCGTTTCATTATGTTAGAGGCTCTTAGATGCTAACATCCGGGTCGATGGCCACGCAGGCAGCGACCGCCAGGACGACGATCGAGGTCGAGAAGAACGGGCCGTACCGGGTCGCGGGCACGTGCCGCGTGTGCGACTCGCGGGGCGAGGAGGTGCCGGCGCGGGGCACGTACCGGGTCGCGGGCACGTGCCGCGTGTGCGACTCGCGGGGCGAGGAGGTGCCGGCGCGGGGCACGTTTGCGCTTTGCCGCTGTGGAAACTCGTCGCGAAAGCCCTTTTGCGACGGCACCCACGCGAGAATCGGCTTCGGCGGCATGCGCTTCGCGACGGGGCCGATCGGCGCAGCCGAATCGTACCGCGGCAGGCGGATCACGATCCACGACAACCGCGCGATCTGCGCGCACGCCGGCGTCTGCACCGACAACCTTCCCGGCGTGTTCCGCCTCGGAAGAGAGCCGTGGATCGACGCCGGCGGCGCGGCTGCGGAGGCGATCATCGCGCTCGTGAAGCGCTGCCCCTCGGGCGCACTCAACTATTCGATTGACGGGGCGCGTGCCGACGGCGAGCCGCGCGAGCGCGCGATCACCTGCTCGAGGAACGGGCCGTACTACATCACGGGCGACATGGCGCTGAAGGCCGACGGCGGGCTCTCGCCGCCGTTTTCCGACCGCTACGCGCTCTGCCGTTGCGGCGGATCGAAGAACAAACCGTTCTGCGACGGCACGCACTGGGCGATCGGCTTCGACGAGAGCCGCGGCCGGCAGGCGACGGTGGTCGTCCCGCCCCTCGGTTTGAAGCGCTTCAGCTGGCTCGCCGGCGGTCTGTTGATCGCAGGCGCCGCCGCCGCGATCCTCGCGATCGAGGCGGCGGGCAAATGGTCCGCGCCGGGATTCCTCGGCAAGGCGGCGCTGATTCCAGACCTGAACCTCACGCTGGAGGTCCTGCTCGTCGCCGGGCTCACGTTCGGCACGTGGCTCGCCAGGCGCGGGAACCTCCCCGCGCACCGCTACAACCAGACCGTGTGGGTGCTGCTGAACGCGGTGCTGGTCGCGCTCATCATGGCGCGCGGGCTGGAGAACGTGGAGCTGGAAAGCGTCTCCGACCTCGCGAAGACGCACTACTGGGTGCCGTGGTTGCACGCGACGCTCGGCACGGCGACCGTCGCGGCCGGGCTGTGGCTCGTGCTGCAGATGAACGGACTGCTGCCGCGCCGGCTGCACGTGCGCGGCTGGAAGACGCTGATGCGCGCGACGCTCGCCGGCTACTGGCTCACCGCGCTGTTCGGGCTCGCGATCTACTACCTCTGGTTTCTGCGCTGAGCCGGCGGCGCGTGCTAAGCACGGTGTGACCGGTGACCGGTGACCAGTCGTTCAGTTTTCTCCAGTCACGCTTCATCCGTCACGAATTACCAGTCACGATTCACGCCTTACTGCCCACGAGTCACCGATACGGAGGATTCCGATGGATTTCAATCTGAACGAGGAACAGGCTCGCTGGCGCGCGACAGCGCGCGAATTCGCCGAGCAGGTGATCAAGCCGGATGTGCTGCGGCGGGACCGGCTGTCCACGGCCGCCGAGCGCATTCCCTGGGACTGGATACGTGGGGCCGACCGGCTCGGAATGCGAACCCTCGGGGTGCCGAAGGTCTTCGGCGGCGCCGGGACCGATATCCTCACCCTTTGCATCGTCGGCGAGGAACTGGCCGTCGGCGACCTCGGGTTCGCAGTCATCATGGACCAGTGCTGGAAGATGGGGCACATCCTCAGCGACGCGATGACACCGGAGCAGCAGAAGAAATTCATTCCGCGGTTCGTGAAGGATCCGGAAGCGACACTCGCCATCGGCTTCACCGAGCCGGGCGCCGGCTCCGATCATCAGGGCTACCACGATTCGCCGGACATCGACTTCCGCACCACGGCCGTTCGCGACGGGGATTCGTACGTGATCAACGGCACCAAGCGCTATGTCTCGAACGGCTGCATGGCGAAGCTCTATTTCATCGTCGCCCGCACCGATCCATCGAAGTCGTTGCGCGAAGGCGGCAGCGTGTTCATCGTTCCATCAGACACACCCGGCTTTCGGGCCGGCTTCTTCCACGAAAAAAGCAGCCAGCGCCTGGCAACCAACGGGACCTTTCACCTCGAGAACTGCCGCGTGCCCGCCGGCAATCTGCTGGTCGGTGAAGGATTGATGTCCCGCTTACGGGCGGAGTACATGCCGGGCAGCAAGGCGGAAGCGGCGGCGACCGTGCTCGGCGTCGGCCGCGCGGCCTACGAGTACGCGCTCCAGTTCGCCAAGGAGCGCGTGCAGGGCGGGAAGCCTATCGCGCAGCTGCAGGCCGTGGCGATGATGCTCGGGCAGATGGCGATGCGTCTTGACGCAGCGCGCCTCCAGATCTGGAAGGCCGCCTGGCTCGCCGACCGCAAGCAGCCTGAAGCCCGGACCTTGGGGCTGCTGGCCAAAGTCAACGCTTCCGAGGCAGCGTTCGAAGCGTGCAAGCTCGCGAGCGAAGTGCTTGGAGGCGCGGCGATCATGTACGACCACCCGGTCGAGAAATACCTGCGCGATGCCGCAAGCTTCCTGCACTCCGACGGCACCAATCAGGTGTGCCTGCTGCGGGCGGCCCAGGCGCTGTCCAGCGAGACTTCACCAAGCCTCTATGGTTTCTAAAGGTTTCCTAGCGGTACTTCTCGGCGCAAACGATGATCTCGCGGTTCGTGGGGAACTGAAGGCACTCTCTGGCGTCCTCGTTCGCCCGCGAGCGCCTGGGCGTGCCCGCAGCCGGTTTGGCCGCCTGCTGTTCAGCCTTCATCCCGGCCGCCGGCTTGGCCATGCCCGGCTTTTCTGCCTGCGCCTGGCCAAGACCGGGCAGGAAGGACAGTACCGCAAGAGCTGCTGCTAGGCCGATACGTTTCATGGGTCAGCTCCTTCCAAAAAAGAACATGATAGCGGCATGGAAAATCAAACGCCAAGAGCGGCAATAAATCACATGCAAGCATGGAGTCAGTTCTTTAAGAAGTAAAGAACCGACCCGTTCGCTCGATTTTTCCCGGCAGTATAATCGTCCGCACGGTTCACAGGGAGGCGCCTGCCATGAGAACGCTCGTCCGTGTCCTCGCAGCATCGGCGATCCTTGCGCTCGGCGCGCTTCCGGCTGCCGCGCAGTATCCCGCCAAACCGATCCGTTACATCGTCGCCTATACGCCGGGCGGCGGCGCGGACATGCTGGCGCGAGCCGTGGGGCAGAAGCTAAGCGAGGCGTGGGGCCAGCAGGTGCTGGTGGAGAACCGGCCCGGCGCCGGGACCAACATCGGAAGCGAAGTCGCGGCCAAGTCGCCCCCGGACGGCCATACGCTGTTCATGCCCACCGTAGCGAACGCCATTAATCCGACGCTCTATCCGAGGCTCAACTACGACCTGATGAAGGACTTCTCGCACATCACCAACCTCGCGAAGGTGCCGGGCATCCTCGTCGTACATCCCTCCGTGCCCGTGAAGAACGTCAAGGAGCTCGTTGCGCTCGCGAAGGCGCAGCCGAATCAGCTCCGGCACGGCTCGACCGGCATCGGCAGCCCGCATCACCTGGCGGGCGAGATCTTCAAGACGATGTCGGGCGTCAAGATGGTGCACGTGCCGTACAAGGGCGCATCGCCTGCGCTGATCGATGTCGTGGCGGGGCACATCGAGGTCTACTTCGGCGCGATGGTCTCGACCCTGCCGCACGTGAAGAGCGGACGGCTGCGCGCGCTCGGCGTGACCCGCCTGAGTCGCGTTGCGGCCGTGCCCGAAATCCCCACGATCAGCGAGCAGGGCTTGAAAGGATTCGAAACGGGCTCGTGGTTCGGGGCTTCCGTCCCTGCGGGCACTTCTCGCGACATTATCGCGAAGCTGCACAAGGAAATCGTGCGCATCATCGCGTTGCCGGAACTCCGCGACCGCATGAGCGCGGACGGCACGGAATTCGTGGGCGACACGCCCGAGCAGTTCACGGCGTTCCTGAAGGTCGAGATCGAGAAGTGGGGCAGGGCGGTCAAGGCTTCCGGCGCGAAGGTGGATTGACGGCGTCCGGAGGACCGGCGGGCGCGGGCTGGCACGCGGGATCTGCGGTTCCATCCCTGCCTTTCTTGGCGTCCTTTGCGTCCTTCGCGGTTCAGCGTTTGCTTTTCTTTTTTTCCGGGCGTAGCATGGAACCACAACTCCAATGCGTGGCAAGGAACACGCGCTGATCGCTTGATACGGAAAGGAGTCTCGTCATGTGCGATGATTATCATGAGCGGCTCTATTGGATACGCCGCGTAGAACAGATGCGCGAAGAGATGGAGAAGGCCGAGGAGCTGAAGAAGCGAACAAGGCCGGCAACCCCCGCCAAACCGGCGGTGCCGGAAACAGCGGTCGAGGAGAGCGAACCAGTTCCCGCCTAAGAACCGTGAGCGGTGACCGTTGAGCGGTTACCAGCAAGACAGGAAACCCCGCCCAGGCGGGGTTTTTTGTTGCTTGCGAAAGGCGGATGGCCATTGCTTCATCACCTTTACCTCGTCACCCGTATCTCGTCACCCGCGGCCTCCGAGTGACTATCGCATGATACGATTTCATCGTGTCGGCCGCCTTGCGCGCCACCGGGGGTCAGATCCCCAACAGAAAAATGTTGGGGCCCCTCTTCCGCCCCTCGACGCGCTACCTCGTCACCCGTATCTCGTCACTGTTTCCCTAAGAGCGCGAACATTTCCTCGCCGAAGCGCTTCCGGACTTCGTCGTGCAACGGTTTGACCGCGCGGACGAACGCCTCACGCTCCTCCGGGGTCAGGTCAACGATCTCGCAACCCGCGGTTTCGAGGGTTTTCCTGGCGGTCTCTTCCTCCTTTACCGCGAGTTCTCTTTGCGTCGTGACGGCCTCGCGCACGGCTTTCGTCATCGTGGATTGCAGCGCTTCGGGCCAGCCGTCGAACGCCGTCCGGTTCGCATAGATTCCGCGCGAGAGGTAACAGTGGCCGGTCAGGGTGATATGGCGGTGAAACGTGTGCGCGCCGTAATCCACCGTATTCGCCAGCGGATTCTCCTGGGCGTCCACGGCGCCGGACCTGATCGCCTCCAGCCCGGGCTTGAGATCGCAGGGAACGGGAACCGCGCCCAGTAGCTCGAAGGTCCTGCAATGGATCTTGCTGGGCTGCAGGCGTATGCGCATGCCCGCCATGTCCGCGGGCGTGCGCACCGGGCGCAGCCGGTTCGAGACATGGCGGTAGCCGTTCTCGAAATAGCCGAGCACCCGGTAACCGATGCGCTCCTCGATCTTCCGCCTGAGGTAGCTTCCGAGCTTGCCGTCCATCGCGGCCCTTGCCTGCTCCAATCCATCGAACAGGAAGGGCAGGTCCGCGAATTCAAGCTCCGCGACGCGGTCGGTCGAGTAGCTGGTGGACTGGTAGGCGATCGTGAGTACGCCTTGTTCGGCCATCCACAGGACCTCTTCGCCCCGGTAGCCGAAGTCCATCACGTTCCAGACGTACTTCACGTCCACCGCGTCGCCGCACTCCGCTTCGAGCCGGTCGCCGATCAGCTTCAATGCGCGGCTGTGGGTCGTGGTCGGGGGGCCGTAACCCCCCATTACGATCCGGATCTGCTTGCTCAACTGCCGGCCCTCCTGTTTTCAAGCGTGGAGGCGAAACGGGGTCAGGGCGGCATTCTCGCATGTCCCCGGAAACCAGTGACTATCGTATGATGGCGGCGGGGTCCCATGACACTGACCGGAGGACTGTCATGCTCAACGTTGCTGTCGTCGGAATGGGCTGGTGGGGCAAGACCCTCATCTCGCTGATGGAGAAGAGTCCCAAGTTCAAAGTCGTCAAGGGGGTCAAGCGCAACCCGGCGACGGAAGCGGACTTCGCGCGCGAGCACAAGCTGGAGATCATTTCTGACTACAGGGCGGTGCTGAAGGACCCGGCCATCCAGGGCGTGGTGCTATGCACGCCGCACACGCTGCATACCGACCAGATCATCGCCGCCGCCGAAGCGGGCAAGCACGTATTCTGCGAGAAGCCGCTCTCGCTGACGCGCGCCGACGTGGTGCGCGCGATTTCGGCGGTGAACGCGAACAAGGTCGCGCTCGCGGTCGGCCACGAGCGCCGGTTCGAGCCGCCGATACTCGATCTCATGCGCACGATCCAATCGGGCGAGCTGGGCACGCCGCTCCAGGTCGAGGCCAATTTCAGCCAGGATAAGTTCCTCACCCTTCCCGCCGACAACTGGCGGCTGACGGCGAAGGAGGCGCCGGCCGGCCCGTTGACGGCAACGGGGGTGCACATACTCGATCTGTCGGTCGGCGTATTCGGCGCGGCCGACACCGTGATGTGTAGCGTCAGGCAGCTCGGCAGCCACCTCGCCAACGGCGATACGCTCGCGGCTTTTGTTTCATTCAAGAACGGCGGGCACGCGCTGCTCACGGCGATCCTGGCCACCCCGTTCGACGGGCGCTTCGCGGTCTATTGCAGCAAGGGCTGGCTCGAGGTGCGCGACAAGGCCCACCCGAGCACTCCCAAGGGCTGGACGCTCACGAAGGTTGTCAGCGGCGACCAGCGCACCACGGTCGAGTATCCGCCGTCCTCGAGCGTGCTGGCGAACCTGGAAGCGTTCTCCGACACCGCCGAAGGCCGCGCGCCCTACCTCGTCACGCAGGAAGAGATGATCGCGAACATCGCGGCGCTCGAGGCGATCATCGAGTCGGCCCGGACCGGCGATAAGGTCAAGGTCAACTAGAGGTGCTGATAAGATCAAGTTTGACATTTTCATCCGCGTTTATCTGCGTTTATCTGCGGCTGATATTCTTGATTTTATTGCGGGCTCAATGTGAATTGAATCTGACAGGAGGGTTTGCGACATGACAGCGAAAAAAGTCCCGGCCGCGGCCGCGGACGGTTTCGACCACACGTTCAAGGCGATCCACGACCATGAGGTCCAATGGGAAAGCGACGATGTCCGCGGGCTGCTGAAGCTCCCGCCCGGGGTCAAGGTCAAGGTCCTCAACTACGACCCGGTGATGAAGCGCATCGACATGAAGCAGCAGTTCCCGGCGGGCTACGTCGAGCCCGCGCATACGCACAAGAGCTGGCACTCGATCCTGGTGACCAAGGGCCGCATGTGCGTGGCGGGCAAGGACCTGCGCCCCGGCGACTACGTGTTCGGCTAGGACATTCCCCACGGCCCCTACGAGTATCCCGACGGGTGCGAGGTGTTCATCGTCTACATGGGCGACGCGACGCACGTCTGGGAAAAGAACGACCTCCTCAAGCACCAGAACATCTGGAAGCCGGAAACGGACGTCGGCAAGAAGGGCGTCGAGGCGCACATCCAGAAGCGCAAGGCCGGCAAGGTCTAGCGCCCGTGACGAGGTACAGGTGACGAGATACGGGTGACGAGTAATGGTGACGGGTAACCCCGTCCCAGCAGAAAACCCCGCCGCGGCGGGGTTTTTTTTCCAAGAAAGGGGACGCACACCTTGCTTGCCAGGATCAAAAGGGGTGCGTCCCCTTTTTCTAGATCAGCTGGTTTTGCGCAATCAACGTCTTCTGGAGTTCGGAGATGTTGACGGCCCTGGGTTCCACGCCCCTTCTTATGGCCAGGGCGGCCGCCGTTCCCGCGGCCTGCCCAGTCATCATGCAGGCCGCCTGCGAACGCGTGCAGCCCTGGGCGATGTAATCCGCCGATATGCATCGGCCGGCCACGAGCAGGTTCTTGATCCCCGCGGGGAGAAGCACGCGGTACGGCACATGGAACCAGCCCCCGCCGCCAACCTCAGCCAGCATCAGGGATTGCTTGCCGTCTTTATCATGCACGTCCACGACACTGCCGTACCTTCCTATGCCATCGTCGAAAGTTCTTCCCGAGAGGACATCCTCCTTGGTAAGGGTGTAATCGCCGACGATGCGCCGGGAATCGCGGACGCCCACCGCCTGCGCCGTATGGACCAGGTAGGAATCCTCATAGCCCGGGACATACTTGCGATAGAAAGCAGCCATCCTCACCGCCACGTCCCGCATGGCTATGGTTGCCTCGGTCAGCTGTTTTCTGTCCGTCGCGTCGACGTTGTAGGCCATGTCCATGTTGTGGGAAATCAGGTCGTAGCGGAATTTGCCGTTCCGGAACATCGGCCTCGCCATATAGGTCAGCGTTTCCGGGTTCACCTTCTCGATTCCGTAGGGTATCGGATAGTCCCCGTTGGCCAACGCCTCCCGGATTCGCGCCTTGAAGGGGAGCACCGTGAAAGGCTTGCCTTCGCTGCGCAGGCGCTCGAGAGTCGCGACGTAGTCCGCGCCAAATTCACCCGGGTTTTCCCTGATGTAGTCCAGCGTTTTCTCGAGGTTGACGCCGCCGATGACGAAGTAGAGCGTGAGCGGCTGGCCGAAGCCGGTTTCCGGGTCACCTTTTTCAAAGCGGGCACCGGCGGCTGCACACACCTCCCCGTCCCCCGTGGTATCGATGGTGACCTTGGCAGTGATTTCGACCCTTTCCAGCATGTTTTCGATCACCACGCCGTTGACGGCATGGTTGGCCATCAGCACGTCCGTTGACTGGGCGTAGAGCCACACATCGACGCCGGCTTCCAGAACCATCCGCTCGATCATCCATTTCGCGATTTCCGGATCGAACAATTGCCGGGCGGTGGCCTGGCCCTTCATTCCCCACGCCGAACCGGTTTCCAGCATCCGGTCTATGTACTCCTGCGCGATCGAGTAGACGACCTGCTGGTCGTCGAACGCGCTTTCATAGCCCGCGATCATGACTTTCTTCTCGGCCGCATCCCTGGGCGCCCGCATGTGCCGCATGGAGCGGATCATCATGACCATGCCCCCGGAGTGGGTGCCGCCCAAGTGATCGCGCTTTTCGACGAGGATCACCTTGGCGCCGTTTCTCGCGGCTGCGATGGCAGCGACGAATCCCGCGGTACCTCCACCTGCTACCAGAATATCGGTCTGGACTTTCCTGTTGTGTTTTTCCACTCCAAGGCGGCTCATCGCTTTTTTCCTGGGAAATATTTGGCCCGAACCAGCCGTAAACGAGGAACCCGTTTCGATCCCCGTGGCGGGTGGTTCGCAGATTACTCCCGAGCGAGCGTGATGCCTTGATCTAGCTCAACGTTTGTTGCGGCGATCATTCCGCTCGCAAGAGCGTGAACACCGCCTCCCCGAAGCGCTTGCGCGCTTCGTCGTGCAGCGGCTTGACCGCGCGGGCGAACGCCGCGCGCTGCTCCGGGGTGAGTTCCACCACTTCGCCGCCCGTGCTTTCAATCGCCTTGCGCGCGGTTTCCTCTTCCTCGACGGCGAGGTCGCGCTGGGCGGCGACCGCCTCGCGCGCGGCTCTCTGGATTCCCTGCTGGAGGTCTGTGGGCCAGCGCTCGAACTCGGCGCGGTTCAGGTAGATGCCGCGCGAGAGATAGCAATGCCCGGTCAGGGTGTGGAAGCGGTGGACCTTGTGGGCGCCGTAGTCCACCGTGTTGGCGAGTGGATTCTCCTGCGCGTCCACGGCCCTGGACACGATCGCC
>JACPEF010000106.1:0-7888 GCA_016183675.1 Betaproteobacteria bacterium
AGCCTCTGCCGTTGACCCTCGAATGTGCATCTGTCATAGTGATTGCGTTCACTGACCAGCCTTCGCGCCCTCGTGACGATGCCCATGCGCTGCCGCAATCAATCGACCGCCGGACCCAACCGTGCTCCCCGGCACCTCGGCGCCGTTCCAATCCCCATAACGCCGCGCTCTGAATCCAGCGGTTCAGTCCAACCGGTTTTATCCACCATGCTGCCGCACGGCGGATAAAACCCTATTCGTTAGGCGTCGCTCATGTGAACCAAGTCTTGGTTTAAGCAAGGCAACGAACATTTGGGACTTTCGAGTTCACGGACATTTCAGAGGAGCTTGTGTCATGTCAAACTCACCGCAGGTCAATACTGGCTCTGTGGTTTCTCTATGGCGGTATCCCGTGAAGTCAATGATGGGAGAGGAGTTGAACGCCGCTGCCCTTACCGAACGCGGGCTGCTCGGGGATCGGGCGTACGCCCTTGTGGACTCGTCCAACCGGAAGGTCGTGAGTGCAAAGAACCCCCGGAAGTGGGGAAGCCTCTTCGATTTCCGGGCCGCCTTAGCCGAGCCCCCACGCGTCGGCGGGAAGATTCCTCCAGCCCGGATCACGCTTCCGGACGGCACCATCGTCACCAGCGAGCAGCGCGATCTCAACCAAATCCTGTCGAGCGTGCTCGGCCGCGAGGTGACTCTTGCGACAACGGCGCCCCAAGACCCCAGCCTGGAAGAGTACTGGCCGGATATGGATGGCCTCGCCCACAGGGAAACAGTCACCGACGAGGCCATGCCGACTGGCACGTTCTTCGATCTTGCCGTCGTCCATGTGCTGACAACGGGCGCGATTGATCGGCTCCGGGAACTTTATCCGCAGGGGCGCTTCGAGGTCCGGCGGTTTCGTCCAAACATCGTGGTGGAGCCTGCCTCGGGCGAGAAGAACTTCGTTGAAAATGCCTGGATCGGCCACACGCTCGCCATCGGCGATGAGGTTCGGCTGAGCATCACAGGCCCCTGCCCCCGCTGTGTGATGACGACTCTGCCCCAGGGGGATCTCCCCAGGGATCCGCGGATCCTGCGCACGGCGGCCCAGCACAACCAGGTGAACGTCGGTGTCTATGCCGCGGTGCTGCGGGGCGGCGCGATCCGCCGCGGTGATCCGGTCAGGCTTGAGTAAAGTAAGGTGGGCAAAAGCGCAGCGTTGCCCACGAATCAGAGCTACGACGCCTAACAACGGCATGGAGGTGGACGCCTCATGCGAGGCGTTGAGTCTGTAGGAAAAGTCCCGCGCCGCTCAACGACCGATTTAAATGCAATATGAGCGGCGATTCGATAAGATTGGACGGAAACGATCGGCTGCGCCGCGATCTTCCGTTGGACCGAATCGTGGAACGCAGCAACGGCAACATTCTTGAGCACCAACAAAACCGCGGTGATTTTGCGAGGGGCCTAAAACCTCCCGGTTTTGGGCTTTTCCTACAGACTCGTTTAGCGGCCAGGTCACATGAAGCCACGAATCAAAGTCATCACACTGGGCGTTAGCGATCTCGAGCGATCTCTGGCCTTTTACCGCGACGGGATGGGTCTTCCCACGCAAGGAGTCATCGGCACCGAATTCGAAGACGGTGCAGTCGTCTTTTTCAACATGAATGACGACCTCATCTTGGCGCTGTATCCAAGGGCGGCACTGGCCAAAGATGCAAAGGTATCCGTTGCTCCGAGCAACCCCGCAGATCTCTCTATTGGCCATATCGTCAACTCTAAACAAGACGTGGATGCGGTGATGAAACAGGCAGAAAGAGCCGGGGCAAAGATCACAGACCCTGCGCACGACCGCTTTTGGGGTGGGTATTCTGGATATTTCCAGGACCCTGATGGACATCTCTGGGAGATAGCTTGGAACCCTCAATGGCAAGTCAAGGATTGAGGCGTCACCAGATGCGCCGCGTGTCCGCTAACCAGTCGTTCCAGGCGACGCAGCCGCCTTACGGAGGCCGCGCGGCTGAACCACAGCGTTAAATATTCTTGCATGGGCTTTCTTGGCGTTCTTGGCGTCTTAGCGGCTATTTTCCGGTTTTAGCCGTAGCATCTAATTCGCTTGGAAGGCCGTATCATCGGCGGGGGTGACGCATCACCCATCACCCATCACTCATCACGCAGGGGGGAATATGGCCAAGCCAGCCGTGCGGCGTCAAGACCAGTATGTTCCGCTCTCCAAGGAACAGTTCCACAGCCGTTTCTTCTCGAAGTTCTACGACCCCGCCTTCGACAAGGTGCGTCCCGAGCTCGAGAAGGTGTGCGAAGTCGCATGGGACGGCTACATCGTCTTTCGCAAGTCGCCCCGCACGAAGCCCGCCGGCAAGGGATTTGCCGATCCGAAGTACCCCGTGGCCGTCGAATGGCTCGAGACGCGCGCGAAGATCGAGGCTGCGGAAAAGCGCCAGCAGGACCCGAAATCGCCATCGCGGATACTCGTCATCAATGGCTCGACCCGCAGCGAGCACACCTGTCCGGGAGAGATTTCGAAGACCCGGCGCCTCGCGCAGCACGCGCGGAAGTCGATCGAGGCGCTGCCCGGCCACGAAGCGGATTTCCTCGATATCTCCACGCTCGCCGACGAGCCGTGGAAAGTGATCCATCCGTGCAAGGCGTGCGTGTCCACCTCCCAGCCGCTCTGCCACTGGCCCTGTACCTGCTACCCGAACCATGCGCTCGGCCAGACCAACGACTGGATGGCCGAGATCTACGAGCGCTGGGTCGCCGCGCACGGTGTCATGATCGTGTGCCCGGTGCACTGGTACCAGGCGCCGGCGAGCCTGAAGCTCATGATAGACCGGCTGGTCTGCGCCGACGGCGGCAATCCCGACCCAACCTCAACGCACGGCAAGGATCCGGCGATGGCGAAGGAGCTCGAGCTCAAGGGCTGGAGCTATCCCAAGCACCTCGCGGGGCGCGCGTTCGCAATCGTCGCGCATGGCGATGCGGCCGGTCCGGAGAACCTGCGGCGCATGCTGACCGACTGGTTGACCGACATGGAGATGATCCCGGCCGGCCCCACGGCGCTGATTGACACCTGGATCGGCTGGTACCAGCCCTACGCGACCAGCCACGAGGACCTCGATAAGGACAAGGACGTTTTCGCGGAGGTGAAGAACGCCGCGCTTGCCCTCTCCAACATGGTGCAGCAGATCCGCAGCGGGAAGTACCAGGCGCCGGACGAGGAGCTGCACGACCCGCGCGAGAAATGATGCGAACCGAGCTCCTCACGTTCGAGGTCGCTGACGGGTTCCCGCTCGACGGGGTGGTGTATACGCCGGACGCCGGTGCCGCAAAGCGGGCCGCGTTGCTGGTCCACGGCAAGGTCATGAATTTCTACACCGGCCCGGGCCGGATCCTGCCGCCGCACCTCGCCAGGCTCGGCTGGAGCTCCCTCTCGATGAACCGACGCGGGCACGATCTCGGCGGCATCCGCAACAGCCGCGATTCCTACGGCGGCGCCTGGGAGAAATTCGGCGACAGCCAGTTCGACATCGCGGGCGGCGTGGCGGAACTGAAACGCCGCGGGTTTTCGAGGGTCGCGCTGATCGGCCACAGCTTCGGCGGAATTTCCTCGGCCGCCTATGCCGCAGCGCACGCGGAAGAAGTGGCGGCGCTCGTCCTGTGTTCCGCCGGCGGGGGCGGGCGCGACTACCTCGCGCAGAGCTCGCGCCGCGGGATGCTCGCGGGAGAGCGCCACGCCGAGGTGGACGCGGAGGCGCGGCGGCTGGTCGCGGAAGGCCGCGGCGATCAGATCATTCCAGTTCCGGGCTGGTGGTACGCGATCACCGCCGCGAGCTGGGTGGACCTGTCGGAGAAGGTTCCGAGCACGGTCGAGAACGCCCGTCTCTACCCCGGGCCCATCCTTGCATTGCGCGGGAGCAAGGAAGCGCCCGACGCTTACCCGGTCGAGGCGGTGGCCGCTGCGGCCGGCACCCGCGCGACGCTTGCCGTGATTCCCGGCGCCGACCACTTCTATAACGGTGTCGAGGCCGAGTTCGCGCGGGTGGTGTGCGACTGGCTGTCCAAGACGGTGACTGGTCAGGCGTGACATGGTGAGGCGTGACATGGTGGGGCGTGACATGGTCAAGCGTGACTGCTGTAGGTATTGATCAGACACGCATTATCACGTCACGCAGTATCACGTCACGCAGTACCACGTCACGCATCACTCAGATCTGATGCCCGCGATCTTCACGAGCCTGGCAACGCGGTCGAAGTTCCCGCAGAGGAGCTTCCAAGCCCCGCCTCCGGCCTTCACAGCCCGCGGGAGAAGTGCTAATTTGCCCACGGTTTCCGCTGCGCACGGGGTCCAATATATGAACGAACGCGGCAATGCGCGTGCCGGGTTCCGGGCTTGACGGCGCGCGGCTGACGGAGGAGCGATGGCGAAAATCGTAAGCACCCTCGACGTTCCACGGCTCTATTCGCAGAAGGACGACCGGTTCCGGTACGAGGCGGTCAAGGAGAACGTGCTGGGCCTGAAGAATATCTGCGGCGAGATCGTGGTGTATCCACCCGGCACTTCCGGGGCGAGTCACCACCACATCGGCACCGAGCACCTCTTCTACATCACGGAGGGCCGGGGCACGATGTACGTGGACGACGTCCCGCGCGAGGTGAAGGCGGGGGATTTCATCGCGGTGTTCGACGGCGAGCGGCACTGGTTCAAGAACCACACCCGGAAAACGTTCGCGTTCCTCGAGCTGTTCGCGCCGGCCCGGTACGAGACCATCTGGGACCAGCCGGACTTGAAATGAAGCTGGGGGCCGAAACCGCCCGTGCGGCGGTGAGAAAGCCAAGAGTTCAAAGTTCAAAGTTCCAAGTTCAAAGTTCCAAGTTCACAGTTCAGAATTGAACGTCGAAGTCTTGAACCTGGAACCTGGAACCTGGAACCTGGAACCTGGAAGGTTGGACCCCCTAGCGGTGGGCGTCGCCGGGGACCGCCGGCACCATCCCGCTGCGAACGTTGTTCAGATGGTGCCGGTGCACCAGCGCCATCGCGGCGGCGACGAACAGCCCGAATAGCGTAATCACCGTGTAGATCGAGAAGCCGAACCCGAGCAGCAGCGCGTAGACCCCGAGCATCACCAGGATGCTCAGGTTCTCGTTGAAGTTCTGCACCGCGATCGAATGCCCCGCCCCCATGAGGATGTGGCCGCGGTGCTGCAGCAGCGCGTTCATCGGCACCACGAAGAAGCCTGCGAGCGCGCCGATCAGGATCATCAGCGGGAGCGCCGCGGCCACGCTGCGAACGAGGACCAGCACGATCACGGCCAATCCCATGGCGATGCCGACGGGCACGATGTTCGCCGCGCGGTTGAGCGGAACGATCCTCGCCGCGATCACCGCTCCGGCGGCGATGCCCACCGCGCCGATGCCCTGGAGCACGGTCGCCTGGGAGAGGGTGTAGCCGAGCGCCACTTCGGCCCATTTGAGCACGATGAACTGCAGCGTCGCGCCCGCGCCCCAGAACAGCGTCGTGGTAGCGAGCGAGATCTGCCCCAGCTTGTCGGTCCACAGCAGCCGCACGCAGTGCGCGAACTCGTGCACCAGGAACAACGGATTCTTGCTCGGCTCGCGGTGGTCCACGCCGGTGTTGGGAATGTAGAGATTGAAGGTCGCCGCAATCGCGTAGACCACGACGATCACGAGTATCGCAGCTTCGGGCGCCGTGTCGATGCCGGTTTCGAAGTGGGGGATGTCAAACCCGAGCAGCCGCTTCGATACGGCCTCACTGACCAGCACGCCGCCGAGCAGCGTGCCGAGTATGATCGAGACGACCGTCAGTCCTTCGATCCAGCCGTTGGCGATGACGAGCTTCTGGGGCGGCAGGTACTCCGTGAGGATGCCGTACTTCGCGGGCGAATAAGCCGCGGCGCCGAGCCCGACGACGCCGTACGCGAGAAGCACGGAGACGTAGAGCGGGGCGCCCGGCAGCGGCAGCCAGTCGTAGAATAACATCGCCAGGCACCCCCCGATCTTCACCGCGTTGGTGGTGAACATCACGCGCCCTTTCGGCATCGAGTCCGCGAACGCGCCCACGAAGGATGCGAACACCACGTAGGAAACGGTGAAGAAGAACTTGAGCAGCGGCGTCATCCACGCCGGCGCCGTCATCTGCGTCATCAGCGCGATCGCCGCCACCAGGAGCGCGTTGTCGGCGAGCGAGGAGAAGAACTGCGCCGCCATGATGATGTAGAAGCCGAATGGCATGGGGTCGGCGCAGCCTATGTACGAATCGTTTTTTCAGTGACGAGGCGAGCGAAAGCGGAAAACCGGCGACGAGTACGGAACGGGGAGTCGGACCACGGCTGGCTGTCTTGCCAGTTCTTCATCTCTCCTTCATCCCTCATCCCTCATCCTTCCCTCGCGGGCTGCCGTTTTATACCACAAAGCGTTGAAATCTGGGGATTTATTGGCGTTCCCCGGCCGAAACGGTAGACTGTGCGTTCCCCTAACATACGGAGCGAGGGCGTAGCGGGATTGCCATGGCGGACCGCCGTCTGCAGGTGTTCTACACCGTATCCAGGCACTTGAGCTTCACCAAGGCCGCGGAGCAGCTCTCCATGACGCAGCCCGCGGTGACGTTCCAGATCAAGCAGCTCGAGGAGCAGTTCAATGCGCGGCTGTTCGAGCGCAGCCACGGCAAGATCGCGCTGACACGCGCCGGCAAGCTGGTCATGGACTACGCCGGGCGCATTCTCGGTCTTTCCGAGGAGATGGAGGCGCGGGTGGCGGACCTCACCGGCGTCATGGGTGGACCGTTGCTGCTGGGCGCCAGCACCACCATCGCCGAGTTCATGCTGCCGCGCATCCTGGGCGAGTTCAAGGCCGGGCACCCGCAGGTGCATGTGCGCCTCACGGTGGGCAATTCCGAGACGATCGTAAACCGCGTGGCCGACCACTCGCTCGATCTGGGCCTGATCGAATCGCCTTCGCATGTGCCTGGCCTCAACATCGAGGTGTGCTGCGAGGACGAGCTGGTGCTGATCTGCTCGCCCGCGCACAAGTTCGCGCAACTCGCGAGCCTCAAGCCGCAGCAGCTGGTGGGCGAAGCGTATGTGAGCCGCGAGCTGGGCTCCGGCACGCGTGAGTTCACCGACCAGTACCTGCGGGGCTGCAGGGTGGCGCCCGACGACCTCAACGTGGTGATGGAGCTCGGCAGCCCGGAGGCGATCAAGGGCGTGGTGGAAACCGGGCTTGGCGTCTCCATCATGTCGCGCGCAAGGGTGGTCAAGGAGCGCAAGCTGGGCACGCTGGTGGCAATCCCGCTTGCGCCGCGGCTGATCCGGACCTTTTCCTTCGTTGGGCCCATGGAAAAATTCCGCTCGAAGCTGCTCACCACTTTTGTGGAGTTCGCGAGCGTGAAGATGAAGCAGATGGCCAATGCCTGATGAAGAAGTTCTCGTGCGGTAGAGGCGCAAGCCGCGGGTGTTCGCATTGAACCCCGTGAGGCGTGAAGAGTGAGGGGTGAGGCGCGGACCGTGAGGAACGAACCGTGAAGCGCAAGGGCGAGGAGAAGAAGCTGCTCGATCTCTTTGAGCGGCTGCCGCCGGCGCAGCAGGAGGTGTTGATCGCGTTTGGAGAATTTCTCGCGACGCGCCCGCCCAACGCGGACGAGCCGGGGGTCGAGCCGCTCGCCATCCCGCGGCCTGCCGGAGAGACGGTGACCATGGCGATCCGGCGGCTCGTGCGGACCTATCCCATGCTCGACCGCCGCAAGCTCATGAGGGAGGCCTCGCAGTTCATGGCACAGCACGCACTCGAAGGGCGCGCGGCGGTCGAAGTGATCGACGAGCTGGAATCGGTGTTCGCGCGACACTACGAGATGCATAAGGTCAGATAGTTCAAAGTTCAAAGTTCA
>JACPEF010000106.1:7905-15567 GCA_016183675.1 Betaproteobacteria bacterium
CGGAACCTGGAACCTGGAACCTGGAACCTGGAACCTGGAACCTGGAACTTGGAACATCGGAGCATGGCTCGCCCGATATTCGCCACCATCAACCTGGGAGCGCTGAAGCACAACCTGGCGGTCGCGCGCGGCCATGCGCCGCGCTCGAAGGCCTTCGCGGTGGTCAAGGCCAACGCCTACGGCCATGGGCTGGCGCGGGCGGCCCGCGCGCTGCGCGAGGCGGAAGGCTACGCGCTGCTCGAGCTGGAGGATGCGGTCGCGCTGCGCGACGCGGGCTGCCGGCAGCGCATCCTGCTGCTCGAGGGATTCTTCGAGCCGGGCGAGCTGCCGCTGCTCGCCGCGCACCACCTCGGCGCCGTGGTGCATAACCGCGACCAGCTACGGATACTGCGGCACCTGCCGGCTGGCGCCGCGCTCGACGTGTTCCTCAAGATCAACACCGGCATGAACCGCCTCGGGTTCACTGCGGCGGAGTTCCCCGATGCGCTGCGGGCGCTCCAGTCGAATCCGGGCGTCGCGCAAGTCACGCTCATGACCCATTTCGCCAACGCGGATGAGCTGCGCGGGGTGCAGTGGCAGATGGAAGTCTTCGACCGGCTGGCGAACGGTGTGAAGCTTCCGAGAAGCCTCGCCAACTCGGCGGCGATTTTCCGCTACGCTGAAACGCACGCCGACTGGGTGCGCCCGGGCATCATGCTCTACGGCTGCTCGCCGTTCGCGGACCGGATCGGAACCGAGATCGGGCTGGTGCCGGCGATGACGCTGGAAAGCCGGATCATCGCCGTCCAGCGCCTGAAGCGCGGGGACACACTCGGTTACGGCGGCCTGTTTACCGCGGAGCGGGACCTCAGGGTGGGTGTGGTAGCGTGCGGATACGCCGATGGTTACCCGCGCCACGCGCGCAACGGCACGCCGATCATGGTGGAGGGCACGATGACGCGCACGCTGGGCCGCATCTCCATGGACATGCTGTGCGCCGATCTCACCGACGTCCCCGGCGCGCAGGTCGGTTCGCGAGTCGTGTTGTGGGGCGAGGGCGTGCCGGTGGAGCGCGTCGCGGAAGCGGCGGGGACGATCGGGTACGAATTGCTGTGCGGGCTCGCCCCGCGCGTCCCGGTGCGCGAGCGGGAGTAAGAGCTTATGGAAGCGCCGATGAACGCCGATAAAACCGAAAAAATTTAGCCGCAGATAAACGCAGATAAACGCGGATAAGGTCCAACACAATCAAACTGTTGATGGCCGCCGACGAACGCCGATAAGATCAAAACCGAAAAGCATCAGCCACAGAGGGCACAGAGAACACAGAGGAGAAACGATTTGAACCGCCAAGACGCCAAGAACACCAAGGAGATCAGAATGTTTCACCACCAAGGACACGAAGAAGACAAAGGTTTTCATTGCAGGGAGGTTACTTCGTGTCCTTTGTGTCCTTTGTGGTTAGAGATTTGGTTTTCTCTTCGTCCTTGGCGTCCTCTGCGGTGAGAGGTTGATCAAGCGTGGCGAAAGCGAAGTCCGTCTACAGCTGTACCGAATGCGGCGGCCAAGTGCCCAAGTGGCAGGGCCAGTGCCCGCACTGCCAGGCGTGGAACACGCTGGTCGAGACCATCGCCGAAGCAACGCCCGCCTCCAACCGGTTCGGGCTGGTCGCGGAAGCGGGCCGGCTGCAGCGCCTCTCGGAAGTCGAGGCGCGCGAGGAGGCCCGCGTTCCCACGGGCATCGAGGAGTTCGACCGCGTGCTGGGCGGGGGCATGGTGGCGGGCGGAGTGGTGCTGCTGGGGGGCGATCCCGGCATCGGCAAGTCCACGCTGCTGCTGCAGTCGCTCGCCGAAGTCGGCAGGTCTCGCAAGGTGCTCTACGTGAGCGGCGAGGAATCGCCGCAACAGGTCGCGCTGCGCTCGCGGCGGCTGGGGGTGGACGCGCGCGGTGTGCACGTGCTGCCCGAGATCAACCTTGAGAAGATCCAGTTGGCGCTCGCAGCGGAAAAGCCCGAGATCGCGGTGATCGACTCGATCCAGACGCTGTATTCCGACGAGCTGCAATCGGCGCCCGGCTCGGTCGCGCAGGTGCGCGAGTGCGCGGCGCAATTGACGCGCGTGGCCAAGACCACGGGCATCGCCGTCGTGTTCATCGGCCACGTCACCAAGGAAGGCGCGCTCGCGGGGCCGCGCGTGCTCGAGCACATGGTGGACACGGTGCTCTACTTCGAGGGCGACACCCACTCGGCCTTCCGGCTGATCCGCGCCTTCAAGAACCGCTACGGGGCGGTGAACGAGCTGGGCGTCTTCGCCATGACGGAGAAGGGCCTGAAGGGCGTGTCCAACCCGTCCGCCCTGTTCCACGACAACCAGGTGGCGGGCTCGTGCGTGATGGTGACGCAGGAAGGCACGCGCCCGATGCTGGTCGAGATCCAGGCGCTGGTGGACGACGCGCACGCGCCCAATCCGCGCAGGCTCAGCGTGGGACTGGAGCAGAACCGGCTCGCGCTGCTGCTCGCGGTCTTGCACCGGCACGCCGGCATCGCGTGCTTCGACCAGGACGTGTTCGTGAACGCCGTGGGCGGAGTGAAGATCACCGAGCCCGCGGCCGATCTCGCGGTGCTGATGGCCATCGTGTCCTCGCTCAAGGGGAAGCCGCTGCCGCCCAAGCTCGTGGTGTTCGGCGAAGTCGGCCTCGCGGGCGAGGTGCGCCCGGTGCAGCGCGGGCAGGAGCGCCTGCGCGAGGCCGCCAAGCTCGGATTCACCCAGGCGCTCATCCCCTACGCCAACAGGCCGAAACAGGCGATCGCGGGACTCGAGGTGACAACGGTGCGGCGTATCGAGGAGGCCGTGACCCGGCTGCGTGATCTGGTGAGCGGTTGACCGTGGTCGATTCGGGGTGTCAAGCCGCGACCGCCGGCGGTAGGGGGCCCTGCGAGTGACCAGTTTTCCACCCGAGATAACCGACGGCGAGTAAAAGGACGGCGAAGAGCGCGATCGTCCCGACGCGCGAAGACTCGGCGAGAAAGTGCAGCGTGCCGCTCTCGAGCCCGACGAACGCGAGGCCGATCACGGGCAGCACCGGGGCCCCGCAGCCCGTGACGCTGCACGCGCCGGTGGAGACCCCGAACACGGTCAGGCCGGCGCCGGTGAGACCGCCGCGGCGCAACGCCGCGTCGGCTCGCACGCCGCCGGAAACCAGATCGCGACGGCGGCGCCAGAGGGCGAAGTACAGGCCGAACAGCGCGGAGACGAGGAGAATGCGCCCGAGGTCGGCAACGTCCACCCCGCAGCTTCTCCCCGATCGTCGCGTCACCGGACGCGAGGTACTCGTGCAGGCGTCTCAGCCACGGGTTGAAGGTGAAGTAATCGAGCGGCTTGCGCACCGCCGAGAGGATCGCGACCGGCGCCAGGACGTTGAGCGCGGCGACGGCGAGCGTCACCGACGCGAAGACGCCGGGATGCGCGGCCAGCGCCGTGGCCGTTCCCCGCACTACCTCGCCTGCCCAGCGCATAGGTGCCGACCTCCAAGCTGCGACGCACCGTCATTTTACCTGCCCCGTCCGGGCTCGACGATCGGCTGCGCGAGGCACGCGCCGAGCGCGATGGCGGGCGCAACCATTCTTGCTGACGCCACCGCTTGATCGTAGCATGGGCCTCACTGATGAAGTACCTGATTCTCGGAGCGGGGCTCGCGTTGCTCGGCGTCGCGCACGCCGGCCATGAGTTTCCGTTTTATCCGTCGTTCTATCCGCAGGAGATCACGATCGAAGCGCTCGCTCCGCAGGCGGCCGCGCAGCGGATCGCCAAGGGGACGCTGCACGCTTACGCAGGAGACGAACTCGCGGCGAAACCCGATCCGGCGAAGACGGGTACCGTTGTGTCACTCGGCGGCTACGTTGTCGTGACCTTCGACCGCCGTGCGCCGCAGTTCGCTGACCGGTCCGCGCGCTGCGCGGCCGCGCGCAGCCTCAAGCCAGCGCTCGCCGCGGGTCAAGTCTGGCATCCGTACCCCATTACACCCTATCACGCCGACTACCTGCACCATGCTGATCGCGCCGAAGCGGCGCGGGCGGCGGTCGCGGCGCAGCACGTCGCGAAGCCGCCCGGCAAACTCGAGATCTTCGACGTGGCCGTGCTCGCTGCCCAGGCGGGCGCGCGCTACAACGGCTGGCTCGGACCGCCGTGGTTGAGACAAGGCTGGTTTCACGCCTACCTCCTGCTCGCGCCTGCGGTGAGCGATGCGGGCGCCCGCGCGCGGATCGAGGAGGTTGCGCGCCGCCTCATGCGCGGTGAGCATCGCAGCCTCCGGGAAAGGATCGAGCGCGAGCGCGAGCTCGTCGCGCTGCTGCAAAGCGGCTGCGAGCGGATCGTGCTCGGCTACACGGTGCGCCGCGAGCACTACGGCACCGAGTACTCGCACGGGGTGGAGAACGTCGGCTACGACGCGCTCGACGGCCTGGCGTCGGCGATTTTTCCTCGCACCGTCAAGCTGCGGGACTTTCCCTGGAACGGCTGGCTCAATGTTGCGGCGCCGGCAGCGCCGTCCAGCGCGTGGAACCCCGTCGCCGGCGGTTTCGGCGGCGCGTTCGGGCGGCTCGTTTGGTGGGCGCTCGGCGATCCGGCGTTCCTGCCTTCGCCGCACGGAGCAGGCTGGATCGAGAACCGCCTGAGCGCGTCGGATACGAAGACGGGGTCGCCGCTTGCGGTGCCCGAAGACGCCTTGGTGCCTGAGCCGGGCAGCGGGCGGCTCGCGCCCGCGGGTCGCGGCAGGACGGCCACGACGCGCATCGTCTACCGCGTACGCAACTCGGCGTTCCACGACGGCACGCCCATGAGCGTCGCGGACCTGCTCTATGCCTATGCTTTCGCGGCCGCGTGGGGCGCGGGCGATACGGCGGACCCGGGCGTGGCGCAGGCGACCGCCCTTGCGCGCGAACGCCTCAAGGGCGTGCGGCTCCTGCGCGTGGAGACCGAGAGCCTCGCGTTCGGAGAAGACAAGCTGAGTTACGAGGTTCCGGTGATCGAGGTCCACCTCGACGCCGAAGGCGCGGGCGACGCGGCGACGATTGCGCCGCCGTGGACGATAGTGTCCTGGCACCTGCTGGCGCTGCTCGAGGAAGGCGCCCGCCGCGGGCACTTCGCCTTCTCTGCGGCGGGCGCGGCGCGGCTCGGTCTGCCGGAGCTCGACCCGGTGCGCAACGCGGCGATCGTGCGCCGGCTCGGGGAGCTCGCCCGCGAGCTCGAGGAGCGCGCCCACGTTCCGGCCGCGCTCTCGCGCTACGTCGACGCGGGCGAGGCACGCCAGCGCTATCGCCGATTGCGCGAATTTCACGCGGCGTACGGGCACTGGCTCGTCACCAACGGCCCCTACATGCTGAGCCGCTGGGACGGGACGAAGGCGGTGCTGGAGGTCTTCCGCAACCCGACCTATCCGAAGGGATTGGGCAGCTTCGATGTCTACGCGGCGCCGCTCAAGGCGCATGTGCCGCGGGTCGAGCGCCGCGATTACGGCGCGGAGGTTCAAACCGAAGTCGAGTGGCTCGAGCGCCTCGGGCGCGACGTGAGGATCGTGCGCGGCTCGTTCGCGAAGCGGCTTGCCGAGCGCCTTGCGACCGCGGGCCCGCCGCCGGCGCCCGTCTGCCGCTACCTGCTTGTCGGCCCGGACGGCGCGGTCGTGGCGGCCGGCGTAGCGCGCGCGGATGCCACCGGCACGTGCCGCCTGGAATTCGCACGCCCGGCGAGGCGGGCTGGCGGGAGCGGCGACCGGCTTGTGCTTGCTGCCGTGCTCGAGGGCAATGTCGCCAACGCGCCGATCAAGATCGTACCGTGGCAACACTGATGGCTACACGCGCACGGTTGTGCGGTGCACATCACGCGGCTTGACCCGTTTCAGCGCGTCTTGCGGATTTGTGGAAGGGGGAGTTTAATAGGTCCTGCTGTTCGAACAGGACCGCTGGAGCAAGGGGACGTTCATTCGCTTGTTGAAAGGAGGAAAGTCATGGACAAGGAACAGATGCAGGAACGCCGCGCTTTTCTGAAACAATTCAGTGCGACGCTGGGCGCTGCGGGGCTCGGCGCCGCGGGAATCGGGACCACGGCGCATGCCGCTGTGAAACCCAAGGGCAGCATTCCCACTAGGCCGGTCAAGGCCGGTCACATCACCTTTCTCACCGGCCCGGCCGAGCTTCTGGGCGGCCCGGGTCAGCGGGGGCATATCCTCGCGCAGGAGGAGATCAACGCCCAGGGCGGGCTGCTCGGCAAGCGCAAGATCGAGACGATCTTCGCAGACGAAGCCGCCGGCACCGACTCCAACGTGAAGGAGCTGCGGCGCATGAAGCTCGCGGAGAAGATCGAGCTCTTCACGGGCATCATCTCAAGCGGCAACACCCCGGCGCTCGGCCCGGTGGCCGAGGAATTAAAGATTCTCACGCTGTTTAATGACGGGTGCACCGACTTCCTCTTCGACAAGGCGGTGCCGAACCCGAAGTACGCGTTCCGGGTGACCAATATCCAGTCCGCGGACGGCGTCACTGCCGCCATCGGCGCCGCGACGCACTGGCCCAAGGTGCGGCGCATCGCGTCCCTGCAGCCCGATTACAGCTACGGGCGCAACGTGTTTGAGCACTTTTCGCTCGCGCTCGGCAAGTTGCTGCCCGGGATCCAGGTCGTTTCCGAGTCCTGGCCGAAGCTGGGCACCACGGATTTCACGTCGCACATCACGAAGATCCTCTCCGTCAATCCCGATCTGCTGATCGTGGGCGTATGGGGCGGCGACTACGTCGCGTTCTACAAGCAGGCGCTGCGCTACGGGCTGTTCGACAAGATGAAGGTCGCGACCACGCTCGCCTTCGGCGGCAGCCCGCATGCGATCGGCAAGGATCACCCCGACGGCGTGCTTGCCGGCGTGCACGCGAACTATCACTTCCTCTATCCTTCCGCCGAGCGCTGGCCGATCAACAGGAGCTTCGTCGAGCGTTACTACAAGCGCTTCAAGGAGTATCCGAGCTTCGAAGCGGACGGCGCGTACACCGCGCTCTACCTCTACAAGCAGGCGGTGGAAAAGGCGAACCAGCTCGTCGGCGGCTGGCCCGACGATGAGGCGATCATCGCCATGCTCGAGGGGGCGGGAATCGATGCGCCGGCGGGCTACCTCTATATCCGCGCGGACAATCACCAGGGCTACAAGGACGCGGTGACGGGGTTGAGCAAGAACCTGCCGGGATACGATTTCCCGGTGTGGGACCCGGCGAGCGTCGTCTCGATCCCGATCCGCAGCATCACCGCGCCGCCCAACTGGCCGAAGCCCGGCCAGGGACATAACGAGTCCACGGCCGCGGCCGACTGGATCAAGAAGACGTGGCCGACCGCGAAGGCGTGACGCGCTAGTTCGACGCTCGCGCGCCCGGGGCGGACCTGGCAGTGCGACGCCAGGCCGCTCGGGTGGCGTGCGCAACAACAAGAACCGCCATGGAAATCGTCGCACTGCAAATTCTGAATTCGCTGTTTTACGCCGCGGTGCTGTTCCTCATCGCCGCCGGGTTGAGCCTGATCTTCGGCGTGATGGGGATCGTCAACATGGCGCACGGCAGCTTCTACGCGCTCGGCGCCTACGTCACCGCCTGGTCGGTGGCCGCCGCGGCGGGCGTGCTCCCGCCCGCGGCGCTCTTCATCTTTCTGCCTCTCG
>JACPEF010000002.1 GCA_016183675.1 Betaproteobacteria bacterium
CATCCGCGTGTATCTGCGTTTATCTGCGGTTATTTCTTGCGGGGGAGCTTCGCAAGCGCGCGCTTCGCCATGACGCGCACCAGGTTCGCCCGGTCTTCGCGCGTCGCGTGGATGCCTTCATTGAGATCGGCGGCCTCGAGCACGACACCGTCGATCGCGGCCGGCTTCAGGCCCTTCGCGAGCGCCGCTTCCGCCGCCTTCCAGCGGAATACCCCGGGTCCCGCGCCGGTCACCGCCACCCGTACGCCCTCGGCCGTCTGCGCGACGAACACGCCGGCCATCGCGTAGCCCGAAGCCGGGTGATGGAACTTGGCGTAGGCGGCGCGCCTGGGCACGGGGAAGATGATGCGCACGATGATCTCGCCTTCTTCCAGCGCGGTCGCGAACATGCCCTGGAAGAAATCGTCCGCGGCGATCTCGCGCTGGCTGGTGACCACGGTCGCGCCGAGCCCCAGCACCGCGGCGGGATAGTCCGCGGCGGGGTCGTTGTTCGCCACCGATCCCCCCAGGGTGCCGAGGTTCCGCACCTGCGGGTCCCCGATCAGCCCCGCCAGCTCGGCGAGCGCCGGGATCGCTTTCTTGACCACCGGCGAAGTCGCCACGTCATGGTGGCTGGTCGCCGCGCCGATCTCGAGCTTCCCGCCGGCGACCTTGACGCCGCGCAGCTCGGGCAGCTGCGCGATGTCCACGAGGTGCGACGGTTTCGCCAGCCGCTGCTTCAGCGTCGGCACCAGCGTCATGCCGCCCGCGAGCAGCTTCGCCTCCGGATGGGCGGCGAGGAATTCGCCCGCTTCCTTGACCGATTTCGCCTTGACGTAACTGAGTGAATACATCCGTTCGTCTCCCTTACTTGAATAGACAGGATTTACAAGATTTACAGGATTAAATCAAAAAGAAAACAAGAGAGGTTCAGTCTACTGTTTGGATCTTGTTGATCCTGTTAATCCTCTCCAATTTGGTCTTGGTCTGATCTGCGTTTATCTGCGTTTATCTGCGGCTGATCCTGTTCTTGATTCTAATCGGCGTTAATCGGCGTTCATCGGCGGTTGCTTTTTGCTGTCTGAATCGCGTGCCAGATTTTCGTCGGCGTCAACGGCATGTCGAGGTGCTCGACGCCCAGCGGGCGCAGCGCGTCTATCGCCGCGTTGGCGAGAGCACCGAGCGAGGCGGTGCAACCCGATTCGCCCACGCCCTTCGCGCCGAGCGCGTTGTTGCCGCTCGGCAGCGGGTGGTCCTCGACGCGGATGTCGCGGAGCATCCCCGCGCGCGGCAGGCGATAGTCCATGAAGCTGCCGGTGAGGAGCTGCCCGGTGTCGTGGTCGTAGACGATCTTCTCGCAGAAAATCTGCCCGGCGCCCTGCGTCACCGCGCCGTGCACCTGCCCCTCGACCACGGCGTGGTTGACCACGTTGCCGGCGTCGTCCACGGCGTTGTAGGAAACGATGCGTGTCGTCCCGGTCTCGGGGTCTATCTCCACTTCCGCGATGTGGCAGCCGTTGGGGAAGGTCGAGCCCACGCTCGCCTCGGCCATCACGTTCAACGGCTGCTTTTTCGCGAGATCGGCGAGCCCGACCTTCTGCTTCGACCCGCGCGCGCGGTACGCGCCGTGCGCGTATTCGACCTGGGAGGGCTCGAGGCGGAGCGCCTCCGCCACAGCCGATCTTCCCTGCTCGATCAGCTTCTGCGCGGCGAGCTTGCAGACGCTGCCCGCGCCCACCAGCGAGCGCGAGCCCCCCGTGTGGTTGCCGATCAGTCCCTTGCTCTGCACGCTCTCGCGCACCCGCACCCGCTCGAGCGGAAGCCCGAGCGCCTCCGCGACGACCATCGCGAAAGTCGTCTCGTGGCCCTGGCCGGAGGATTGCGCGACGGTAAAGACCGTGACCGTCCCGTCGGCGCCGCACTCGATGGCGATCTGATCTTTCGGAAACAGCCCCGCCCCGCTGTTCTCGATCACGGTGGAGATGCCGATGCCGCGCAGCCTCCCCTTCCTCTCCGATTGCGCGCGCCGCTTCGCGAAGCCCTTCCAGTCGGCGAGCTTCAGCGCCTTTTCCAGTATGCCGGGCAGGTCGGCGTTCTCGTAAGTGGAGCCCGTCGGCGTCTTGTACGGGAACGCCTCGCGCGGGATGAAGTTGCGGCGGCGCAGCTCCGGCGGGTCAAGCTTGAGCTCGGCCGCCGCCTGGTTCACCAGCCGCTCGATCACGTACGCGATGTCGGGGCGCCCGGCGCCGCGGTAGGCGGCGACCGGGACGGTGTTGGTGAAGGCGAGCCGGAAACGGCCGTAGAGCGCCGGAATGCGGTAGACCCCCGTCATGCAGGTCGAGGGGTTGCGCGTGTGGCTCGCGCAGCCGGTCGCCGAGAGATAGGCGCCCATGTCCGCGATCCAGTCGAGCCGCAGGCCGAGAAATTTCCCGTCGCGATCGAGCGCGAGCTCCCCGGTGACGGTGTTCGCCCGCCCGTGCGTATCGCTCATGAAGCCCTCCGAGCGCGTCGAGACCCACTTGACGGGCTTGCCGAGCTCCTTCGAGGCGAGCATCAGCATGCAGTACTCCGGGTAGGCGGCGCTGCGCTGCCCGAAGCTGCCGCCCACGTCCTGCGCGTGGATCACGATCTTGTCCTCGGGCACGTCGGTCGCAAACGAGAGCTGCTTGCGCATCATGTTGATGCCCTGGATGCAGACGTACAGGTGGTAGCTCCCGTCCTTCGGCTCGTATTGCACCGTGCAGGCGCGCAGCTCCAGCGGGCTGGGCGCAACGCGCGACACTTCGAGCCTGAGCTTCGTCACGCGCGTCGCGTTCCCGAATGCCGCTTTCACCGCCTCCTCGTTGCCCGACTCGTAGTCGAAGGCGAGATTGCCCGCTACATCGTCGTGCAGCTGCGGCGCGCCGGGAGCGAGCGCCTCCTCGACCGTCACCACCGCCGGCAGGTCGCGGTACTCGATTTCCACGAGCTCGGCCGCGTCCTGCGCCGCGACCGGGGAATCGGCGATGACCATCGCCAGCGCGTCGCCGACGTGGCGCACCCTCCCCACGGCGAGCGCGGGCCGCGCGGGCTTCTTGATGGGCTGGCCGCCGCGCCCGGGGTAGTTCACGATCACGAAGAACTTGTTGTAGCCCGCGCGCACCGCGTCCTCGCCGGTGAGAACGCGCTTCACGCCGGGAAACTTCGCCGCTTTCGCGACGTCGAGGGAAACGATCTCGGCGTGCGCGCGTTCGGAGCGCACGCAGTACGCGTAGAGCTGGCCGGAGAGGTTCCAGTCGGCGGCGTACCTGCCCGTGCCGGTGATGAAACGAAAGTCTTCGACCCTGTGATGGTCGTGCGAGGTGTGCGGTTCCACGATGGTGGTTTTCCGGGAAAGTCCGATTGTTGGAATGTCGCCCGGCGGCTCTCGCGGGCGTTGCGCCAGCGGCGCGCCGGCCGCAGATTATCCGGCATATGGCGTGCGGCATCAATCCGGGAGTCCACATGTTGCACCGGCGTGGGCGGCCGCGCACAATTAGCGCCTCCGACGCGACCACGCTCATCTCCACCACCATTCGCCCATGAACAAAGACACCATACTCGCCCACGCCGGGCGCGATCCCGCCCGCTACCAGGGCATGGTCAACACGCCGGTGTTCCGCACCTCCACCGTGCTGTTTCCGACGCTGGAAGACTACGAGCACCGCGGTGACGATCGCTTCTCGGGCGTGCGCTACGGCCGCCACGGCACGCCCACCACGCAGGCATTGGAGGAAGCGGTGGCGCAGCTCGAAGACGGTCACCGCGCGGTGGCGCTGCCCTCGGGACTCGCGGCCATCGTGTGCGCGCTCAACGCCTACGTGACGGCCGGCGACCACCTCCTCGTCGCTGACTGCGTCTACTCGCCCACGCGCCATTTCTGCGACGCGCGGCTCAAGCCGAACGGCATCGAGGTCGAGTACTACGATCCGCTGGTGGGCGCGGGCATCGACCGGCTCTTCCGCCCCAACACGCGGGCGGTGTTCTGCGAGTCGCCCGGCTCGCTCACCTTCGAGGTGCAGGACATACCCGCCATCGCGCAGGCCGCGCGCGCGCGCGGCATCGCCGTGCTCGCCGACGATACTTGGGGCACGCCGTATTTTTTCCCCGCCTTCGCGCGCGGCGTGGATGTATCGGTTCACTCGGCGACGAAGTACATCGTGGGCCACGCCGACGCCATGATGGGACTGATCGTCACGAACGAGAAGCACTGGCTGAGGGTGCGGCAGACGGTCGCCGATCACGGCTACAGCGTGAGCCCGGACGACTGTTACCTCGCGCTGCGCGGTTTCCGCACCCTCGGCGTGCGGCTGAAGCACCAGATGCAGAGCGCGATCAAGCTCGCCGCCTGGCTCAAGTCCCGGCCTGAGGTGAAGCGGGTCCTCTACCCGGCGCTGGAGGGTGATGCGGGCCACGCGATCTGGAAGCGCGACTTCACGGGGGCGGCCGCGCTGTTCTCCTTCGTGTTGCAGCCGGCGGGCGAGAAGCAGGTATCCGCCTTCATCAATGCCCTGAAACTGTTCGGCATCGGCTCGAGCTGGGGCGGCTACGAGAGCCTCGCGGTGCTCGCGCGCGTCGAACAGCACCGCACCGCGACGAAGTGGAACCCCGGCGGCCCCACGATCCGGCTGCACATCGGGCTCGAGGATCCCGACGACCTCATTTCGGATCTCGACCAGGCGTTTGCGAGCGCGAAGAGCGCAACCTGAATCCGCCGAGGGACGCCGATAAAAGCAGCCCCCAAAGACTTTAGCCACAGAGAGCACAGAGAACACAGAGAATAAAACCCACAGAATTGCCTTCCGATTCTCTCCGTGAATTCTGTGTCCTCTGTGGCTTGATTTGTTTGATTTTCATCGGCGCCTATCTGCGTTTATCTGCGGCTCTATAAGCAGTGACGAAGTGACGCAGTGACGAAGTGACGGAATCAAATCGGCGTGTATCGGCGTTCATCGGCGGCTAAAGTCTTAGGGAGAGATACATGAAAGTGGGATTCATCGGCCTGGGCATCATGGGCGGAGCGATGGCACTCAACGTGCGGTCCGCGGGCTACGAGATGGTCGTCTACGACGTGCGCCGTGAGGCGGCCGCGCCGCATCTCAAAGCCGGCGCGAAGTGGGCGGACGGGCCGCGGCAGGTGGCCCAGCAATCGGACATAGTGTTCACCTCCCTTCCCGGCCCACGCGAAGCCGAGACCGTGGGAGCCGAGCTGCTCGAAGGCATGCGCCCCACCGCCGCGTGGTTCGATCTCACCACCAACTCGCCGACCGTCGTGCGTCGGCTCAACGCGCGCTTCGCCGAGAAGGGCATACCCATGCTCGATGCGCCGGTCTCCGGCGGGCCGCGCGGCGCGCAGACGCGCAAGCTCGCCCTGCTGGTGGGCGGCGCCAGCGCCGTGTTCGACCGCTTCCGCCGCGTGCTCGACGCGATCGGCGACCGGGTGATCTACATCGGGCCGATCGGCGCGGGCTCGGTGGCGAAGCTCGTGCACAACTGCGCGGGCTACGCGATCCAGGCCGCGCTGGCCGAAGTCTTCACCATGGGCGTCAAGGCCGGCGTGGATCCCCTCGAGCTGTGGGCCGCCGTGCGCCAGTGCTCGCTGGGACGCATGCGCACCTTCGACCGGCTGGGCAATCAATTCCTGCAAGGGAAATTCGAGCCGCCGGATTTCGCGTTGAAGCTCGCCCACAAGGACGGGGCGCTCGCCACCGAGCTCGCGCGCGAGCTGGGCGTGCCGATGCGCATCGCGAGTCTCACGCACGCGGAGATGACCGAGGCGCTCAACCGCGGCTGGGGCGAGCGCGACTCGCGCTCGTTCCTGCTGCTTCAGGAAGAACGCGCCGGCGTCAAGATCGCCGTGCCGGCTGAAAAGATCCAGCAGGTGCTGGATCGCGGCTAGCGCCGAACGGCGCTAGACGGGAGATCGTGAGATCGGGAAATCGTGAGAGGGAAGTCGATTCGATCTTCCGCTCCTCCGCTCTTCCGCTCTCCCGCTCCC
>JACPEF010000113.1 GCA_016183675.1 Betaproteobacteria bacterium
AACCGGGGGCGCATCCGCGGCGTGCATTCTGACCAGTTTCCGCGCCGCGTCTTCGGAAGCGGGTCGCAGCAAGTCCATCACCAACACGGGTGCGCCGGGCTTGGCTGCGGCGGCGACAGTGTGCCACAGCACATGCGGGTCGGCCAGATGATGCAGCAAGCTGTTGCTGATGACCGCATCATAGTTGGACCCGGCGAGCCTCGCGTCGGGCAGGCGCAGCATCTGCAGCGCGACGCGCTCTCCAACGCCTGACTTCTCCACGGCCGCGCGGCCGAATGAAAGCATCGCTTCCGCTCCTTCGACGCCGTCGAGCCATGCCTGGCGGTAGGCGCGCGCGAAGCGGATCGTGACATCGGCCGGCCCGCAGCCGAGATCGAGCACGCGTCCATGGCCGAAATCAGGGAACAAGCGCCGGAAGTGTTCGACGAACGCCTGGTGCGGCTCGCTGAAGTCGGCCATCGCGTAGGCTTCGGCCTGCGCGGGATCTTCCATGAGCTCCGGCTCGGGGATGCGCTGCATTTCTCGAGCGTTCAGCGTTCACCGAACCCGCGCCTGCGCCGCAGCGGCGGCGAGAGCCTCGCATACGCGGCGCACTTGGGCTTCGGTGAGCTGAGGATAGATCGGCAGCGAAAGCACTTCGCGCGCCGCCTGCTCGGACGCCGGAAGCGAGAGCTTCCCGGGCTCTGCCCCGTACACCGGCTGCCAGTGCACCGGAAGAGGATAGTAGATCGCGCTCGCCACGCCCCGCGCCGCGAGCTGGTCGCGCAGCGCATCGCGCATCGGGGCACGGACGGTGAACTGGTGGTAGACATGGGCGCCGCGCCGGTGCTCGGCGGGCAAACCGAACGGCGCCCCGGCGAGCAGCCGCCGGTAAAGCGCTGCATGCTCGCGGCGCCGGGCGTTCCAGCGCTCGAGACGCTTCAGCTTGACGCGCAGAATCGCCGCCTGCAGCTCGTCGAGCCGGCTGTTATAGCCGATCACCTCATGGCGGTACGCCGTGCGGCTGCCGTGGTGGCGCAGCATGCGCACGGAATCCGCGAGCCCGGGGTCGTTCGTCACCACCATGCCCGCGTCGCCGTAGGCGCCGAGGTTCTTGGTGGGGTAGAAGGAGAAGCAGCCGAGCGCGCCCCATGCGCCGGCGCGGCGCCCGTCGAAGTCGGCGCCGATCGCCTGCGCGCAGTCCTCGATCAACCTCAGCCCCCGCCGCGCGCAGATTGCGCTGATCGCAGCGAGGTCGGCGGTCTGGCCGAACAGGTGAACCGCGATCACCGCCCGGGTCGCCGGGGTGATCGCAGCTTCAAAGGCCGCGGGATCAAGGTTGTAGGTGGCCGGATCGATGTCCGCGAACACCACGCGCGCCCCCGCGTGCGAGACCGCCTCGGCGGCGGCGATGAAGGTGAATGACGGCGTCACCACGTCGTCGCCCGGGCCGATGCCCGCGGCGCGCAACGCGAGGTGCAGCGCATCGGTGCCCGAGGCGACCGCCACCGCGTGCGCGACGCCGAGGTAGCCCGCGACCTCGCGCTCCAGCGCCTCGACTTCGGGCCCGAGTATGAAGCGGCCCGAGGCGAACACCTTGCCGATCGCGCCCGAAAGCTCCGCCTCGAGATCGCGGTACTCGGCCGCGAGGTCGAGCATCGGCACGTTCATTTCCGCTGCACCTTTGCGCCCGATGACATCCGCGCCTGCCTCTCATCAATCAGGCGGCGCACCTCGATCGCGAGAGCAAGCGCGCGGCGACCGTCCGTTCCGGACACCGCCGGGGCCCGGTTCTCGCGCACAGCCGCGACGAAGGATTCGATCACGCCGCGCAACGCGTCCGCTTCCGGGAACACGCGCTCGTCCTGCACGACCTCGCCGCTCTCTGCCCGCCGCACTACCCGGAGTTGCGCATTCTGCAGGTCCGCGGAAACGTACCGGTCGGAGCCGAAGGCGCGCAATTTTCTCACCGGCGCCTGGCTCACGCGGCTCGCCGAGAGATTGGCGACCGCCCCGTTGGCGAACTCGATGCGTACGTTGGCGATGTCCACCGATTCCGTCAATGCCTTGTAGCCGCAGGCGGACACCGACGCAACTTCCGCGCGCATCATTGCGAGCACCAGGTCGATATCGTGGATCATGAGGTCAGCCACCACATCGACGTCGGCGCCCCTGCCCTTGAACGCGGACAGGCGCTCCGCTTCGATATAGAGGGGCTCGGGCAGCATTTCCCAGAGCGCGGCGAACGCCGGGTTGAAGCGCTCGAGGTGCCCGACTGCAAGGTGCGAGCCGCGCGCGCCGGCCAGCGCGACAAGGGCATCGGCCTCCTCGAGCGTGCGCGCGATCGGTTTTTCGACGAGCACGTGCACGCCGGCCGCGAGGCACGCGCTCGCCACCGCGCAGTGCGCTTCCGTCGGCACCACGACCGAAACGAGATCGACGGCGGGCAGCAGCTCGCGAAAGTCGCGGACCGCGCGGCAGCCATGGCGCCCGGCGATCTCGCGGGCACGCGCTTCGTTCGTATCGGCGACGCCGGCGAGTTCCACGCCCTGGCACACGGCGTACTTTTCGGCGTGATAGCGGCCGAGGTAGCCGACCCCGATCACGGCTGCGCGCAGCGTTCTCATGCCGGCCATTTTCCTCCGACTCGGCCCCGTCACAAATCAGTAAAAGCGCGCTTCCCCCGGCGGCCGCGTCTTGAAACGCTTGTGCAGCCAGAAGTACTGCTCCGGCATCTCGCGCACCCGCTCCTCGATGAAGGCGTTCATGCGCCTCGCGTCACGCTCGTCGTCGTCGCTCGGGAAGTCGCGCCACGCCGGATAGAAGGTGAGCGCGTAGCCGCCCGCGCCCGGGAGCTGGCGCGTCACCGCCGGCACCACCACCGCGTCCGCCAGGCGCGCGATGCGCGCGAGCCCGGTGATGGTCGCCGCCGGCACCCCGAAGAACGGCACGAAAATCGAGTCGCGCTCGCCGAAATCCATGTCCGGCAGATAATAGAACGGCAACCCCTGGCGCATCGCCTTCACCACCGGCCGTATGCCCTGCTGCCGCGAATAGAGCTCGGGGGTCACGAAGCGCGTGCGTCCGCGATAGAGGACCGCGTCGAACTCCCGGTCCTTCTGGCGGCTGTAAACCGAAACCACGCGGTACTCGGAGCCGAGCCGGATTCCGCCCATGTCGAGCCCGATGAAATGGGGCGCAAGCCAGATCACCGGCCGGTCGGCCACCGCCCGCCAGTGCTCCAGTCCCTCGATGCGCACCAGCCGCTGCACTCGTCCCTTCGACGACCACCACAGGATGCCGTGCTCGACGACGCCCCGGCCGAAGGCCTGGAAGTGACGGCGCGCGAGGCCCCGGCGCTCGGCCTCGCTCCATTGCGGGAAGCATAGCTCAATGTTGGTGAGTGCTACCCGACGCCGCTCGCGTCCCAGCGCGTAGAACGCCAGGCCCAGCGCGCGCCCGAGCGGGGCGAGCAGCCGCAAAGGCAGAAAATGCAGCAGCCAGATGACGGCGAGTCCCAAGCGCGTCAGCATGCGTACGCCAGTAGTGTGGCGAGAGGCAGCCGGTGTGGAAAGACCGACGCCATTTCGGGACTCGCCGTCATCATTTCCAATCGATCCTGGCCGAGGTGAATATCGTCCAAAAGGGGAAGCCGGGCTTCACTCGTCCCCCGTTCTCTGGTCTCGTCACTTCAAAATTCCGGCGGCTTCGCGCCTGCCGGAATTTTGTAGCGGTTGTAGCTCCAAAGGTACTGCGCGGGGCAACGCCGCACCTGTTCCTCGATCGCGCGGTTGAGCGCCGCTTCATCGAGACGTGCTGCCGGGATTTCGTCGAAGCACAGGCCGTAGCCGCGCCCCTCTGGCAGGCGCTCAGCGAAGAACATGATCACCGCGGCCCCGCTCATCGCTTGCAGGCGCCGCACGAGCGTCATGGTGTAGGCCGGCCGGCCGAAGAAATCGGCCCACACGCCCTCGCCCACGCCCGGCGCCTGGTCCGGCAGCAGCCCCACCGCCTCGCCGCGTGCAAGCGCCTTGTAGAGCATGCGCACGCCCTTGAGGTTCGCTGGCGCGACCACCGCCTGCCAGCGGCTCCGCCCCGCGATCATCAGCGGCTCGAGCCAGCGCTTCTTGGGCGGGCGATAGAGCGCCGTGAGCGGCATGCGCTGCGCGATGTATAGCCCGCCGATCTCAAAGCAGCCAAGGTGCGGCGTGAGAAAAATGATGCCGTTGCCACGAGCGCGCGCGGCTTCCGCGAGGTCCCAGCGCTTGCACTCCACCACCAGTTGCGCGACCTTCTCGTCCTTCCCGAACCAGATCGCGGTCAGCTCGGTCACGCCCTTGCCTGTTTCCGCGATCGCCGCCCTGAGCAACGCGCGGCACTGCGCATCACCACCGCACACGCCGCTCGCGTAGAGATTTTCCCTGAGTCGCGCGGCGTAGGTGGGCGAGGCCCAGTAGACCATCCAGCCCATCATCGCGCCGGCGCAGTGCAGCCACGCCAAGGGCAGGCGCGCGAACAGACGGAGCACGGCCACAAACATGAATTTGGCTTTATAAATCGAGGCTTATCTGCTATTCTATGCGCCTTTGCCCGTTTCACGAAATACCCAGAATGAGCGATTTCCTGTTCACCTCCGAATCCGTTTCCGAAGGCCATCCGGACAAGGTCGCGGACCAGATCTCCGACGCGGTTCTCGATGCGGTGCTCACCAAAGACAAGCACGGCCGCGTCGCCGCCGAGACCCTGGTCGCGACCGGTCTCGTGGTGATGGCGGGCCAGATCACCACGCGCGCGAGCGTGGATTACGGCGAGATCGCGCGCGACATCGTGAAGCGCATCGGCTACGACAGCTCGGAGATCGGTTTCGATTACCGCACCTGCGCGGTGCTCACCGCCTTCGACAAGCAATCGCCCGACATCGCGCAAGGCGTGGACGAGGGCAAGGGGCTCGACTTCGAGCAGGGCGCGGGCGACCAGGGCCTGATGTACGGCTTCGCCTGCGACGAGACGCCGCAGCTGATGCCCATGCCCATTTACTACGCGCACCGCCTGATGGAGCGCCACGCGGAACTCCGCAAGGACGGGCGGCTTCCGTGGCTGCGCCCCGACGCGAAGTCCCAGGTCTCCGTGCGTTACGTGGAGGGCAAGCCGCACCATGTAGAGACGGTGGTGATCTCGACCCAGCACGCGCCCGACATCTCCCACGAGCCGCTTTCGGAGGCCGTGATCGAGGAGATCGTGAAGCCGGTGTTCCCGAAGAACATGGGCGGCGGCGCCTTCTCGGGCAAGGACCCCTCGAAGGTGGACCGCTCGGCGGCGTATGCGGCGCGCCACGTGGCGAAGAACATCGTCGCCGCCGGGCTCGCGAGGAAATGTGAAGTGCAGATCGCCTACGCGATCGGCGTCGCGCGGCCCGTGAGCATCATGGTGGATACGTTTGGCACCGGGAAGATTCCCAATGACCGGATCGAGAAGCTGGTCGAGAAACATTTCGACCTGCGCCCGAAGGGCATCATTCAGGCGCTCGACCTGCTGCGGCCGATCTACACCAAGACCGCCGCCTACGGCCACTTTGGACGCGACGAGCCGGAGTTTAGCTGGGAGGCGACTGACAAGGCGCGGGCCCTGAGAGCGGAGGCGGGACTATGACCGCTGCACGAAAATCTCAAACGCACTTCACCGACTACAAGGTCGCCGACATCTCGCTCGCCGATTTCGGGCGCAAGGAGATCGCGATCGCCGAGACCGAGATGCCGGGGCTCATGGCGCTGCGCGAGGAGTACGAGGGCAAGCAGCCGCTCAAGGGCGCGCGCATCGCGGGGTCGCTGCACATGACGATCCAGACCGCGGTGCTGATCGAAACCCTGGTCAGGCTCGGCGCGGAAGTGCGCTGGGCCTCGTGCAACATCTTCTCGACCCAGGACCACGCCGCGGCGGCGATCGCCGCGGCCGGCATCCCGGTGTTCGCCTACAAGGGCGAGACCCTCACCGAGTACTGGGAGTTCACCCACCGCATTTTCGAGTGGGCGGACGGTGGCGCGCCCAACATGATCCTGGATGACGGCGGCGACGCGACCCTGCTCGCCACGCTCGGCGCGCGGGCCGAGAAAGATCCGTCGTTGATCGCGCGACCCGCCAGCGAGGAAGAGCACGCGCTCTACGGCGCGATCCGGAAGCGGCTCGAGACCAAGCCGCGCTGGTACTCCAAGGTGCTCGCCGGCATCCGC
>JACPEF010000104.1 GCA_016183675.1 Betaproteobacteria bacterium
GCCTTGCCCGTAGGCCGTAGCCTGCGGCAGCCCGGCGACCGGCTGCGGATCGAGCCTGCCGTCCTTAACGATCCTTAACCTGCCGGGGCGCTCCGTCACCAGCATCCTGCCATCAGGCAGGAACGCGAGGCCCCACGGATGCTCGAGGCCCTCGACCACCGTCACGATGCGAAAGGCGTGTTCCTGGGTCGCGATCGTCTGCGACGCGGCCGGCAGTGGGCTGAACGATAGCGCCGCAGCGACGAAGACGACCCGGCACGCAAGCGGACCGGCGCCCTCCTGGATATACCGGATAAGGCAAGACGCTTGAGCGGCTTGCCTCAGTCTTTGATGAGCCGCACGTACGGCTGTTCTCTGTGCTCTCTGTGGCAAAGGTTTCTGCATTTACCGCGCGGAATGGCCGGACAGCCGGACTTCCACCTTGTCCTCGTCCTTCAACCCGCGGTAATACTCGCGCAGGATGTCGAGCACTTCGGGGCGCGAGAACTCCGCGGGGACCGGGTCGCCGTCGGATAGCCACTTTCTCAACTTGGTGCCGGATACCAGCAGCCGGTCTTCGGGCGCATGCGGACAGGTGCGGTCTGATGCCATGCCGCCGCATTGATAGCACCAGAAGGTCCAGTCGATCTTGAGCGGCTGCGTTTCGACTGCGTTTCGAGCACACCCTTCGGGATCTCGTCAAAAATCCTGTGGGCGTCGAACGGGCCGTAGTAATTGCCGACACCGGCGTGGTCGCGGCCCACGATCTGGTGGGAGCAGCCGTAGTTCTGGCGGAACAGGGCGTGCAGCAGCGCCTCCCGCGGCCCGGCGTAACGCATGTCGAGAGGGTAACCCGACTGCACCACGGTCTCCTTCACGAAGTATTTCTCGATCAGCGCCGCGATCGCCCTGGTGCGCACCTCGGCGGGGATGTCGCCCGGCTTGAGGTTGCCGAGCAGCGAGTGGATCAGCACGCCGTCGCACACCTCGATCGCGACCTTGACGAGATACTCGTGCGAACGGTGCATGGGATTTCGCGTCTGGAACGCCGCCACGGTGGACCAGCCGTTTGCCTCGAACGCGGCGCGGGTCTGCGCCGGCGTCATGTAGAGCGGGCCGTACTGCTCCGGGAATCCGCCTTGGGCGAGCACCTGCACGGGGCCCGCGAGGTTGACCTCGCCCTGCTCCATCACCATTTTCACGCCCGGGTGCTCGAGGTCGGTGGTTCTGAACACCGACTTGCACTCGTGCGGCTTGTTGATCTTGTACTGCTCCGCGACCTTCATCGTGGCGAGGAGCTCGCCGTTCTCGCCGTCAACGAGGACGACCTCGGCGCGCGCCTTGCTCTTCGCGGCGGTGGCCTTGTCGGTGGAAAGGGTGATGCGCGCTCGTCATGAAGCCTTGGAGCGGCGTGAAACCCCCGATGCCGAGCATGAAGAGGTCGCCTTTTTCGCGGGAGCTGACGGCAACCCCGGGCAACGACTGCGCGCGCCGTTTTTCCTCGGCCAGCGCGGCGCCTTCCAGCAGCAATGGTTTGAGATTTCCTGCTCCGTGAGGAGCGACGAGCTTCGGCACGTCAGTGAACGCCGGTTTTTATTTAAAGCCAAGAGGTTAGCACGCACCCGCGGGGTGCCGAATTCTTTAATTTTATTGGCGGATAAGATTCTTCGATTCGGCCCGGTGATCGTCCCGCAAAAGCGGTCTAACCTGCGGAGCTACTGAGCAAATTGGGGTGTGCTATGATTCCCCGATTCGCGTTTTTTCTCCCCAGAGATAAGCCGACCGAAAGAATGCGCTGCATCGTTCCAGGCGTTCGCCCGCTGCGATCGCTCGCCGGCGTTTCTCAAGCGCGTTCCCCCTCTCTAGTTCGCCTCCGCTCCGGGCTGTTCCGGGCGGTGCTGACCGGGTTGGTCTGTTGCGTGCTGCTCGTTTCAGGCGCGCCCGCTCAGGAGACCCGCGATCCGTTCGGCACCGAACGCTACGTTTCGCCAGCCCCGAGCATGAGGTGGCAGTCGACCGTGCCGCTTCCCGAGGTTCCGGATGCGCCGAGTGCGCGACTTCCAGCGACCGATCGCTCGCTTTCGCTTCCGGAGTTGACGGAGCTCGCGCTGCAAAAAAATCCCAAGACCCGGCGGGCCTGGTACGCGGCCCGCGCCGCGGCCTCGGGCATTGGCATCGAGCAGTCGGACGACCTGCCCCAGATCTCCGCCTTGATCAACCTGCAACGCAGCGAATCGGAGGGTCGGGCCGGCAACCAGATTCCCTGGCTCACGCGTTACGGTCCTTCCGTCACCCTGAGCTACCTCCTGTTCGATTTCGGCGCGGGAGACAGCCGCGTCAAGGCGGCGGAATACCAGGCCCTGGCGGCGGCGTTGGCCCAGAACAGAGTACTACAGGATGTCGTGTTGGAGGTGGAGCAGGCCTACTACCTGTTTCTGGGCACCGAGGCGCTGGTGCGTTCGAACGAGCTGTTTCTCAAGAGCGTGAGGACATCGCTCGACGCGACCCAGCGCCGCCGCGAGGCGGGCCTCGCCACCGTGGCGGATGTGTATCGGGCCGAGACCCAGGTGGCGCAGGCGCAGCTCAACCTCACGCGCAGCCAAGGCGGCCTGGAAAAGGCGCGCGGCTCGCTCGCTTCGGCGGTCGGACTGCCGGTGAATGCCGCGCTCAGGATTCAGACCTTCGAGGGCGAGCCGCGGATCCGGGACATCACGGAATCGTTGCGCGATATCCTTGGTCGAGCCAAGGCAAACCGGCCCGACCTGGTTGCAGCGGAGGCGCAAGTGCGGGCCGCGCGCGCGCAGGCTGATGCCGCGGCGAAGGCCGGTTTGCCGACCGTCACGCTCAATGCGACGAGCGGCCGGACGTTTTTCCGGGGCGATCGTCCGTTTGCCGAGAGCAACACCCTCGCGCTCAACCTGAACATACCGATTTTCACCGGTTTCAATCAGACTTACTCCGTGCGGCAGGCCGAAGCCAGGGCGGCCCAGGCGGAGGCATCCCGCGACGTGCTCTATCGCCAGACGGAACTGGAGGTGTGGCAGTCTTACTATGACGTGCAGACCGCCACGGGCGGGGTGAGCACGACGGCAGTGCAGCTCAAGGCGGCGCAGCAGACGGCCGAGGCAACCCTGGCGCGTTACCAGGCGGGTTTCGGATCGTTGCTCGACTTGATCACCGCGCAGGTGGAGGAATCCAATGCCCGCGTCCAGCGCATCCAGTCCTATCTCGACTGGTTTACGGCGGTAGCGCGCCTCCATTACGCGATCGGCGCGAGCGATCAGACGGCATACTCGGTGCAGACCAGATGAAAAGACTGACTATGGCATTGCTGTTCCTGGCGATCGCCGCGGGCGGCTACGGCGCCTGGTGGTGGTGGCAACAGCAGGGGAACAGCGCCAGCGCGGCTGAACGAAAGGGCGGGAAGGGGACGAAGGGTGGGCGCGGCGGGGAGCTCGTGGTCAAGGCCGCGCCCGTGGTTGCAAAGCCGATGCCGGTGCTGATCGAGGCGGTCGGGACCGTCGAGCCCGAACACAGCGTGCAGGTGCGCGCGCAGGTGTCCGGCGTGTTGCAGTCGGTTCTGTTCAAGGAGGGCGACAAGGTGCGGCCGGGGCAGCTCCTGTTCCAGATCGATCCCCGCACCTTCGAGGCGTCACACCGGCAAGCGCAGGCACAGCATGCGCGCGACCAGGCCCAGCTGGAGAACGCGAAGGTGCAGCAGGAACGGCTGGAGCCGCTGCTCAAGCGCGAGTTCATCACGCGCCAGGAATTCGATGTCGCAGTGACTTCGACCAAGTCGCTCGAAGCCACCGTGGCGGCGGATCGCGCGCAGGTGGAACAGGCCCGCATCCAGCTCGAGTTCACCCGTATCCACGCACCGATCGGGGGGCGCACGGGGGCACTGGCGGTGAAGCCGGGCAATCTGGTGCCCACCGCAGGCGGCGGAGTGCCGCTCGTGACCATAAACAGTACCGACCCAATCCTCGTGTCGTTCAGCATCCCGGAACGACAGCTCGAGGAGATCCGGCGCTACCAGAACGAGAAAGACATGCGGATTGAAATCCTTCCCGACCGTTCCGGGCCACCCGCGGCGGAAGGCAAGCTAGTCTTTATCGATAACACGATCACGGCCCAGACCGGCACGGTGCTGCTGAAGACGAGTGTGGATAACTCCAGTGAGGTGTTGTGGCCAGGGCAGTTCGTGAACGTGCGCATCGTCCTGAAAATCGAGCCCGAAGCAGTGGTGGCGCCGGAATCCGCGGTGCAGCCGGGCCAGGACGGCAGTTTCGTGTATCTGATCGATCCCGAAAACCGGGTACAGGTGCAGCCGGTCAAGGTGGCGCGCCAGATTGGCGGCGAAGTGGTGATTGCCGCGGGCGTCAAGCCCGGCGACCAGGTGATCACGGAGATTCCACAGGCGCTTCAGCCGGGGGCACGGGTGCGGCTGGCAGGTACCGAGGGCAAGGGCGTCCCTGAGAAGGGCCAGGGCAAGAAAGGCAAAGGCGGGAAGAAGGAAGGCGAAAGCAAGTCCGAGACGAGGCCGGAGGGCAAAGCATCATGAACCTGTCGAAAATTTTCATCGAGCGCCCCGTCGCCACGACGGTGCTCGTGTCGGCCGTGATCATCTTCGGAGTGATTGCTTTCCGGACCCTGCCGGTCAACGAGCTGCCCAGCGTGGACTTCCCGACGATCCGGGTAGAGGCCGAGTTGCGCGGCGCTAACCCGGAAATCATGGCCTCGACCGTCGCGACGCCCCTGGAACGCCAGTTCAGCCAGATTCCCGGCGTCGACAGCATGAATTCGGTCAGCAGTACCGGCCGGACACGCATCACGCTGCAATTCAGCCTGGAGCGAGATATCGACTCGGCGGCCCAGGACGTGCAGACCGCAATCTCGCAAGCCATGCGGCGCCTGCCGGACGGCGTCGATCCACCGACGCTGCGCAAGGTCAACCCGGCGGATTTCACGATCATTTTCCTTGCGGTCAGCGCGAAAACCCTGCCGCTGCAGCAGCTTCACGAATTCGCCGAGACCAACATCGCGCAGCGCTTGTCGAGCGTGAACGGGGTGGCACAGGTCATCGTATTCGGCGCGCAGAAATACGCAGTGAGGGTTTTCGTCAATCCCGAGGCGCTCTCGAAGCGGGGTCTGGGGCTGGACAGGATCGTCAGTGCCATCCAGAACGCGAACAGCAATCTCCCTTCCGGCGTGCTTCAGGGCAGCGCGCGTAGTTTCACCGTCAAGTCCTCCGGCAAGCTCGAGCGTGCCAGCGGATTCCATGACCTCATCGTTGCCTATCAGGACGGAATGCCGGTGCGCCTGTCGGACGTCGGCTGGGCGGAGGACGGGATAGAAAACGCGCGGGTCAAGAGCTGGCTGAATGGCGAGCGGAACATCGGGCTTGGCGTATTTCGCCAGCCCGGAGCGAACACGGTCGAAGTGGTCAAGCGCGTGAGGGAATTGCTTCCGGAAATCGAGCGCGAGGCACCGCCGGGCGTGAAAGTCAACGTCGTCAACGACCGGTCCGAATTCATCAAGGCGTCGATCAACGAGGTGGAATTCCATCTCATGCTCTCGATAATCCTCGTCGTGCTCGTGATACTCGCATTCCTGCGCAACGCGAGGTCGACGATCATCACGGCGCTGATCCTTCCCACTTCGGTAATCGGCACGTTTGCGGCGATGTACCTGCTGGGATTCAGCCTCAACAATCTGTCCCTGATGGCGATCATTCTGGCCGTGGGATTCGTGGTGGACGACGCCATCGTGGTGCTCGAGAACATCACGCGCCACATGGAAATGGGCAAGGACCGCATGCAGGCTGCGCTCGACGGCTCCCGAGAAATCGCGTTCACGGTGCTTTCGATGACGATTTCGCTCTCGGCGGTGTTCATCCCGATCCTCTTCATGGAGGGCCTGCTCGGGCGGCTGTTCCGCGAGTTCGCCGTCACGATAGGCGTGGCGGTGTTGATATCCGGGGCGGTGGCACTGTCGATGACGCCGATGATGTGCAGCCTGTTGCTCAAATCGAATCATTCCCACGGGAGGGTGTACCAATTCTTCGAATGGATATTCGATGCGTCGCGTGATTTCTATGGAACCACGTTGCGCTGGACCATGCGGCACCGCGGCCTGATGCTCATCAGTTCGGTCGGGTTCCTGATTCTGATCGGCGTCATCTACAAGCTGGTTCCCCAGGGTTTCATTCCGCGGCAGGACACTGGTGTCATCTTCGGCAACACGCGCGCGCCGGAAGGCATCACTTTCGCCGAACTCGAGCGGCGGCAGCGCATGGCCGCGGAAATCGTCCAGAAGCATCCCGACGTGGAGGCCGTCATGTCCACTGCGGGCCAGGGCACCGGGGGTACTACGGGCGACAACCTTGGCAGGTTGATCGTGCGGCTGAAACCCCGCGATGAGCGCAAGCTGACCGCGGATCAGGTCATTCAGGAACTGCGCCGACCGTTCGCCGGAGGGGCTTTGGGCTTGCGCGTGTTCATGAACAACCCGCCGGCGATCAATATCGGGGGCTTGGTGGGCAACGCCGACTACCAGATGGTCCTTCAGGGGTCCAACCTGAAGACGCTCTACTCCGAGGCGCAGGGGTTCGAAACGAGATTGCGAGAATCGGACTTTCTCCGGGAAGTGAGCACCAGTCTGGAGCTCCGCAATCCTGAAATCCAAATCAATATACTCCGCGATCGCGCGGCAGCCTTAGGGGTGTCGCCACAGCAGATCGAGACCGCGCTTTACAACGCATATGGGGGACGTCAAATCAGTACGCTGTACGGTGCTACGGACCAATACCTCGTGCTGCTCGAACTCGAACCTCGCTTTCAGCGCGATATCAATGCGCTGCGATCGCTCTACGTCCAGGCTAGCACTGGCCGCATGGTGCCGATACACGCCGTGGCGGACGTGAGCATGGGGGTCGGCCCGGTGTCCGTGAGCCACTACGGTCAGCTGACCTCGGTCGTCATCTCCTTCAACCTGGGGCCGGGCGTGTCAATTGGCGACGCTGTTTCGCGCCTCGAGCAGATGGCAGCCGAAACGCTACCCAGCGGGATATCCGCAAAGATGGTGGGCAGCGCCAAGGCGTTCCAGGACGCCTTCCGTACGCTGCCGGTCCTGCTGTTGATCACGATCCTGGTGATCTATATGGTGCTCGCGATCCTCTACGAGCATTACGCGCATCCCATTACGATTCTGACGGCGCTGCCGTTTGCAGGGTTCGGAGCGCTGCTGATGCTGCTCATTTTCGGCATGGAGCTGAACATATTCAGTTTCGTGGGCATCATCCTGCTGGTGGGCCTGGTCAAGAAGAACGGCATCATAATGGTGGACTTTGCATTGCAGCTTCAGCGCGAAAAAGGGCTGCCAGCGCAGGAAGCGATCATCGAGGCGTGCCTGATTCGCTTCCGTCCCATCATGATGACGACCATGGCTGCAATCTGCGCGACGTTGCCTCTGGCTGTCGGCACTGGCACCGGGTCGGAAGTGCGCCAGCCGCTCGGAATCGCGGTGGTGGGCGGGCTGGTTTTTTCGCAGATGCTGACGCTGTATGTAACCCCCACTTTCTACGCCAGCATGGAGCGCTTGGTCGGTCACTTCCGGCGCCACCGTGCGGTGGAAGCCGTGGGGCGTTAGAGGCGATTTTTCGGTGTGGGGTCCGGGGTACCACGGTAGTTTTTGTCCGGCGTCGCCGTCTCAGTACAGCTCCTTGAAAATTCGGCTGAAAATGCATTGACTCGCGTTCGCCGGGCCGGTTATAATCTACGGTTGAGCGCGGGGTGGAGCAGTCTGGTAGCTCGTCGGGCTCATAACCCGAAGGTCATAGGTTCAAATCCTATCCCCGCTACCAAATTTCGGAAATGAGGGGACGCCTCTCCTCATGCTCCGCTAAGTGATCGCTGTCGCAGGAAATCTGCAACAACCACTTAGAAACGCTCTTTAACAATCTACAGCCGATAAGTGTGGGCACTTGGTTTTCGAGGGCCCGCGGCGCTCTCGCGTCCGCGGAATCTCAAGCAACCTAAGTGCTCGCACGACGCAACATACGTCAAGCGAGTTAATACTTTGCAGTGATTAAACTGAAGAGTTTGATCCTGGCTCAGATTGAACGCTGGCGGCATGCCTTACACATGCAAGTCGAGCGGCAGCGCGGGGGCAACCCTGGCGGCGAGCGGCGAACGGGTGA
>JACPEF010000003.1 GCA_016183675.1 Betaproteobacteria bacterium
GCGGGACAATGGAGCGCCGAATGCGCGGGCCTCACACGCGCCTGCACGGTCGCATCCCGCAAGCGGGTCCCTGCTCCACGTTCCGGCGCGTCGTCAATTGTCGGCATCTTTTGTTCAGCGAATTAGCGACTCGGGACACTAGTCACCATTCACCGAATCATTAAAACAGCGACATCTGCCCCGACCGTGCTGGCGGCCGGAACTGAGCGGTGTCGAGCGCGCCGTGGCGCGGGTCGGCGTTGAAGCCCAGCCGCTCGCAGGCTTTCTTGAAGCGCTGCGCGAGGAGGTTTGCGAGCTCGCCCTCGCCTTTCATGCGGCTGCCGAAGTTGGGATCGTTGTCGCGCCCGCCGCGCATCGCGTGCACCCGGCTCATCACGTGCTTCGCCTTCAACGGATAGTTCCGCTCGAGCCATTCCTTGAACAGGTCCTTCACCTCCCACGGGAGCCGCATCAGGATGTAGGCCGCCTGCCGCGCGCCGTGCTGCCACGCCGCTTCCAGCACCGGCTCGATCTGGTGGTCGGTGAGAAACGGGATCACCGGCGCGACCACCACCCCGACCGGCACGCCCGCGTCGGAGAGCCTCTTCATCGCCTGCAGCCGCCGTGCCGGCGCCGAGCAGCGCGGTTCGAGCCTGCGGGCGAGATCGTGGTCGAGGTTGTTCACCGAGATGAAGACGTTGACGAGGTTCTTCCGCGCCATCGGGACGAGGAGGTCGAGATCGCGCTCGACCATCGCGTTCTTGGTGACGATGCCGAAGGGGTGGTCGCACTCGGCGAGCACTTCGAGGATACCGCGCGTCACCTTCCACTCGCGCTCGATGGGCTGGTAAGGATCGGTGTTGGCGCCAAGGGAGATCACCTCGCAGCGGTACCCCGGGCGCGAAAGCTCCTCCCGCAGCTTCTCCGCGGCGTTGACCTTGGCAAAAAGCCGCGTCTCGAAGTCGATGCCCGGCGAGAGGTTGCGGTAGGCGTGCGAAGGACGGGCATAGCAATTGTGGCTCACTACGCCGTTTGCGATGAAGTCTTCGGTATCTGTCGTGATGTCATAAAGTCGCATCGCCTTGCCGAGCGGTTCGATACTGACGACGCCCAAGCGCGCCTCACTCTTTACTGCCTGACCGGCGATGTCGCGTTTGCGGGTAACAGCGGAATCCACCTGGTGAAAAAACCGCAAGTGCTCGCGTAACCCTCCGGACAGGCGCACATATTTCACGGGTTTCGGCTGCTCACTACGATAGTTCTCAAGAACAAACTGGAAATCTAGAGTTCGCAGGGAACGGCTGATCCAGCTCAAGATTTCGTCGTCGGTATTGCTAAATCTCAATATTCCCTGACTATAGCTACCCTCAGCATCGAAGATTCCGGCCAGAAAACCTGCACTCCAGCCAAGCGACGGTGTTGCAGGCCACGCGATGAGCGCGCGGATCTGTTCAACCTGCGACCGTGCATGCGTGCGAATGGCATGCATCGCCCGGTAGCCGGCGGTCGCTTTCTGAAATACATACTCTTGAGTGGTAATCTCGCAATCAAGCAGATATCCCCGCGCTCGTCGTAGCGCTTCCATGTCGCAAAGTGCCAGCCGGAACTGATGCTGGTCTCCATGAGTTCGGCCGGCTCGCTGGTAATGGTACGAAGCCAGCAGGGCATCGCCCCGAATCATTCCGCACAGGTAGCCGAGCCGGTAATCACGGTTCTTCTCGATCGGGAGTGCGAAAGCTCCAGTGCCCATGAGCTTGTTGTTCGTCGTTAGGTACGGCCGCTGCGTGCTGCTTCGACCCATGGTACCGGTAACGAACTTCCATCCGCGTTCGGTCAGGAACCGGTGATCCGGTCCCGTAACCAGAGAACTGCCGTCCTCTAGTGTTACTCGATAGGCGGGCTTTACTACGCTCCAATGCGCAAGCACGTGCGCCTTCACATACCGCCGGTACCAGCCGCGACGGACCGTGCCATAGATCGCGTCGCCGGCACGCACATCCGCGATCGGCCGTGTCCTGCCATCGGCCATCGGTATTGGCGTGTCGCCCGATAGGCAATAAACGCAACCATGCTCGCATCCGGCATACGGATTGATGGATTGCGTGAACGGAATGTCGGGCGAGTCGTTGCGGCTGACGATGGAGGCGACCCGCTCCGCGGTGACGTAGGTCTTCAGCGGCGGCAGTTCTTCTTCCTGCCGGTCCCAGCCGTCGTCGAACGCCTCGCGCGCAACCTTCTCGAAGCGGCCCTCGGGATTGATGCCCGCGCCGCGCCCCTTGCGCGGATCGGCGTGCTTGCCGGTGACAGTTTTCAAAGGCATGAGATGACGAGAACCAGTCTTAAAAAACGTTAGAGCCCGTCAGCCACAGAGATCACAGAGAGCACAGAGAGCACAGAGAACCCATCTCAAAAACTCTCCATCGCATGTGCTTTTTCTCTGTGAACTCTGTGCTCTCTGTGGCTAATTCTACCTGCCGGAAAGCGCGGCGCGCAGCTCCTTCGCGCACGCGGCGTCGAGCCGGCCGTCGGCCTCTGCCAGCGCCACGGCGATCAGGCCCAGGCCGCGGTAGAGCCCGCCGGCGGCGGCGTCCCACGCCTCCACTGCGGCGAGCTGGCGCCTGACCGTCGCCACGTCGCCGCGCGAGATCGGGCCGGTGAGCGCCCGCGCCGGGCCCGTGTCGAAAACCGCGTCCACGGTCTCGCGCACCATCGGCTCGAGCGCCTTGAGCGACGCCGCCCGCGGGATGCCGGCCTTCTCGTGAGCGCGCAACGCCTGCTCGATCAGCGCCACGAGGTAATTGCAGGAAAAAACGCCGCCGGAGTGGTAGAGGCTCTTCAGCCCGGAGGCGATGTCGAACACCTTCGCCCCGATCTTCTCGAACGCCGGCCGCAGCACGCGAAGCGCCTCGGCATCGCCCTCGGCGCTGCAATAGGTCCCTGGAAAACTTTGCACCGCCTGCTCGGCGTCGGTGAAAGTCTTGATCGGATGCACGCTCGCGATCAGCGCGCCGTGCTCCCTGGCGGGCTCGAGATCGCCGGAAGGCGTCGCGCCGCTCACGTGGAAGACGATGTCGTCGGGCGTGATCTTGCCGGAGTCGGCGAGCGTCCTGCAGCTCGGCACGATCGCGTCGTCGCGCGTGGCGATCATCCAGACGTCGGCGCCGCGCATCTCGGCAAGCCCGCCGACGGCGTCTCCCGCGCCGATGAATTTCACCGCTTCGGCGGCGCTCTCTCGCGAGCGGGTCAGGACGTCCTGAATCTCGAACACTCCCGCCTGCGCCCACATCCGGCCGCACGCGCGCCCGACGCGCCCCGAGCCGATGATGTTAAGAGTTTTCACCTACCACCCCGGTCAGGAGGAAGCTGAACCGCAAAGGCGCAAACACGCCAAGTTTCCGCAAAGGAACAGGTGAATCAAGTTTACTAATCCCTACTTTGCGTTTCCTTCGCGCCTTCGCGTCTTTGCGGTTAGAGTTTCATCGAGGAATGACTGCACCAGAGACTCCCACTCCTTGTCGAGCGTTCCACTCGGCCGCTCCTCGCCCGCCCGCGCGTACCAGTAGTCGGCGTTTTCCGAATCGCCTTCCTTGCGGTGAAGATAGGCGTGCACGCGCGCGGCGGCCTTGCCACCTTCGCGCTGCACGATCCCGTGGGCCCCGTCCCAGTCCCCTCGCGCTTCATGCCACAGCGCGCGCAGCGGCGCACCGAGCCCGCGCGGCGGGCGCTCCGATTTTAGCGATTGGCGGAATCGCTGCAGGTTCATGGTCAACGCTCTATTTTAGCCCTTCTCGTTGAGGAGTTTGTCGGGCTGGGGGCCGACAAACTCCTCGGCTGTCAGCGCGCTGCAACCTTCATGCGTTATAGACTGCAGCATGCCGATTTCCCGCCGCTCGTTCCTGATTTGCGCCGCGAGCCTCGCTGCAGTCGCGCCCTTCGCCCGCCTTCTCGCGCAGCCGAGGTTCGACCAGTACCCGTTCACTCTCGGCGTCGCCTCGGGCTACCCGACGGCGGAGAGCGTCGTGCTGTGGACCCGGCTCGCGCCCGATCCCCTCGCGGGCGGCGGCATGCCGCGGGCAGGGGTCGAAGTTGCTTGGGAAGTCGCCGCCGACGAGGCGTTCGCGAACATCGTGCGCCGCGGAACCGAGCGCGCTTCCCCCGAATGGGCGCACTCGGTGCACGCGGAGGTCGCCGGGCTCGAGCCCGCGCGCCCCTATTTCTACCGCTTCCACGCCGGCGGGGCGGCGAGCCCCGTCGGCAGGATGCGCACCGCGCCAACGCGTGCCGAGCGCATGCGCTTTGCGTTGGCGTCCTGCCAGCAGTACGAGCAGGGCTACTATTGCGCCTACCGCCACATGGCGCAGGAGAACCTCGACCTCGTCGTCCACGTCGGCGATTACATCTACGAGTCCTCGTGGGGCCGCAACCACGTGCGCAGCCACGGCACCGGGGAACCGGTCACGCTCGAGGAGTACCGCAACCGCTACGCGCTCTACAAGAGCGACGAGGATCTCAAATCCGCGCACGCGGCGTTTCCGTGGATCGTCGCGTGGGACGATCACGAGGTGCAGAACGATTACGCAAACGACCGCTCCCAGTACCTCGACGATCCCCGGGTTTTTCTCGAGCGCCGCGCCGCGGCCTACCGCGCCTACTACGAGCACATGCCGCTGCCCGCGTGGGCGCGCCCGCGCGGCCCGGACATGCGGCTCTACGCGCGCGCCGATTTCGGCGGGCTCGCCGCCTTCCACGTGCTCGATGACCGCCAGTACCGATCCCACCAGGTGTGCCCCCGTCCCGGGCGCGGCGGCAGCAACGTCGTTCCCGCCGCCGACTGCCCCGAGCTGTTTGACGCACGGCTCACGCTGCTCGGCGCAGCGCAGGAAAAGTGGCTGTACGAGGGCCTGGCGCGCCCGAACGCGCGCTGGAACGTCATCGCGCAGCAGACGATGATGACCCAGGTGGACCGCATGCCCGGCGAGGGGCAGTCGTTCTGGACCGACGGCTGGGACGGCTACCCGAAGGCGCGCGAGCGGCTGCTGAAATTCGTGGCGGAGAACCGTGTCGCCAACCCGGTCGTGATCGGCGGCGACGTGCACATGTTCGTCGTGGCCGACCTCAAGACCGACTTCGACGATCCCAAGGCGCCGGTCGTCGCGACCGAGTTCGTCGGCACCTCCATCACCTCACAGGGGATGGCACAGAAGAGACTCGAGTCGTGGCGCGACGAAAATCGCCACATTCACTACGCCAACAGCATGCGCCGCGGCTACACCACGCTCGAGCTCACGGCCAAGCGCTGCGTCGAGCATACGCACCCTCGCTACGTACACGGTGGAGGACGGCCGCCCCGGCGCCCAGCGCGGCGGCTAGAAAGACGTAACGCGATACCGGCCGGCCGGCGGGGCCGCGCCAGGATTATGGGTTCTGGCACGTTATTTGCGGGCATGCAAGGCATGTTGCGCATCATGCTGGTGGACGACGCCCCGGAGCGTGCCTTCTACCTGCACCGGGTGCTCGAGCGCCTGGGCTATGATGTCGTGGCCGAGATCTCCGACCCGCGCAAACTGCACGACGAGGTGCTGCGCCTGTCGCCCGACGCCATCATTGTGGACACCGAGTCGCCGAGCCGCGACACGCTCGAGCACCTGTGCTTCGTCACCAAGAACCATCCGCGGCCGATCGTGATGTTCAGCCATGACGCGGACCGCGAATCGATACGTGAGGCGGTACGGGCGGGCGTTACCGCCTATATCGTGGACGGTCTGTCCCCGGAACGAATCACGCCCATCATCGAAACTGCCCTGGCGCGCTTTGAAGCGTTCCAGACCGTAAAGCACGAACTGGAGCAAACGCGAAGCAAGCTCTCTGAACGCAAGCTCATCGAGCGTGCAAAGGGCATCCTGATGAAGGAGAAGCGGCTCTCCGAAGAGGAGGCCTACCAGCTGCTGCGCAAGCTTGCGATGGACAAGAGCCAGCCGATCGCGGCGGTCGCCGAACAGGTCATCACGGTCGCCAAACTGCTCGGATAATCGTTTCTGAGCATGTGCCAGGGTGGTGCACGGGACCGCTTTTGTGCACCGCCGTAGGGCGTTCTTCGGTTTTCAAGCCGCCGCCGGTTTTGTAGAACGTACTCTTTCAAAAACATAGTGTTAAATTAAAAAACCGACGTCGCCGGCCGGCAGGCATGCGAATTGCGTGAGGGACCGGCGAGTGCGGGCCAAAGGCGGCCCGTCACGGAGCGAGGGTGTTCATGCGTGGCGCGTTTCGCGCCCCGGCTGAACACCCTTTTTATTTGCTGACGTCCGTGAAGTCGAGAAGGCGATGGATGACACCGGGTCCCGTGACTCTGCCTGGCCGACATGACCAGGACGCCGTTTCTCAAAGCCGGGCACGCGCCGACGCTGTTCGCCGCCTTTCTCTACTTCGACATGTCGTTCATGGTTTGGGTGATGCTCGGCCCGCTCGGCGTGCAGATCGCGCGCGACCTCGCGCTTACGCCGGCGCAGAAGGGCCTCATGGTCGCGACCCCCGTGCTCGCCGGCGCGCTGCTGCGCATCGTAATGGGCGTGCTGGTTGACCACCTCAGACCCAAGATGACCGGCTTGATCGGCCAGATCGTAGTGCTGATCGGCCTCGTGTGGGCGCAGTTTTCCGGCGTCGCCACTTATTTTGATGTCCTGGTCATCGGCCTCTTTCTCGGCATGGCAGGCGCCTCATTCGCCGCCGCGCTGCCGCTCGCCTCGCGCTGGTATCCCCCCGAGCACCACGGCACCGCGCTCGGCATCGCCGGTGCCGGCAACTCCGGCACGGTGTTCGCCGCGCTGCTCGCGCCGGGCCTCGCCGTCGCATTCGGCTGGCAGAACGTGTTCGGCCTCGCGATGATCCCGCTGGTGGTCACGCTTGCGCTCTACTGGAAGCTCGCCAAGGACAGTCCGGAATGCCCGGCGCCGAAGCCGCTCGCGGCGTACCTCGAGGTGCTGAGGGATCACGACGCGTGGTGGTTCATGTTCTTCTACAGCGTCACTTTCGGCGGGTTCGTCGGGCTCGCCTCCTCGCTCACCATCTATTTCAACGACCAGTACACGCTGAACCCGGTGGTGGCGGGCTACTTCACCGCCGCGTGCGTGTTCGCGGGCTCCATGGTGCGGCCGCTCGGCGGCCTCGTTGCCGACCGCATCGGCGGCATCCGGTCGCTGTCACTGGTGTACCTGATCGCTGCCGCCACGCTCGGGACCGCGAGTTCCGGCCTGAAGAGCGACTGGCTCGCGCTCGCGGTGTTCGTGGTTGCGATGCTTTCGTTCGGCGTGGGCAACGGCGCAGTATTCCAGCTCGTGCCGCAGCGTTTCCGCAAGGAGATCGGGGTGATGACGGGGCTGGTCGGCATGGCCGGCGGCCTCGGCGGCTTCTACCTCGCCTCCAGTCTCGGCTACTCCAAGCAGCTCAGCGGGAGCTACCAGGCGGGGCTGCTGCTGTTCGCCGCGCTCGCGCTGCTCGCCATGGTGGGGCTCAGCGCCGTTAAGACGCGCTGGCGCACGACTTGGGGCGCCGCGCACTTGACCACCGCGAGGATCTAACGATGCCCGCCACGATGCGAACGCTGCAGCGCACCGCCCCGGGGCGTCGGGTCGCGCCTCCCGCGATGGCCTCCGGCACGGCACTGCAGGTCGCCACCGGCTATTGCAGTCGCGCCGGGCCACGCAAAGCGAACGAGGACTTCTGCGGCGTGGTGACGCCCACGGGCGCGGAGCTCGGCACCAAGGGCGTCATCGCGGCGCTCGCAGACGGCGTCTCGGGGGGCCGCGGCGGGCGGGAGGCGGCGGAGTACATCGTGCGCGGACTGCTCGCCGACTACTACGCGACGCCCGACACGTGGGCCGTTCCGCAAGCACTCGACCGCGTGCTGAACGCAAACAACCAGTGGCTCCTCGCACAGGCCGTCGCACACTGCGAGCTCGCCGGCATGGCGACCACGCTCACCGCGCTGGTGCTGCGCGGCCGGCGCTACGTGCTCGCACACGTCGGCGACAGCCGGGCCTACCTGTGGCGCGACGGGCGGCTCGCGCGGCTCACCAACGATCACGTGTGGGACCGCCCCGACATGCGCCACGTGCTCAAGCGCGCAATCGGGCTCGACCCGCATCTCGCCGTGGACTACGCGGAGGATCAGCTGCGTGCGGGGGATGTGTTCGTGCTGGCGAGCGACGGCGTGTGGGAGCCGCTCGGCGATTACGGCATGAACGAGCTGCTGCGCGAGCATTCCGAGCCCGAGCCGGCGGCGCGTGCGCTCGCGGAGGCGGCGCTTGCGCACGGCGGCCAGGACAACGCGAGCGCGGTCGTGCTGCGGGTCGAGCGGCTACCCGATGGCGACATGCTCGACAGCCTCGCCGACGGCCGGATGCTGCCGCTGCCGCCGCGGCTCAAGCCGGGCCAGGCGGTTGACGGCTACGAAGTGCTCGGCCTGCTGCATGAGTCGCGCGCGACACTGCTCTACAAAGTCAGGAACCGCGCCAACGGAAGCCTTGGGGTGTTGAAGACGCTGCAGCCGCTGCTCGCATCCGACAGCGGGGAGCGCGCCGCGATCGCCGCCGAGGAATGGCTGGCGCGGCGCGTGGTGTCGCATTATTTTTCCCAGGTGCTGCCGGCGCCCGAGCGCGGCCACCTTTACTACGTGACGAGCTATCACGAGGGCGCCACGCTGCAGCAGCGGCTCGATACGAGCGCGCACTTCACCGTGGCCGACGCGGTAAAGATCGGCATCCGGCTCGCGAAGGGCCTCGGTGCGCTGCACCGCCTGAACATCGTGCACCGCGACGTAAAGCCCTCGAACATCCATCTCGGCGCCGACGAGAAGCTGCGTATCCTCGATCTCGGCGTGGCGCTCGCCGCGGGAGCGATCCATGAAACCGGCCCGGGCGCACCGGGCACGCCGAGCTATATGGCGCCGGAGCTGTTCGAGGGTAAAACCGCCGACGCCGCGGCCGATCTCTACGCCGCAGGCGTCACCCTTTATCACCTGCTCACGCGCAAGTATCCCTACGGCGAGATCGAGCCGTTCCAGCACCCGAAATTCGGCGATCCGGTTCCGCCCACGCGCTACCGTCCGGAAATTCCCGGCTGGCTGGAAGCGGTCCTGCTCAAGGCGGTCGCGCGCGAGAAGAAGCTCCGCTTCGAGACCGCCGACGAGTTCCTGCTCGCACTGGAACGCGGCGAGCACCAACCGGTAATCGCCCCCGGCCGCACGCCGCTCGCCGGGCGCAACCCCGCTCGGTTCTGGCGCTCGATTGCTGCGGCGCTGTTCGTGCTCAACCTCCTCCTGTTCTATCTGCTCCTCGCGCACTGAGACCCGTATGGACGAGTTCAGCGAAGAGCAGAAGCAGTACCTCCAGGGCCTCGCCAGCGGGGTCGCGATCGCGCGTCTGCACGGACGCGCGGGACGGGGCGCTGCCGCGCAGGATGCGCCCGCAGGCCCGGAGCGCATTCATTTCGAGGCCCAGAATCGTTTCCTCGCGGAAGGCAAGAAACTCGCTGCAGAGGAGCAGGCAAAGCGCGCCAAGCATCCGCTCGACATGTGGGATGAGCTGCGCGCGCGTGCGCGCAAGGGCGAATTCCCGAAGGGTACCGACGTCTTCCTCACCAAGTTCTTCGGGCTGTTTTACGCGGCGCCGGCGCAGGATTCCTACATGTGCCGCCTGAGGCTGCCCAACGGCATCCTCACCGCCCATCAGCTGCGCGGCGTCGCCGATCTGGCCGAGCGCTTCGGCGGCGGGTACTCGCATGTGACCACGCGCGCCAACCTGCAGATCCGCGAGGTCGGCGCCCGGGACGCCCTGAAAGTGCTGACGGCCCTGTACGAGCTTGGCATCGTCAACCGCGGCTCCGGCGCCGACAATATTCGCAACGTCACCGGCGACGCCACCGCCGGCATCTCGCCGCAGGAGCTGATCGACACCCGCGCACTGTGCCGGGACATGCACTACACGATCCTCAACCACCGCGAGCTGTACGGGCTGCCGCGCAAGTTCAACATCGCCTTCGACGGCGGCGGACCGATCGCGGTGCTCGAGGACACCAACGACATCGGCTTCACGGCGGTGCGGGTGGGCGAGGGCAAGACCCTGCCCGCCGGCATCCATTTCCGCGTCGCGCTGGGCGGCACCACCGGCCACGGCGATTTCGCGCGCGACCTCGGCATCGCGATCGCCCCGGAGCAGTGCGTGCCGGTCGCCGTCGCGATCGTGCGCGTGTTCATCGAGCACGGCGACCGCACCGACCGCACAAAAGCGCGCATGAAGTACATCATCGACCGCCACGGGCTCGAGTGGTACCTCGCCGAGGTCGAGAAAGTGCTGGGCGCGCCGCTGCCGCGACTGCCGCTGTCGGAATGCGAGCCGCGGCCGCCGCTCGAGCGCTTCGGCCACGTCGGCGTGCACCCCCAGAAGCAGGAAGGCTTCCGTTACGTCGGCATCGCGCTGCCGGTCGGCCGGCTGGAGGCGGCGCAGATGAAAGGGCTCGCACGCATCGCCGGCCAGTACGGCTCGGGCGACATCCGCCTGACCGTGTGGCAAAACCTGATTCTCTCCGACATCCCGGAAGCGCAGGTGGACGCGGTCAAGCGCGAGATCGAGGCGTTGGGCCTCGCGTGGCGCGCCGCCAGCGTGCGGGCGGGGATGGTCGCCTGCACCGGCAACACCGGCTGCAAGTTCTCCGCGTCCGACACCAAGCGCCACGCGATGGCGATCGCCGATTACGTCGAGCCGAGAGTGAAGCTCGACGCACCGGTCAACATCCACCTCACCGGCTGCCACCATTCCTGCGCCCAGCACTACATCGGCGACATCGGCCTCCTTGCCTGCAAGGTGGGCGACGAGGGCGTCGAGGGCTACCACGTTTACGTCGGTGGGGGCTACGGCGCGCGCAAGGAACTCGCGCGCGAGCTCGTGCGCGACGTGCCGGCGGATGCGGCGCCGGCGCTGATCGAGCGCCTGCTCGCCGGCTATCTCGAACAACGCAGCGGCGCGAACGAAAACTTCCAGCAGTTCGCGCAACGCCTTTCGGTTGAAGCGCTGCGCGCCCTCGCGCAGCATTCCGCCGCCCTCGCCGCCTAGGAAGACATGAACGCGCCGGTCAAGCCCGATCAATTCAATCTCGCGCTCGTGCCGGAGACGGCGCCGTTCATGCCTGCGCAGCGCGCGTGGCTGAACGGCTTTCTCGCCGGCTGGCTCGGATTGCAGGGCGGCGCGCCGGAGGCGGCGACGGCCGCGGCCGAAGAGGTTTTCCCCTGGCACGATCCGACGCTCGCGCTGGATGAGCGGTTGAAGCTCGCCGAAGGCCGCCCGTTTCCGCGCCGCTTGATGGCAGCGATGGGCCAGCTCGACTGCGGGCAGTGCGGCTACCAGTGCAAGGAATACGCCGAGGCGATCGCGCAGGGCGCCGAAAAGGACCTCGGCCGCTGCGTGCCCGGCGGCAAGCCGACGGCCAAGAAGGTCAGGGAACTGCTGGCTACCGAGGGCGCGACCCAGGCCGTAGCGCCCGTGGGTCCACAGGCGGCTCCCGGTCCGGCGCAAACGAAACCGGCGGACGCAGAATCAGGCTATCACCGCCAGGCGCCGGTGTTCGCGCCACTCATCGCCAGCACGCCTCTCACCGACGCGGCAAGCGAGAGGCGCATACAGCACGTCACACTCGACCTCGGCGATACCGGCGTCGCCTACCAGCCGGGCGACTCGCTCGGCGTCTGGGTGCGCAACAATCCAGAGGAAGTGGAGTTGGTCCTGGCGCTGCTCGATGCCAAAGGCTCGGAACCGGTCACGCTTGCCGACGGCACCGTCGCCCCCGCGCGCGAGGCGCTGTCCCGGCATTGTGACCTGCGGTCGCCCACGGCCTCCCTGTACTGGACGCTTTCCAAGTTCGCGCGCTCGGCGCGCGAGGCGGCGACATTGTCGAAGCTCGCCGACGACGACGCCGGCGCGCACCGGCTCGGCATCCACGAGGCCCTCAACACGCTGACCCGCTTCCCTTCCGCGCGGCCGCCGGTGGCGGAATTCGCCGCCGCTCTGGGCCGGCTGCAGCCCCGCATGTACTCGATCGCCTCTTCCCAGCGCGCGCACCCACGGGAAGTGCATCTCACGATCGCGGTAGTGAGCTACGAGCTCTTCGCGCGCAATTTCCGGGGCGTCGCCTCGACCTTCTTCGCCGAGCGGCTGACGCCGGGACGGAAACTTCCGGTTTACGTGCAACGCGCGCACGGCTTCGCGCTGCCGGCCGACGACGTCCCCATCATCATGGTCGGCCCCGGCACCGGCATCGCGCCGTTCCGCGCTTTCCTCGAGGAGCGCGAGGCGCGCGGCGCCACCGGAAAAAACTGGCTCATCTTCGGCAACCAGCGGCGCGACTGCGACTACCTCTACCGCGGCGAGCTGGAAAACTGGGCGGCAAGCGGACTCCTCACCCGCCTCGATCTCGCCTTCTCGCGCGAGCAGGCGCACAAGATCTACGTCCAGGACCGCATGCGCGAGCACGCGAGCGAGCTGTGGGAGTGGCTGCAGGCCGGCGCGCACTTCTACGTGTGCGGCGACGCCCAGCGCATGGCAGGGGACGTGGATCGCGCGCTGACCGCGATCGTCGCCGAGCAGGGTGGCATGGACTTGCAGGCGGCGCGGAGTCACGTGGCCGCGCTCGCCAAGAGCGGACGCTACCAGCGCGACATCTATTAGAAAAAAAGTGGCTCGTGACCGGTAGCTGAAAGAAACCAGATAACGCAGGGGACGACAATGCTGTTTGGACGCCGCAAAAAAAATCCGATCAAGATCGCCGACAAGGGCGTGACGCAGTGGAAATACACCACCTGCGGCTACTGCTCCACCGGCTGCTCGATCGAAGTCGGGCTGAACGCAGAGGGCAAGGCGGTGGCCGCGCGCGGCGTGGCCGACGCGCCCGTCAACCAGGGCAAGCTCTGCATCAAGGGCATTTTCTCGCACGAGCTGTTCAATTCCGCGAACCGCGGCAAGACGCCTCTCCTGCGCGAGCGCGCGATCGACGCCTACCGCGAGGTTGGCTGGGACGAGGCGCTCGACTACTCGGCCGCCGAAATCAAGCGCATCCAGCAGAAGTACGGGCGCGACAGCGTCGCCATCGTGTCCACCGGGCAGATCCTCACCGAGGAGTTCTATACGCTCGGCAAGCTCGCGCGCGGGGTCATCGGCACCAACACCTACGACGGCAACACCACCCTGTGCATGTCTTCGGCCGTGTCCGGCTACAAGCGCTCGTTCGGTTCCGACGGCCCGCCCGGCTGCTATGACGATTTCGATCAGACGGAATGTCTGATCGCGTTCGGCTCGAACTTGCCCGAGCAGCATCCGATCATCTACTGGCGCCTGAAGATGGCGCTGGAGAAGCGCAAGTTCCCCGTGATCGTGGTCGATCCGCGCGTCACCATGTTCGCGCAGATGGCGGACATTCATTTGCCGGTCACGCCCGGCACCGATCTCGTTCTGCTGAACGCGCTGGCGCACGTGATCCTCAAAGAAGGCCTGGAGGACCGCGCATACATCGAAGCGCACACCAGCGGGTGCGAAGAGTTTGCCCGCCTGGTGGCGCAATACGATCCGACCACCGCAGCCGCAATCTGCAGCATAGACGAAGATACGATACGCCACGTTGCGCGCCTCTACGCGAAGGCGGGCGCCGCGATGTCGATCTGGACCATGGGGATCAACCAGAGCACGCACGGCTCGGACGGCGTCGCCGCGATCAACAACCTCAATCTCATCACGGGCAACATCGGCAAGCCGGGCGGCACCAGCCTCTCCATCACCGGCCAGTGCAACGCCATGGGCACGCGCGAATGGTCGTCGTGCTCCGGACTCCCCGGCTACCGCGCGCTGGAAAAGGAAAAGGACCGGATGGACATCGCGCAGTACTGGGGCATCGACCCCGAGTTCTTCCCCAAGCAGCGCGGCCTTTTCATGACCGACATCTTCCCGGCCATGGAGACCGGCCAGATAAAAGCACTGTGGCTGATCGCGACCAATCCGATGACTTCGATGCCGAACATTCCGCGCATCAAGAAGACGCTGCAGAACCTGGAATTCCTGGCGGTGCAGGACGCGTATGCCGACGTCGAAACCACCCAATACGCGCACGTCTTTCTGCCGGCAGCGCTGTGGGGCGAAAAGGAGGGCGTGTTCACCAACACTGAGCGGCGCGTGAACCTCGTTCGCAAGGTGATGGAGCCGCACGGCAATTCCAAGTCCGACCTGTGGATCTTCAACCAGATGGCCAAGCGCTTCGAGCAGGGACGCAAGATGCGCTTTCCTGAAACGTCCGCCGAGGTGTTCGACGAAATGCGCGAGCTGTCCACGGGGCGCATGCTCGATTGCTCTGGGATGACCCACGACAAGATCGAGGCGCAGCGCGGGATCCAATGGCCGTGCTCGGAGGGCGCCGAGGCGGGCTCGCCGCGCTTGTACACCGACGGCGTGTTCCAGCACCCGGACGGCAAGGCCAAGCTGATCGCGCTGCCCTTCGTCGACAACAACGAGCGGCCGGACAAGCAGTTCCCTTTCTGGCTGAACAGCGGCCGCGTGGTCGAGCATTTCCACACGCGCACGCGCACCGGCAGGATCGGCAACGTCAACAAGTTCTCCCCCACGCCGTACATGGAGATGAACCCGGATGCCGCGAAGGAGCTGGGCATCGGCCACATGACCTATGCGCGGCTGATATCGCGGCGCGGCTATGCCGTGGTGATGGTGCAGCTGACCCACCGCGTGCCGCACAACATGGTGTTCATCCCGTTCCATTTCCACGAATGCGTCAACCGCCTGACGCTGGGCCTGCTCGACCCGTATTCGCGCCAGCCCGCGTTCAAGCAGTGCGCGGTGAAGATCGAGCCGGCGACGGATCAACTGGCGGCTGCCGCGGCCAATGTTGCCGCGCGCAGTTACTGAGGGGGCAGCATGCTCAAGGTAGGCGCAGACAAGCAAGGCCTCGCTTTCATCGAAGCGTCCGGCGGCGCCGGCTGCCAGTCCCACGCGCCCGCTTTCAAGGCTCGCCCGAACGAGCACGCTTACGACTTGCTGCCGCCGTCGAACGGTGCGCAGGTCAACCAGTGGGGCAAGCCGATCGATCTCGCCGGCGAAAAAGATCCGCTCGCCGGGAAGAGCCTGAAGATTAACAACAGCGCCGCGATCAGCACGAACCCGGACCGCTACAAGCAGCACGGCTTCCATTTCACCGCCGACAACTGCATCGGCTGCCACGCCTGCGAAGCGGCGTGCAGCGAGAAGAACGCGCTGCCGGCGCACATCAGCTTCCGCTCGGTGGGCTACGTGGAAGGCGGCACCTACCCGGATTTCCGCCGCGTCAACATATCCATGGCGGGCAACCACTGCGACGACCCGGTGTGCCTGAATGGCTGCCCGACGCGCGCCTACACCAAGTTCGCCGAATACGGAGCGGTGCTGCAGGACCCGGACATCTGCTTCGGCTGCGGCTACTGCACCTGGGTGTGCCCGTATAACGCGCCGCAGCTCGACCCGATCAAGGGCGAAGTGTCGAAGTGCAACATGTGCGTGGATCGCCTCGAAGTGGGGCTGAAACCCGCTTGCGTTTCGGCCTGTCTGGCCGGCGCGCTGGATTTCGGCGTAATCGAAACCCCGCCGGCCAACCGGGTGCAGGCGAAACTCGACATTCCGGGCTTTCCCGACCCCGGCATCACCCACCCCAACATCCGCTTCCAGCAGGTGCGTGAGCTGCCGCGCGAGATGCGCCGCACCGACAGCATGCCGCTCGTCTACGTCAAGAAAGAGAAAGCCGGCAAAATCCGCTACCGCCCGGAGGTGGCCGACCAGCCGCGCGAGCGCAAATGGAATTTCGCGAAGCTGCGCTCGCGCGAAGACCCGCTGGTCGTCTTCACCCTAATTTCGCAAGGCGTGATCGGCGCGTTCCTCACCTTGTTCCTGGGCCCGCTCTTCGGCCTGAATGTGCTCTCGGCGCAGGCCCACCCGACCGCGCACGCGGCGCTCTTGTTCGGGTTGCTTGTGCTGGAGACCTTCGCGCTCGTGGCGTCCACGGCGCACCTCGGCAAGCCGCATCGCTTCTACCGCGCCTTCAACAACCTGCGCTACTCGCCGGTGAGCCGTGAAGTCGCCGCCATCGCGGTGTTCTATAACGCCATGGGTCTGTACACGCTGCTGCTCGCGATCCCGGGATTGTTTGCCTGGTTACCCCCCCAGGCAACCATGCACGGACTGCAAACCTTCGCCGGGTGGCTTGCCGTGGTGGCCGGTCCGGTCGCCTTGTACGCCATGAATCGCATCTACCGCATCAAGGCCCGTCCATTCTGGGATCACTGGCAGGTCGCGACCTCGTTCTACGGTTCAATGCTGACCCTGGGCGCACTGGTCGTGGGCGTCGTCTATGCCGCCGTGCTCGCCTCGCAGGGCGAAGCGTTCGCGGGCCTGCTTTCCGTGCTCGCCTGGCCGATGGCGCTGGGGTTGGTGATCGAGGGACTGGGCCTGATCGCGCACGCGCGCGACCTCAATGCACCACTCGGCGGCGAAGCGGCAGCTTCCCACCAAGAGCAGCGCACCACTTTCGGCAAAACTTACATCCTGCGTAACGCCGGCTTGGTGCTGAGCATCGCGCTCGTCGCCGCGCTCGGTGTCCTTGGGCTCGAGGGCCATGCGGGTTTCTGGGCCTGGATGATCGCGGCCATGCTCGTCATCGCGACGGCGGCCATCGGGCGCGCGCTCTTCTACGTGCTGGTGATCCCGACCACCATGCCCGGCGCGTTCTTCTGGCGCAACCAGGGTTTCGAAGAGCACGCGCGCGCGACCGGCCTCGCGAAATTGCCGCAGGTGGGTGTGTTGCCGGATGCGCATTAGCTAGTAGCCGTAGAACTCCTCGCTGTGGACATCGTCTTCTGCGACTCCCGCGCCGCGCAGCACCTCCTGCATCGCATCCACCATCGCCGGCGGCCCGGCGAGGTAATAAACCGGCGCCGCGATGTCGCCGACGCATCGGCGTACCAGAGCCGCGTCCACCACGCCCTGCTCGCCGTCCCACCGGCGGGCTGATTGGCTCATTTCCGTCATGGTGGCGCACAGCCGAAAGTCCGGGTTCTGCCGCTCCAGGCCCTGCAGCTCGGCGAGAAACGCCGCGTCTTCGGGACGGCGGTTGGAGTAAATGAGGGACAGCCGCTGCGGCCGCGCGTCCTTTGTCGCCTGCCGTACCATGCTCATGAACGGGGTGATGCCGATGCCGCCGGCTATGAAGGCGGCGGGACGCGCGCGGTCCTCGTGCAGCGTCATGTCGCCGAACGGGCCTTGGATCTTGATGGCCCCGCCTGTCGGCAGCGCCTTGAGCGTGCGCTTGAACGCACTGTCGCGCATGCGGGTGGCGACCACCAGCGTGCTTTCGAACGGAGCGCTGACAAGGGAAAAGGTGCGGCGGCTTTGCCCGTCGCCCGCCGGCGGATCGATCAACTCGAACGCGACGGCTTGTCCCGGCTTGAAACTGAACCCCGCCGGTTTTTCGAAGCGAAAGGCCATGGTGCCCTCGGCAACCTGCTCGCGGCCCGAGAGCTTCACTTGGTAGGTCGGCATGCGTGGTTAATCCTGTGAAAGGAGCAGGGAGTCATTTTCTGCCCCAGTTTATCCTTGTTCGTTTGAGCGCGGCGGGCGCAAGACCCGCCGCGGCCTGCCGGAATCAGCTGAACTTGGCGGGGAACTGCTTGGCGATCGCTCCGGCGAGCGCATCGGCGATCCCGTGCATGTGCTTCTTCATCGCTTCCCAGGTCTGCGCTTCCTCCGCGTACTGCGTGCCGTGCAGTTGCTGGATCTCCTGGAGGTGATGCCCGCCGTGCGCGAGCAGTAATCCGTTCAGCGCGTCGAACGGCAGATTCGGGTTGGCGCCGCTCAGGAATCTGGCGATCTCGGTTGCGTTGCCAGTCAGGTTCTTTACTGCTGCGTCCTGCTTGGCCTTGCTGCCTGCGGCGGTCGCCTCGAGGTACTGCTTGACCGCGCCGTAGTGCCCGGCGAGCAGGCCGAACAGCTTCTCGGAAGCCTCCTTGCCGTAGTACGGCTCGATCGCACCCGCGATCTGCCTGGCGTTGGCGACGACTTCCTTCTCCGCCGCTGCCGCTGCTTTTTTGTTTCCCGCGAAAGTGTCGACGACCACGTTACGCACCCAGAAGATGTGACCTACCCACAAGTCGCGTAGCGCGGCGCCGGTTTCAGCCACCTTTGCGGCAGCGGGTGCCTGAGCAACAACAACATGCTCGGCATGCTGCGCAAACACTGGCGCGGCTGGTGCCAGGAACGCGGCCAGGATCGAGGCCGCTATGAGGGACTGTTTGATCGGGTTCATTACATTTTCCTTTACAAGTTGGTTGAGGTCGAAAGTTTGGTGTTACGGTTCCAGAATACGGCACTAAAGATACTTTGTCAAGTTATATATGTTTATATTGCATTAAGTGTCAGATCGGATATAATTTCGTTGGCTGGCGGGGAACGGTAGAGCGGACACCCGGCTAGAAAGGATCGCGAAGTGATTGAAATATTGGGTGATAGACAGAAGCAGCTGCTCAAGCAATTGCTCAAGAACAAGTCGGGCCTGACGGTGCACGAGCTCTCGAATGGGCTCAAGATCACGCGCAACGCGGTGCGGCAGCATCTCGCCGCCTTGGAGCGCGACGGCCTCGTCTCCCCGGGTACGACGCGGCCCTCGGGCGGCAGGCCGCAGCAACTGTATGCTCTCACCGACAAGGGCAAGGAAGTTTTTCCGCGCCACTATTCCTGGTTTGCCCAGCTCGTGATCGAAGCAATCAAGGACGAACACGGTGCGGAGGAATTGCAGAAACGACTGAGCGCCATGGGCTCGGGCGTTGCGGCGCAGCTGCGCACGCAGCACCCGGAGCTCAAGACCCGCACGCAGAAAGTCGAAAAGCTCGCCGCGGTAATGGACCAGCTCGGCTACAACGCGAGAAGCGCGGCCGCCACGGACAAGGCACCGGTGATCGAGGCCGATAACTGCGTCTTCCACGAGCTCGCCATTAAGAACCCGGAAATCTGCCACTTCGACCTGGCGATGATGGGAGGCTTCACTGACAGCAAGGTGGATCACCAGGAGTGCATGGCGCGCGGCGGCAACGTCTGCCGCTTCAGGTTCACTGCGAAAAAATAACCCCCTTGAGGAGCACCGCGCGGATCAGGCGTGCAGGTGCCGTGACTGGCGCAGGCGGCCGCGCCGGGTTGTCGGGCGCGGCGCGTCCGGCCGCACGCCCGCGTTCATGAAGCTCAGGCGCCCCTTCGCGCCGCTTTCCTCGTAGTCGCGCGCGAGCGCCTCCGTCGCGAGCATCGGCTGGATCTTCAGTTCCTGCGTGAGGAATGAATGCAGAAATTCGCACAGCCGTTTGAGCGCGATCTCGTGCGTCCTGCCGGTCTTTGCGTAGAGCCAGTCCGAAAACCGCATGAAGCGCGCAAACGGCCCGTCCTGAGCGGAGTCGAAGGACGAATTCCCCAGCAGCAGCGGCAGCGTGCGGTGAAAGCGCCCGGAGTTGCCGACCAGCTCCCAGTAGCGGGCGAAGCGCGCAATGCGCTGCATGTCGGCAAAGTTCACGCGGTCAGTGGCGAGCACGTTGTACGGCGCATAGGGGTTCCAGCGCATGCCGAAGGATTCCGTGTGGCGCGCGATCGGCGTGCCACGGAGCCGCTTCAGTATCCCCAACTGGATCTCGTGCGGGCGCAGCGCGTGAAGGCGGTCGAAGCCGCCCGCGAAGCTTTCCAGGTCCTCGCCCGGCAGCCCGGCGATCAGGTCGGCGTGGACGAAGGCGTTGGCCTGGTTCCTGAGCCACGCTAGATTCTGTTCCGCCTTCGCGTTGTCCTGCTTGCGGGAAATGAGCGCCTGCACCTGCGGGTTCCAGGTCTGGATGCCGACCTCGAACTGCAGCGACCCTTTTGGAAAGCGCGCGATCGCCTCTTTCAGCTTGTCCGGCAGGTGGTCGGGGATCACCTCGAAGTGCACGAAGAGCCGCTCGTCCAGCCGCTCGAGGAAGAATTCGAGGATCCTCACGCTCGCCGCGACCTTCAGGTTGAAGGTGCGGTCCACGAAGCGAAAGTGCCGCGCGCCGCGCGCGTGAAGCTTTGCAAGCTCCGCGAGAAATGCGCCGAGATCGAACGGCCACGCGGTCTTATCCAGCGCCGAGAGGCAGAACTCGCATTTGAAGGGGCACCCGCGCGAGGCCTCGACGTAAAGGAAGCGCTTGGCGACGTCCTCGTCGGTGTAGTGCTCGTACGGAAACGTAATTTGCGACAGATCAGGCTGCTCGCCGGCGATCACCTTTCCCGCAGGCGGATTCCCCGCAAGGATGTCGCGACAGAGGCCCGGGAACGTCACGTCGCCCCAGCCGGTGACGACGTGATCGGCGAGCGCGCAGACGCGCTGTTCTTCGACCTCGTAGCTCACCTCGGGCCCGCCCACGACAACCGTCACTTCGGGGGCGACGCGCTTCAACTGCGCCACCACCCGGGTGGTTTCGTCCACGTTCCAGATGTAGACCCCGAAGCCGACGATGGAAGGCCGCAGCGCGAGAATCGCCTCGACGATGTCCGCCGGCCGCTGGCCGAGCACAAACTCCGCGACGCGCGCTTCTTGCTTCAGCTCGCCGAGATTGGCGAGCAGATAGCGCAGGCCGAGCGCGGCGTGGACGTAGCGCGCGTTGATGGTGGATAGGACGATCGAGGTCACTCGAGTAGTTTATCCGAAGTGGCCTGTTGCCCGGGATTCTCCGGTCGTATCGCTGCCCCGCGACGGAAGAGCCGCACGGCGCCTGCGTCCCGATCCGCCGCCAATGAATCAGAAAGCTTACCCGCCCCTGCCGTGGTACGTGGTATGTTCTCCGTTCGCAACTCACCTGAAAGGCGACGCCGTGCGGATCGAGAAAGTCGGCTTGATGACCCCCGGGGACATGGGGCAGGCGGTCGCGATGCAGATTAAGGCGAAGGGCTTCACGGTCTGCACCGCGCTCAACCAGCGCAGCGAGCGGAGCCGCGCGCTCGCGCGCGAGGCGGGATTGACCGACGTCGGCATGGTTGCGCGGCTCGTCGCCGAATGCGATGTCGTGCTCTCGGTCATGAATCCGGGCGCCGCCCTTGATTTCGCGCGCGAAGCGGCGAAGGCGCTGCGCGCGAGCGGCCGCCATACGCTGATCGTCGACTGCAACGCGATCGCACCGGACACCGTGCACGAGATCGCCGGCTTGATCGAGAAAGCAGGCGGGCGGTTTCTCGACTCCGGCATCATCGGTCCGCCGCCGCGCGGCGGGGCGAAGACCAATCTCTACGTGTCGGGCCCTGGCGCCGCCGATCTCGAGCAGCTCGCCGGACCGCAGCTCGCCGTGCACGTGGTCAGCGAACGCATCGCGGACGCGAGCGCGCTCAAGATGTGCTACGGCGCCCTCAACAAAGGCACGCAGGCGCTGTGGCTGGAGGTGCTGATCGCTGCGCAACGCCTTAGCGTCGCCGGCATGCTGGAGGAGCAGTTGCGGCAGTCCCGCGCCGGTCTTTACGACTGGGCGCTCAACCAGTTTCCGATGATGCCGCCCAAGGCGTATCGCTGGGTGCCGGAAATGCTTGAGATCTCCAAGACCCTCGGGGCGTCCGGCATCACCCCCAAAGTATTTCAGGGGGCGGCGGACATCTATCGCTTCGTGGCCGGCACGGCGCTCGGCAAGGAAACGCCGGAGAGCCGCGACCGGGCGCGCAGCGGCGCGGATGTCGTGCGACAGCTGGCTGAAGAGCGCAGCCGCCCGCAACGGGCGCGGAAAGCGGGCAGACCGGGGTGATGAAACTCAAGGGAACCAAGTCGGACCTACGTAACGCGTTGTTTGGAAGGATGTCAGGACGCTATTTGAGGTCAGCTAAGGCGCTTAGCGGTGCGTTATCGGGGGCGAAACGCGTGCTCTAAGCGAAGCCATGCCCCGCTGCGCACGCCTGAGAATCGCCGGCGTGCCGCTGCGCCTGATCCAGGAAAACTGTGGCCGGTCCCCGATCAATTTACCAGTGCCGCAGCAGAACCTGGGCATCCTTGATCGGGTCGGCGGGGTTCTGGATCTCGATCTCGGTCGATCCGGTGGGCTCGCCGCGAGTGATCTTGCCGTCTCCGTTCAGGTCCACCTGCGCGTAGACGTGATACCGGAAATATTTCTTGAGCTCGCTCACCGGCACCCTGGACATCACGAACGGGAATGGCGAGCTCCCTGGATTCTTCTTCTTGTAGATGCGGAACGTGACGTAGACCTGGCGTTTGTCATCGAAGCCGGTCAGGTGCACGCTCAAGACGGCCGCCTCGGGGGCGCGTCCCCCATCCGGTAGTGCGACCGTGCCGTGCACCGAGGTCGTGGGCCCAGAACCGCAACCGGCAACGGCCAACGCCAGGACCGCGCCGATGAACGTGC